>NZ_JAMYKU010000002.1:0-394590 GCF_040317575.1 Mesorhizobium sp. M1423
CACTCGTCATCTTTCACACAGCCGTCCTCGACTATGTTTCCGACCTTGGTGACAGAGAAGCTTTCGCCGAGCAGGCGATGCGTCTCTCGCCTTATTGGGTATCGAACGAGTTCCCTCGCGTCTTCCCGTCCATCGCCACACGCGCCGGAACAAGCTGGCCGCCAGGCCGCTTCCTCCTATCTGTGAACGGCTCCCCTGTCGCTTGGACCGACCCGCATGGCGCCTCGCTCGAATGGATCGCGGACGAGGCGTAGGCGGCTGGCAATCACAACGTCTCCAAACCGCTCGCCAAAGGTCAGATATAGGTCCGACTCGAGCCGTTGCGCGAAGGGCAGCTTTGAGGAGCGCCATGAAGGTCGCCTTATGGCGCAACTAGGATGTCCAGGGTAATCGCCTGCAGCGTCCGCTATCCGGCAATCGCAAAAATCGCCTCAAGGGCGGACATTGGGCGCAGGCTGACCGGGATTCTATGGGGCCGAGATCGGTCCGGCAGCTTCTGAACTCTAGAAATCGATAGCAGACATCCGATCAGTTTGGATCCAACTGACCCATGGCTGCGGTTCAGTCTCGCGATCTTGAGGGTCCGGAAAGCGTTGCGAGCCGACATTCGCTCAGGCCACCTTGGGTGTGTGTTTGCTCCGAAAGCGAAGACATGAATCGTAGAGTGTTGCTGTCCGGCGCGCGACGATCGTGATAGGCTTCCGGGCAGCGAGGTTAGCATCATGCCGGACATCGCCTCTTGGCTGGCCCGCCTCGGGCTCGACAAGTACATTGAGGCGTTCACCGCGAACGAAGTTGATTTCGATGCGCTTCGGCATCTCACAGAAAATGACCTAAGGGAGCTGGGCCTACCCGTCGGCCCGCGTCGCAAGGTTCTGGCGGCGATTGCCGTATTGGACGACGACACCATGTCGCCCGCGAGTTCCGTGTCCGCTCCGGTGTCAGCCGCGCTTGTACGTGAGGCCGAGCGGCGGCAGCTGACCGTGACATTCATCGACCTCGTGGGGTCGACCGAGCTGTCACAGCGGCTCGATCCGGAGGAAATGCGCGACGTCATCCGTGCCTACCAGAGTGCGGTGTCAGCGGAGATTGCACGCTACGAGGGTTATGTTGCCAAGCTCATGGGCGATGGTGTGCTCACCTATTTCGGTTGGCCCAGGGCGCATGAAGACGATGCCGAACGGGCAGTGCGCGCGAGTCTGGCGGCAGCAGCGGCAACCGCTAGCCTGACGACGCCATCGGGCGAACCCCTTGCTGCCCGTGTTGGCATTGCCACCGGTCTCGTCGTGGTCGGCGACCTGGTTGGCGAAGGATCAGCGCAGGAAGAGGCCGTCGTCGGCGAAACGCCCAACCTTGCGGCTCGC
This sequence comes from Mesorhizobium sp. M1423, assembly GCF_040317575.1. Lineage (NCBI taxonomy): Bacteria > Pseudomonadati > Pseudomonadota > Alphaproteobacteria > Hyphomicrobiales > Phyllobacteriaceae > Mesorhizobium > Mesorhizobium sp. M1423. The sequence continues at coordinate 1,365 of NZ_JAMYKU010000002.1, forward strand.
TTGCAGGCCCTGGCCGAGCCGAACACCGTCGTGATTGCCGGCGGCACGCACAGGCTGGTCGTCGGATTGTTTGACATGATCGATCTCGGCCACCAGCAACTTAAAGGCTTCGCAACTCCCGTTCCCGCCTGGCGCATCACCGGCGAGGCAGATGCGGAAGGGCGCTTTGATGCGCTGCATGGCGTTGCAACACCGTTGGTGGGACGATCCGAGGAACTCGAATTCCTGCTTCAACGCTGGCAGCAGGCTCGGGCAGGAAAGGGCCAAGCTATATTGTTGTCGGGTGAGCCGGGGATCGGCAAGTCGCGGCTGACTGCCGCGCTGGAGGAGCGACTGAGCGCCGAGCCGCACGCCCGGTTGCGCTACTTCTGTTCCATCTACTATGCAAACAGTGCACTCTATCCCGTCACGAAGCAACTCGAGCGCGCTGCGGGACTGGGGCACAGCGACACTTCGGATACGAAGCTCGATAAGCTCGAAACTCTGTTGCGACAGGCTGTCTCCGATATTGCCGAAACGGTACCATTGTTGGCGGAGCTGCTGTCAATCGACACCGCTGGCCGCTATGCGCCCCTGAAGCTGACGCCGCAGGCGCAAAAGTCACGAACGCTGAGAGCCCTGATCCAATTGCTCGAAGGATTTGCGGCGCGACAACCTGTCGTGATGATCATTGAAGATGCCCACTGGATCGACCCGACGACCAGCGAATGGCTCGACATGCTGATCGACGGTTTGCAGAACCTGCCTGTGCTTCTGATCATCACCTTCCGCCCTGAGTTCAAGCCACGGTGGACCCTGTTCTCGTATGTCACTGCGTTATCGCTTAGCCGCCTCGATCGTGACCAAGGATCAGCGATCATCGACCGCGTGACTGGCGGCAAGTCGCTGCCAGCCGACGTCAGAAACCAGATCCTCGCCAAGACGGAAGGCGTGCCCCTGTTCGTCGAGGAACTGACGAAGACTGTTCTCGAGTCCGGCCTCCTCATCGATGAAGGCGATCACTATGTCCTGTCGGGCCACTTGCCCTCGCTAGCGATCCCGTCAACGCTGCACGATTCGCTGATGGCCCGCCTCGACCGGCTTGCCCCGGTCAAGGAGGTGGCACAGATCGGCGCCTGCATCGGCCGTGTCTTCCAGCATCGTCTGCTGGCTGCCGTGACCGGTTACGATGATGCCCGGCTGGGGGACCTCCTGCAGCAACTTGAAAAGTCCGAACTCGTTTTTCGGCGCGGCGTCCCGCCCGAGGCGACCTACACGTTCAAGCATGCGCTCGTGCAGGACACCGCGTATCAGAGCCTGCTGAAAAGCCGGCGGCAACACATCCACGCCAGCATCGCGTCAGAGCTGGACGCGCAGTTCCGCGAGATCGTCGAGACCGAACCTGAGACGCTTGCGTACCACTACGCTGCCGGCGGCCTTCCTCAGCAAGCCGTCGACTTTTGGCTAAAGGCTGGCCAACAAGCCCTGAAACGATCGGCCCATCCTGAGGCGATTGCCAACTTAGGCAAGGGAATCGAACTGGTTGCGTCCTTGCCGGACTCAGAGAGTCGCCTGCGACAGGAGATTCATCTCCAGACGGCATTGGGCGTGACCATGATGGCAACCAGGGGCTTTGCAGCGCCGGAGGTCTTGCAGGCCTTCTCCGAAGCCCGTACGCTTTCCGAGAAACTGGGTGACACGGACCAGTTGTTCGTCGCGCTCTGTGGTGAAGCCTCGTACCACATGATTTCCGGCAATTTGCCCGCCGCTGACGAACTCGGCCTTCAGTGTCTGGATCTCGCGCGGGCATCCGGCGACCAGGCCCTACTCCTCGAGGCACATCATCGGCAATGGGCCACCAAATACTACATCGGAGACTACACTGCCGCCGAACACCATTTAGATTATGGTATCGCGACCTACGATCCCGATCGGGATCATTGCTTGACTTACATCTATACCGGACACGACCCGGGCGTCTGCTGTAGGAACTTTTCTGCGCTGATGCTTTGGCTTCGCGGTTATCCTGACCAAGCCCTTGTCCGTTGCCAAGAAGCCGTAACCTTGGCCGAACGAGTATCTCATCCCTTCACGATGGCGATGGCGCAGGCGAACTTCACCGACCTTCATCTCTTGCGGCGCGAACCCGACGAAGGGCGCCGCTGTCTAGACAAATCAATCGCGCTGTCAAAGGAATTCGGCCTGCGGCGCGAGATGTTCGAGGGCAGATTCCAACTCGGCTGGGCGCTCGCTGAAGAGGGGCATTTGGCGGAAGGCATCCGGGAGATGCGCGAGGGACTTGCAGCTATCACAGCGATGGGTGTGGGAGCCGGCTTGCAACACAACCTCTGTGTCCTGGCGCGGGCCTGCGGCGAGTGTGGTGGGGCAAGCGAAGGGCTGCCTCTATTGGATAGGGCGTTGACTATCGTCGCAGAGTTCGGTTCGAAACATCTTGTGCCTGAGCTGTTCCGCACCAAGGGTGAACTCCTGCTGCAACAAAATCCCCCAGATGATACCGCCGAGAGCTGGTTCCGAAAGGCCCTGATCCTGGCTCGCGACCAAGGTACGAAATCGCTGGAGTTGCGGGCGGCTCTTAGCCTCGCGCGGCTGTGCCACGCTCGGGACCGAGACGGAGAGGCTCGCGACCTGCTGACTCCTGTATATGCCTGGTTTACCGAAGGTCTCGATACGCGCGACCTCGTCGAAGCAAAGGAACTACTCGATCAATTTAGATAGATGCACTCTCAGTAGGCCATCAAGATCAAACTGAGCACGCCTCGCTCTTTGTATTGTTTCGACGACAAGTCGGCGTCACCGAGGCCGCCATGTTCGCCACCGCAGTCCGTCGAAAGCTGGTGCGTGAAATCTCCATGAGCATGGGTCAGGTGATCTACGCCGCCTACACCGCGCGTTCAGACCGCAAGGTCGATTGCAACGTGATCGGTCAGTTGCCGGGCCGGTAACGATAGGCGATGGGGGTGACCGCGATGTGGAGGGGGCTTGCGGACCCCAAGGAGCCATTGCACGAGGCGGACCTGGCCCGCAGGTGGGTGATCCTTCTTGCGAGGGGCCGAAGAGGCGTTCAGCGTTGTCGTGTTTGCCCATCCTAGTCCTATCGCCGGGACCCTCATTTTCCAACTGTCTCATAATTTAGCCTGAACTCCGAACCGAACTGCTGCCATCGAATCACTGGCTCCGTCACCACAGCTTGCCGCCGCGATGCATGGGGACGCAAATCCATGGCAAGCCAGCGGGTCCGGAGCGCCATCACACGCCCGCGGGCATTCCAGATCTTTCGCGTACGCCGACCTGGCCGATTTCGATAGGCGCAGCTTCGACTGGCCCACCATTGCGACACTGGGGACGTGGGCGATGCATGAGATCCGACCGTAGTTGACAAACGATCGTGAAAACGCTGACGGTCATCCTTGTCTAAGAATGCCTTCGGGGGGCGGCTTTGGTTTTCTTTCGCTGTTTGTGGCGCGCTGCGCTCTTGATCTTGCCTGCGACCTGTTTTGTAGCACTGCAAATGCTGCCAGCACTGGCATGGGCCCCCGATACAGTCATGAGCTTCCAAGTCATCCGGAACTCGGACCCGGCATGTGAACCAATCTGCCCAGAGTGGATCTACGCTGCAGGCTCGATCGAAACCTCCTCGCCGCCAGCTTTGCGTAAGCTGCTGAAGAGCCTCGGCGCAGTTCACCTACCGATTGTGTTGACATCCAACGGTGGTGACCGTCAGTCCGCCCAGGAACTCGGCAGGATCGCCAGAAAGAACAAGCTGACGATCGCTATTGGTACTTCACCCGTGGTTTGCAAGAACAAGCCCTCGGTGTGTCGCACGATGTCAGGGATTGATGGCACAGCCCGATTTGAAGAGGCCAACTGCCTGTCTGCCTGCCCGTTCTTTCTTGCTGGTGGCGTAAAAAGGCTCAATAGCGACCGCAACCTTATTCGGGTCCACAAGGGACAAGCCGTCCTGTACACAAACGGCGACAGGAGCTTCACTGAGATAAAATCGGCCAAAAGGGTCGCCAAGGTTCTAGCCAATGCTCACCTGGAAAAGAAACGATATCTCCGAGAGATGGGTGTAGCCGTCGCTCTGGAGGATGAAGCTTTCAAGTACAGCGGCGACGATTTTTATGAGATTTCGATGGATAAGCAGCGCAGTTGGGGCCTGGTCACCGGCTCAGTCGAAGGGCTGGATTTCTCCGATCCCCGATTCTGCAAAAGACAGCCGCTGCCCGAGAATTGCGTCCGGAAATAAAATAGACTGCCACGACGGGAGAATGGCTGCATGCCGCGCGGCCACTCGACCGGAAGACCGGAAGAGACATCAGCTCACAGAGTCGAGCCCCGCCGTCGCGAAGCGAACCGGCCCTTGAGCCGGTTCGTATAGCCGCACTGCTTACCTCAAGGCGCCGCCCAGGACGACTGCACCGCCGCTGCGATGGTGCCGATCTGGGCTGGATCGCCAAGTCGGGGATCACCGGGCTGGATGCCCGTCCCGCCGGGAGATGTTGCCGGATCGAATCCGGCCATAGCGGCGACGAGTGTTGCCACGTCGGAATGGTTGAGCACCTTTCCGTCGCCCGATTTGATAGTTTCGACGACGTTTCCAGGCCCGGCAAACCAGTTGCTGACCGTCACCTTGTCGGTCGTGCCCAGAACCGAGATGACTAGGTCGTTGCCCTGCTGGCTGAACCAGAGTTCGTTCGCGTCGAGCCCCGTGCCAAAGTCCAGTTCGTCATTGTCGCTATAGGTGCCGGATTCGACGATGGTGTCGGCGCCACCTCCCGCGCTGAAATGATAGCTGTCGTTGCCTGTGCCGCCCGACAGTGTGTCACTGCCGGCACCGCCATAAAGCGCATCGTCACCGGCATTGCCGTTGAGCACCTCGTTGCCGGAAAGGCCGAAGATGATGTCGGCGTCCACGCTGCCGTTCACGGTGGCACCGGCAGCGGTGGCCACGGTAAGGTTCATCGTGCCCATGCCGTCGAGCGTCAGCTTCTCAACGTGACCTGCGAGCCCCTGCTGATAGAGCAGCAGGCTGTCACCGGCCGGCCCACCAGCAATGTTGATCAGCAGATTGTCGTTGCCTGCTCCCGTCCAGGAGAAGGACAGGTCATCGGCAGAAACCCCTTCAAGCGCCAAAGTGTCCGTTCCGGCCTCCTGCCGCTTGAGAAGCTGGTTGGTGCTGGTCTGCCAATAATAGCCGCCAACCCACGTGTTGACGGTTCCTCCGGCATAGACGCCTTTTGCGGTTGCCGCGGTAATATCTGCTGAAGCCGTCGTTACGATCGAGGTATTGTCGTCGATCGCGTCAGCGCCATCGCCTCGGCGATAGACGAAGCGATCGTCGCCGACGGCCCCATTGGAATAATCGGTTCCGGCGCCGCCGTATATGGCGTCGTTGCCGATCCCGCCGTTGATCGTGTCATTGCCGGCACCGCCATAGATGATGTCGTTGCCATCATTGCCATTCAGGGCTTCGTTGCCGGCAAGCCCGAACATGATATCCGCCGCCGTGCTGCCGGTCACCGTCGCCCCTGACGCTGTTGCGACCAGGAAGTTCATCGTGCCGACACCGTCCAGCGTCAGCTTTTCTATGCGCGCTGCCGCGGTTTTCTGCTGGTAGAGCACAATGCTGTCGCCTGCAGGACCACCGGCTATTGTGACGACAAGATTGTCGCTATCGGCGCCAATCCACGAGAACGAAAGATCCTCGGCTTTGATGCCGCTTTCCAGTGCCAGTGTGTCGACATTGCCCTCTGTCGCTTTCTGCAGACCGTTCGTGCTGGTGTTCCAATAGTAACCGCCGACCCAGGTGTTGACGATGCCCGTGGCGGAGACGCCCTTTGCTTGCGCCGCAGTGATGTCGGCGCTTGCGGTGGTGGTGACGATGTTGAAGTCCTTGATGCTGTCGGTGCCGTCGCCGCGACGGAAGACGTACCGGTCATCACCGCCAGCGCCATTCAGGCTATCGTTCCCAATATTACCATAGACCGTGTCGGTGCCAGACCCGCCATAGATGGCATCGTTACCGGCTCCGCCGTAAAAGATGTCGTTGCCGCCATTGCCGTTGATCGTCTCATTGCCGCCGACGCCAAAGAGGATTTCTGGATTTGTCGTGCCATTAAGCGTCGCCCCGGCAGCGCTCGCGACTGCGAAGTTCATCGTCCCGAGGCCATCGAGAGTCAGTTTCTCAATTTTCGCGGCAGCCAAGGCTTGTTGATTGATTGTGATGCTATCCCCGGCCGGGCCACCGGCAATGCTGACAAGGAGATTATCCTGACCGACACCCGTCCACGCAAAGGAGAGATTGTCCGCAGTTATGCCGCCGGTGAGAGTGAGAGAGTCTTTGCCGCCATCTGCCAGCTTCAACAGCGAATTCGTGCTGGTTTGCCAATAATAGCCACCGATCCAGGTATTGACCGTTCCGCTCGCCGAAACGCCCAAAGCTTGCGCGGCGTTGATGTCGGCGGATGCGGTGGTCGTCACCGCTACGACGTCTTCAAGAGTATCGCTACCGTCGCCGCGCTGGAACACGTAGACGTCGTCACTGTCCTGCCCATTCAGGTAGTCGTTGCCGATGCCGCCAACGAGGGTGTCGTTGTCCTTACCGCCCGTGAGCGAGTCGGTGCCGGCGCCGCCGTAAAGACTGTCGCTGCCGCCGCTGCCGCTGAGCGAATTGGCGGCGGAATTGCCGGTCAGAACATTGTCCGAAGAATTGCCTGTCGCATTAATGGCCGAAGTTCCGCTCAGCGTCAGGTTTTCAACATCCACATCGGATATCGTGTAGGTCACGGAACTCAGCACGGTGTCGATGCTATTCCCGCCCCCGATGATCTCCGGGTCCTCGATAACCTGGTCTGCAGCATTGTCGACAATATAGGTATCGTTGCCGGCATTTCCTCTCAGTTCGTCCGCACCGGTGCCGCCGTCGATGACGTCGTCACCGGCACCGCCATTGATCTTGTCGACGCCAGCACCGCCCTGGATGTGATCGTCGCCGGCGCTGCCGGAAATCGTGTCGTTAGTGGTTCCCGTAGCGATGAATTCGACTCCGACGCCGGTTGTGGTGCCGGTGCCAGCCGCGTCTTTTACGATCACCACAGACGTCGATTTGCCATCGGCGCTGACGTCGGTGGTCACGGTTTTTGTCGCCACTCCGCTTGCATCATAATCCGTTACAACCTTCCGGATCGATCCGTCGATCCGGGTGACAGCCGTCTCGGTGTGCTCATAAGTGCCGTTGTTGTCGGCGTCCTTCAGCAAAGTCGTGGTCTGTCCGTCGGCACTGGTCGTCATCGTGCCTTTGGCGACAACAACGCCGCTGTTGTTCTTTTCCGTGAACGTAGTAACGACAGAGCCATCGATCTGGGCTTGAGAAAGCGCGACAACCTCGAAGTTGGTCGTGCTCGGGTTCGAAGTCGGATTGCTGGTCGGATCCGTGGCGTTCCCGTCGAAGTCGAAATATGTCGTCGTCGTCAGGCCGTCCGCGCTGGTTTTTACGATGACGTTTTCCGCAACAAGCCCGTCGGCGCCGGTATTTAGGAAATCGTTTTCCGCAACATCGTTCTTCCAATAAATCAGGCCCGGAATGAGCAGAGCGGCATTATGATAGCCGTTGTGGAAGTTTTCCGTGACCGAGCCATCCGCCGCAACAATGGCCGCACGGATGTTGTCCACACCGCCATTGTCGATGTCCGTCGCGGTATAGACGGTGCGGCCGTCATTGCTGGTGACCGTGTTCCATGCTCTCGCGAAAGACTCGGACGGAAAGCCGAACTGGCTGACCGAGACGTACTTGTCCCTTGCTTGGGTTTCTACCGAACCATCTCCCAGGTACGTTTTCGTCGCCGTGCGTCTTTGATCGACCGTTCCGTCGCCGTCGAGATCCCATTCCGAAATCGTGCTCAGGCCGTCCGCGCTGGTCGTTATGGTGACCTCGGCCGATTTATGGTTGGCCGCGCTGAAATCGGTGATCACCGTCTTGACCGAGCCATCGACTGCTTTCGTCGTCACTTCGGTCTGATCGACGGTGCCATCGCCGTCGACATCGCGGACAATCGAAACTGTCCGCCTGTCGCCGCTCGTCGTAACGGTCGCGCTGTCCAGCAGCACACCACCCGTGGTCGATTTCTTGATGGTTTCAACGGTCGCGCCATCGGCCAAAGTAAGTACGTTGTCACTCGTGGTCCGGTCGAAACCGACGACGCCATCGATGTCTTCCTGAGTGGTCGTCGTCCTGCCGTCGGCGCTTGTCACCGTGACGAACTTCGACAGTTGCGAGCCATCGGCCTTCAGGTTGGTGACGGTTTGCGTCGATGACCCGTCGGCATTGATCGTCGTTACATCGGTCGTGTCCTGGCTGAAGGGGATGGTTCCAAAGACATCCCAGTTCGTCGTGATCGACAGGCCGTTGGCGCTGGTTGTCGTGACAAAAGTGCTTTTCAGGACGGCGCCTTCGAATTTGCTGATGGTGCGCACCGTCGAGCCATTGGCATTCAGCACCGTTACGTCGGTTTCCTTGCTGTCGTAGCTCCCATCACCATTCACGTCCCATTCTTTGGTGGTGGAAAAACCGTCGCCGGCTTTGGTGATCCTGATCTGATCGGCCAGGAAAAGTGTCGGAGTCGACGTCGTCGTCAGTTGGTAATCTTTGACGATTGTCACGGTCGAACCGTCGACGCCGATCGTTGTGTCGCTGGTCGTCTTGGCGGTCATCGTCGGCATTTTCGTGATCGACGTCGGCCCGTACAGCGTTACGCTGTGCAGGCCGTCGGCACTGACCGTCGTCGTTTTTGTGGTAGTCGAAGCCGATGACCAATTGTCGCTGTTGGCCCCAGACATAGTCGAGGTCACGCTGCCGTCGGCGTTTTTCACATTGGTAGTAGTGATATCGACCGAACCGTTGCCGTCGACGTCCCTGGTGGTCGTGGTGGTGAGCTTATCGGCGCTGATCGTCGTGACGATCTTGCTCTCCAGCGAGCCGTCCGAATTCTTATAGCTAACAGTCTCGGTCGTGCTGCCATTGGCGTTGAGCACGACGGTGTCGGTCATCGAGCGGCTGGTGGTCGTGCCAACCGCGGCCCAGGTCACCGTTTTGGTCAGGCCGTTGGCACTGGTGACGATCGTCGTCTTGTCCTTGACCGCGCCGGCAGCATCGAGATCGGTGATGGTCGCGGTCTTGCTGCCATCGGCGTTGAGCACGATCACGTCGGTGGTCGACTGATCGACAGTGCCGTTGCCGTCCAGATCGGTGGCAAGCGTGTCCGACAGGCCGTTCGCGCTGATGGTATGCGTTGCCTTCGAGGTCAGCGCGCCTCCGGCACCATAGGTGCTGGCCGTTTCGGTGGTCGTGCCATCGCTTTTCAGAACGGTTGTCACGTTTTCGTCGGTGGTTCCGTTGCCGTCCAGGTCATTTGTGGTCGTGACATTATGTCCGTCGCTGCTGGCGACCGTCTGCGTACGGAAGATCTGGACGTTGCTGCCATTCTTCACCGTGATCGTGTCAGTCTTGGAACCGTCGGCCGCCAGAACCGTCGTTGCGGTCGTGGTCCGGTCGATGGTTCCGTTGCCGTCGACATCGGCCTGAAGCGTCGACGTCAGGCCGTTGGCGCTTGTCGTGGCAATCGTTTTGCCGACCAGAGCGCCGGTGCCGGCGAGCACCGAAACCGTTCTGGTTGTGGACCCGTCAGCATTGAGGACGGTACCATCGCTGGATTTCGCCTCGATAACACCGTCGCCAACCGCATCGAACTGGGCCTCAATGGTCAATCCGTTGGCCGACACCGCAGCAATCGTTTTTGACAGCAGCGTGCCGTTGCTCGATGTCTGCGAGGTGGTCGTGGTGCGGACGCCGGTGGCGGCAATGACCGTCACCGCCTGCGTGGTTACATCGTAGACGCCGTCGCCATTCACGTCCTGCTTGTCGGTTCTGGTCAGGCCGTTGGCGGACAGCGTGGTTTCCGATTTGGCGTGCAGCGTGCCATTGATGTCGGTGTCCGATACTGTGACGACCTGACTGCCATCTGCATTGACGACAGCGACCTGCGTCCGATCGATCTTGGTGTCGCCGTTGGCGTCGATCGTAGTGGTGGTCGTCTTGCGATCGCCGCTGGTCTTGACTTCCGTCATGGCCAGCACCGCGCCGCTGGTGCTGGTCGTCGTCGTGGTTACGGTGCGGCTGCCGTCGCCGCCGAGCACTGTCGCCTGGACCGTCGTCCGGTCCACGATGCCGTCCGCGTTGATGTCGTCCTTTACGGTCTGGATCAGGCTGTCCGCGCTTGTGGTGATGGCGCTGCTGCCGATCAGCGCACCACTGGCGCTGGTGGTCGTCACCGTACGCGTGCGGTTGCTGGAGGCATCCGTGGTCGTCACGTCGGTGACGACGGCGTCGTAGATGCCATCGCTGTTCAGATCGGCCTTGCTCGTCACCGACAGGCCGTTCGCGGAGGTCTGGTCGAAGGTTTTGCCCACGATCGAACCATCGGGATTGTACAGAATCCCGGTCGTGGTCGTCACGCCGGCGCCGTCGACGATGATCGCCTTGACGGCATCGGTATGGCCGTCGCCATCGGCATCCGTCGAAATCGAGATAGTCTTGCGGTCGCCGCTGGTGTTGGTTGTGGAGCTGCCCAGCAGCGAACCATCTCGGCTTTTTAGCTGCTGGGTCTCAGTCAGGCTGCCGCCGGTGCCGACCACCGTCACATCAGAGGAAATGACGTCGAACAGTCCGTCCCCGTCCAGGTCGGTGGAAGTTGTCTTCGTCAAGCCATCGTCGCTGGTGGTGGCGACAGTTTTGCCGATGAGTGCGTTGGTAGAGCTGTAGGAGGACACAGTGGTGACCGAAACACCATTGGCGCCATTGGTGATGGCGGTTACATCGCGTGTTTCGTAGGTGCCATTACCGTCCTGATCATGCGAGACGGTGCGGGTGCGGCCATCAGCGCTGGTGACGGTCTGTTCCTTTTCGATCAAGGTGCCGCCGCTGCTGGTTTCGGCCACCGTCTTGGTGCGGGTGCCATCGCCGGCGACAGCCGTGGTTTCGGTGCTGGTCAGGTCGTAGAGGCCGCTGCCGGTCGAGTCGACCTGCACGGTCTTCGACAGGCCGTTGGCCAATGCTGTGGTCGCAATTTTCCGAAGCAACGTGCCGCTGACGCTGGTTTCTGAAACCGTGGTCGTGGTCGAACCGTCGGCATTCCTAGCGAACACCTGCGTCTGATCCACTGCGCCGTCGCCATCCTGGTCAAGCGTGGTCGTCACGGTGTTCTTGTCGGCGCTGGTCGTTGTAGTGGTGCGCTCGGCGAGCGAGCCGTCGGTGTTAAAATCGCTGACCACGCGCTTGCGCACGCCGGCGGTGATCGTCGTCACGTCGCTCTGCGAGCGTTCATAGGTGCCGTTGCCGTCATCGTCGAACTGCGTCGTCGTGGACAGGCCGTCGGCGCTGACAGTGATGCGGTTCTGGAACGCCAACGTTCCATCCTTGCCATAGCCGGCAAGACCTGTGGTCTTGGAGCCGTCGCCATTTGTGACCGTAGTGCTCTTGATGATGTAGCCATTGGCGTCAGAGACAAGCACGGCATCGCCGACTGTGCCGGCGGTGCCGTCGGTCCGGGTGAACTGCGATGTCGCGGTAATCGCCGAACCATCGGTGAAATTCTGGCCGCTGCCGGTTGGCGTCAGGCCGATGGAGGCGATGCCAAGCGAAGCCAGCGAAACAAGCTGGCCGTCGACCATCACCTTGAATTCGGACCAGCGTTCGTCGCCGGCGTCGAGCAGGCCGTTGTGATTGGTATCGAATACGCTCTTGAGCGCCTCGAGATCGCCCGTCGCCGTCTGGTCCCATTCCGTGAAGACGAATTCGCTGGAGCGACTGATCTTGCCGTCGCCATCGGCATCGAGAACCAGCACGCCAGTGCCGGCGTCCGCCCATGCGGTGCGATGCTGATAACCGTCGCCGTCAAGATCGAGGAATTGCGAGGACGAGGAGAGGGGATTGATGGAAAGCCCGTTGCCGGACAGGTCGAGCAGAACAGGGTGCCCATTCCAGCCATTGTCTTTGTTGCCCGATACGCCATTGGGATGGCCGGCGTGATCGCCTACTGGCGTCGAAATGAGGCCTCCGTTCCCAAATGGACTCGATCCCGAACCAGCGCGGTCGCCGCCACTGCCGCTGTTCATAAAGTGACCGATGTCCATAAAGTGACCGACCTCTGGCAGATTTATCTTAACCCCATAGTTTGGCTCCAATGCCGGATCTCCATACCAGCTCCAGAATCCAGATGAATTGACATAGTATCCTGGTGGACGGGGCTGGGACGCCGTCGGAGCCGCAAGGGGCGCCCTAGTCACCGCACCTGGGGCATAATTACTCTCATTGGACACGTCTGGGCGAGAAGTTGGCGTTGGCGCCGTTGATGGAGTGGAGATATCACCGGCCCGCGACGGACCGACCTTGCCGGGCGTTGAGCTACGGTCTGGAGCCCGAGCGTCAGTCGGCGATTGTGAGGGGCTGGCAGCTGGGGATGATCTGGGACCGGTGCTTGGGCTGCCACGAACATTACCACCCCGCTCGCTACCTCCAGGTTGCGAACCTCCTCCAGGTTGCGAACTTCCTCCAAATTCGCTGCCTCCGCGGCCGGCGACACCGCCTGCCGAGGATCGATTTACAGATCCGGCTCCGGATGCGGCTGGTCCGGTAGGCCTCGGGGTCGGTACTGGCACAGTTGTGGCGAATGGTATAATCGCTTCGTATGGGCCCGTTGGCAGCCCTAACTGAGTTGCTTTATAAAAATCCTCCACAATCCTTGCTTGCTGCTCAAGATTAAGCTTATTAAAATTCGCGTTGTTGATGTCATAATTATAGGCTTGATTGTAATTAGTGCCATACTCCGCTATTAACCCAACTATCTTAGATCTAAAAGAAAATTTACCCATCGTTTGAACCTGAAGGACATGCATCATTTCATGAACAAAGTTGGCTCTCTTGTCGATATTTTGGTCGATAGAGAAGTCATCCGCATAGTATCCTGGATCAAAATATGAATTATTACTTGGGGTAAAGGCAGCGGGATTGGCAAAAGTCCGCGCATACGCAGGGATTGCCGAAAAGACTCTAACCTTCGAGGTGTCAATAAGGCCACGATAGACACTATTTACCAAAGAAACTTCGCCTGGCGTTAACTGTCTACCGCCGGAATTGCCAAATAGTCCAGACATGACGACACTCTCCTTATTCCTGTTGCTTGGTTGCGGCGCATTCAATACGTAGATCAGTTGGAAGCTTTCCAGTGATGTCCGAATTGATACCGACGTTAGGCATTCTCTCAATCATACGCCCAAAGCATATACCAAACTTATCCTCGGCTTCCGAACCGACCGACTGCATGCAGGTCGCAAAAGAAGGGTCGTAGTACTTTCCCCCTTTCGTACCTGAGAGGCGCCTAACAAGACCCTCAACTATCGAAAGTGGCAGAAACAGCGAGTCACTCTTGTAGTCATCTAACTTATCTAAGCTCGTTATCTGACTATTTTGAATCGCGGAAATTGCAAAGGCAAAGGCGATTTGATCGTTTTTTTCATTTGTTTTCGGCAACCAAGGATGCTCTCCCACCGCAGCAAGAGCCGACAGCATCAAATAACCATATACTCCTGGTGCGTTGCGGTTTTCCCACAACAACATCCACGCACTCTTACAATCTCCGTTGTCATTATATTCTGAAAGTTTGTCATTTATGGTGTCCCATGTCTCATCTGCTCGAGCTTCATGAAGTGGCCAAAATACCATAAAAAATACTGCAAATGAGATTGAGGTGAATTTTGACATATCTATCCCAATGTTTTGCGACAGGTGAACGCGATCTTTAGCGCTCCGCAGGAGTGCAGAAGAATAGTATACAGCGTAACTTCTTTTGTCTCATCTTTCATGAAAAGCCTCATCCGTCATCTCCATCAGCGGATCAAGCAGGAACTCGATCACCCGCCGGTTCCCGGTCCTGATCTCCGCCGTTACCGACATGCCTGGCGTCAGAACAACGTCATTGCCCTCCACCCGGATCGACGTCTCATTGAGCGCGATCCTGACCGGGAACACCAGCGGCCCGGCGGCGTCCCGCGCGGTTTCCCCCTTCGCCGGAGCACCCGGCTGCGGCGCGCCGGCCGGGATGGCGTCGTTGGAGACAGTGAGCACCTTGCCGTTCAGCGTGCCGTAGCGGGTGAATGGAAAGGCCTCGAGCTTGACACGCGCCTCCTGCCCTTCATGCACAAAACCCTTGTCGCGGTTGAGCAGCATCGCCTCGATCTCGAGCGCCGTGCCATCCGGCACGATGACCATCAGCTTTTGTCCAGTCTGCACCACTTCGCCCAGCGTGTTGACCTCCAGCTGCTGCACGCGGCCGGCGACGGGCGACTTCAGCAGGCTGGCGCGCTCGAACAGTTCGGCCTTGGCCAGGTCCTGCCGCAAGACGCCGATCGAACGGTCGACCTCGATCAGTTCTGTCGCGACCTTGTCGAGATAGGCTTCGCGGCGCGCGCGTTTCTGCGCGGCAAGCGTCCGTGTCGTCGCTTCGAGCTCGGCGATGTGGCCCTCGTCGGACACCGCCGCCATCAACTGGTCCTGCTCGCTCTGGCGCGCGTCGATGGTGCTGGTCTTGATGCCGACTTGCCGCTTCTCCAGCTCCTCGAAGACATCGAGCCTGTCGCCGGCCAGGCTGACCAGCTTGCGGCGTTCGACCAGTGTCCTGTTGCCGCGCTCGATCTCTATGCGCTTCTGGGCGATCTCGGCTTCGAGGCTCTCCTGTTCAGCCAGGTATGCGGCAAGAGACTGGCGCATCTGCAGGCGCTGCAGCTCGACCAGCGGCGCCGGCGCGTCGGCCGGAACCACGAATCTTGCCTCGGCCGACGGCGTGCCTTCAGCGACCGCATCGACCAGCGCCTCGAGCCGGGCTTTCGACACCTCGGCGGCGGCAAGGTTGCCGGCGTTCTTCCGCCGCTCGGCGGCGTATTCGGCCGGCTCCAGCTCAACGAGCACGTCGCCAGCCGCGATATGGTCGCCGGCCCTGACGTGAAGCGCCTTGACCGTGCCGGTGATCAGCGGCTCGATGACCTGCACCTTGCCGATCGGGATCAGCTTGCCCTGGATGGTGGCATAGGTGTCGATGCGGCCGAACCACGACCAGGCCAGCGTGCCGACGGCAAACAGCATGATCAGCGCCGAGAAAATGCGGGCGGCCGGCGAGGCCGGCGTCTCGAGGATCTCGATGGCGGCGGCCTGGAAGGCGCGCTCGTCGCGGTTGAGCGTCGGGCGCTTGCTGCCGGTCTCGCGCGCCACGCCTTCCCTGATTGCTTGCCAATAGCGCCCCATCGCCTACTCCGCCGCCTCGGCTGGCATTGGTGGGGCGGTCGGGCGTTGTTGTGCCTGCAGCCGGTAGAGCTGGGCGTAGCGGCCGTTGAGCTTAAGTAGCTCGTCATGCGAGCCCTGTTCGGTGATGCGGCCGGCCTCGATGGTGATGATGCGGGTGGCGTCGCGAAGCGCGGCCAGCCGGTGCGCGATGATGAACACGGTACGGCCCTTGGCCATCAGCCGCATGTTCTGCTGGATGACATATTCCGATTCGTAATCGAGCGCGCTGGTCGCCTCGTCGAAGATCAGGATGCGCGGATTGGTGACCAGCGCCCGGGCGATGGCGATGCGCTGGCGCTGGCCGCCGGAGAGGTTTGAGCCGCGCTCCTCCAGCACCGTGTCGTAGCCGGATTTGAGCTGCAGGATGAACTCGTGCGCGCCCGACAGCTTGGCCGCCTCGATCACCCGTTCCAGCGGCAGCGCCGGGTCGGCCAGCGCAATGTTTTCGCGCACAGTGCGACGAAACAGGATGTTCTCCTGCAAGACGACGCCGATCTGGCGGCGTAGGCTTCGCGGGTCGATCAGCGCCAGGTCGACACCATCGACCAGCACCCGGCCGCGCTCCGGCACGTGCAACCGCTGCAACAGCTTGGCGACGGTGCTCTTGCCGGAACCGGAAGGCCCGACAATACCGACGATCTCGCCAGGCTCGGTCTTGAACGACACGTCGCTCAGGATCTCGCGCTCGCCCGGCCGGTAGCGGAAGGTGACGTGATCGAAGGCGGCATGGCCCGATATCTTGCGCAGCGAGCCCTGCCCGCCCCCGCCCGATATTTCGATCGGCGCATTGAGGATGTCGCCCAGCCGGTCGACGGAAATACGCACCTGCTGCAGATCCTGCCAGAGCTGCGCCAGCCGCAGCACCGGCCCGGAGACGCGCCCGGCCATGATGTTGAAGGCAACCAGCTGGCCAACGGTCATGTCGCCGGCGACCACCGCCTTGGCGCCGAACCACATGGTGGCGACGATCACTGCCTTGGAGATGAACTGGGCGGTGTTGCTGGCGAAGTTGGCGAGCCTGGCGGTGCGGAAACCGGCAGCGACATAGCCGGCGAGCTGGTCCTCCCAGCGCCGCTGCATCTGCGGCTCGACCGCCATCGCCTTCAAGGTTTCGACGCCGACGATGGATTCGACCAGAAATGTCTGGTTCTCGGCGCCACGGTTGAACTTCTCCTCGATGCGGCGCCGGAACTCCGGCGTCACCGCCATCGACAGTATGACATAGGCCGGGATCGACAAGATGACGATCAGGGTCAACCAGGGGCTGTAGAGATACATGACCGCCAGGAAGACGAAGAGGAACAGCACGTCGAGCAGTACGGTCAGCGCCGAGCCGGTCAGGAAGGCACGTATATTCTCGAGCTCGTGCACGCGCGCCACGGTCTGACCGGTCTGTCTCGCTTCGAAATAGGCGATTGGCAGGCCGAGCAGATGGTGGAACAGCTTGGCGCCAAGCGCCACGTCGATGCGGCTGGTGGTGTGGATGGTGGTGTAGGTGCGCAGGCCAGTGAGCAGCACCTCGAACATCGAAACAGCCGACAGGCCGATCACCAGCACTTCGAGCGTGGTCAGACCGTTGTGGACGAGGACCTTGTCGATCACCAGCTGGAAGAAGATCGGCGAAATCAGGCCAAGCAGTTGCACGAAGAACGACGCGAGCAGCACTTCGGCGAAAATCCAGCGGTAACGGATGATCTCGGGAATGAACCAGGAGAAATCGAATCGCCGCGAAAAGCCCTGCGAGAAGGCGCGGCTGGTGACCAGCACGACGTAGCCGCCCCACAGCAGGTCGAAATCGGCGCGAGAAAACTCCTGCGGCGCGCCCGATTGCGGGTCCTGCAAGAGCACCTTGCCCGCGGACAATGCCGCCAGCACGGCGAAGCTGCCGTCTGCCTTCTCGATTATCACCGGCAGCGGCAGCCGGTCCAGCCGCTTGGGCGAAGGTTTGGCAATCTTGGCCTTGAGCTTCAGCCTTTTCGCCGCCCGCACGATGTCAACGCGATCTGCGACCCGCTCACCCAGCCCAAGGTCATGGCGAATGGCGTCGGGGTCCGCCGGCTGGCGTAAATACTGCGTCATCAGCGTCAAACAGACGACGCCGCTGTCCAGCCTGACTATCGGCGTAGCCGCGCCCACATGCGTTCCCGCAAACCCAAATTGCCCTGTCTGCCTGTATCCGCCGTCAGACGCCGACAAAGCAATGCGTTAAGAAGAGAAAAGAAGAAGTGTTGCAGAAATGTCGAATTTGGGGGTCGATTACTATATTATCACAATTGAATATAAGATACCATGCATATAGCGCAGAATTCACGCTAACCTTTAAAGGTCGGCCCTCAGTGCTAGGTAGGGCGCCAGTGTGAGCGATGGCTGGCGGTCAATTAATGATGGTCGCTTATGGCATCGGTCGTATCGATGAAGAGCGCATTCTGCGACTGCGCGGCCAATGCAAGCTCAGTTTGATGATCCCAGGGAGCACATTGACGGATAACGGAACCCAGTTTTCAGCCATCATAGAATCCAATACCTCCGTGGCCATTGTATCGATCGGCCCGCCGTTCGATTAGCCAACACGCTCCGAACCACTTGGCTTCAGTCACTCACTTGCCGGCGCGCGATACGCAGCTTTCCGGCAACGGCCTGATTTTGCAAAACTGGGGCTTGGTGAAATCTTGATCCTCAATCGTACCTGTCGTGAGGTTCCATAGCTTCTGCTCTGCGAATGGCACAACATACAAACCTTCGTGGGCATAGGCTGCATCTTCCAACTCTGCCTTAACGCCCATCTCGACGAGGTAACTCTCAACTGCGATCCTCGCCGAGCGCAGGATCTTGTCTGCCCGTTTCCCGTTCAAGGCTTGGAATTTTCTATCCTTGTCTGTGTAGATCACCGCCGTGCCAATATGCACGGCCACCACGTTCCTCGCGCTGTTCAGCCGAGTCAGCCCGCCGGCAAACAACAGCGGACAAGCTGAGATGCAAGTGGCCAGTACAAAACGGGCCTTCCCTGCGAGATATGGTTGCTTCTGGCAGGCCAATCGCTCTGTGCATTTTTCAAAGCTTGTCAGCCCGATCCCGGTAGTCAGTCTTCGCTTGCGGAGCATCCGACCCATTTCTTCTGCTGCCCTGCGATCGCCTCCATTCGATTCAATCAGAATTGGCAGGCGACGAGATCCCAATGAATCGAAAAGCTTGCGTAGCTCTGGCGGCGAGTATGGCTCGATAGAACCATGTGCATAAATCCATTCCGGACATACGGGCTCGCAAGTTGGATCAGAATTTCGAACTAACTGGAACGTCATGGCGGGGTCGGGAGAAATCGAAGCAATAGCCAAGGTCGCTGCAGCCAATAGACCAACGACCATCCCTCCTACCGAAACTGCGGCAGCTATCGCGCGTTGAATGAACCTAATGCGACAGAACATAAACTGTGCCCTCCAAAATCGCTCTGGACCATGGCTTAAACATGTAGTGGACGACACGTGCCATTCCGCTTCATGGCGAATGGCGTCGGGATCGGCGGGCTGACGCAATACTGCGTCATCAGCGTCAAACAGACGACGCCACTGTCCAGCCTGACTATCGGCGTAGCCGCGCCCACATGCGTTCCCGCAAACCCAAATTGCCCTGTCTGCCTGTATCCGCCGTCGGATGGCGACAAAGCAATGCATTAAGAAGAGAAAGAAGAAGTGTTGCAGAAATGTCGACGACACGCTTTCCTCCAAATTAGGATTCTTGAATGTAAGTTCAAGCTAATGTTCTCGAGCATCCGCATCTGTCAGACGCTTCCTTTTGCATATTGCCCCTGCGCGCTCGCTTGTTTCGATCGCACGCTTCTTACATTCTGGGATTGTTCAGCCAGCTTTGAGCTTTGTTGCTCAAATCGCGGGCGCACCTTGGAATGGTGCTTTGGCACAATGCCGTCTGGCTGGATTCCGCTTCGGATTGGATCCAGTTGATGCGAGCTGGACGCGGAGGTGGCCGCCAGCCCGCCACGTGATGGGCTTGGGACCCCGCTAGTCGTCGGCCGCCTGCCGGGCGATGAGAACCAGATCGCCGAGCGCCGAGCGGATTTGCGGCCAGGGGAACTCGGAGCATTCTTCCCAGGCCTCGCCCTCTCGCAACACCGCATCGAGCTTGCCCACCACACCGGCGAGAGTCGTGGCGCCCGTCGATGAGAACGCTTCCAGCAGATCCTCCACGCGGTCGCCGGCCTCGCGCTCGGCCCTGAGCGCGGCGGTGTAACCGGTCTCCTCGGCTGCCGCGTCCCACCTAGCCTGATGCGCAGCGAATTCGGCTTCAGCCTTTTCACGCAGAGCGGCCGCGTCCGGCCATTTGCCGAGCACTTCGTTGAGCTCCTCGAGCGAGCGGACCGTCACGTCCCCACTTTCGGGCAGGCGAACGTTCACACAAGGAAAGCCGACGCTGTGAACAAGCTGCGTCTCGAGGCGCTGTTGCCGCTGACAAAGCTGCTCTGTCAGCTTGTGGGCTTTCTCCCATTCTCGCCAAAGCGTCAGAGCAGGATCAGAATACACGTTCGTCCTTCCGGCCTCCCGTGCAGACTGCTTACGTTCTAGCGTCCACGCTGTAGTAGCTGCCGCTGTCCCGGTAAGCACTTGCCTGCGAGTGACGGGAAGCAGAGTCGTGGTATTGTCGGAATCATCCATGATCCGAGCTCCAAATCAGCTTGGGTTGTGGTCAGGCTGGGCACGGTGCGCCAACACTATGTCTAGCCACACCTCGGACCCTCGGCCCAAGGGTATCACTGATACCTTTGGATCATACAGGAATGATCTAAAGGGATCAACAGACTTTGGTTACACCAGGACAGATGCGGGCAGCCCGCGCGTTGATCGGTATCGCCCAGGCGGAGCTTGCCCGCCGCGCGGGCGTTTCCGTTCCCACAATCAAGCGCTGCGAAAGCGACAGTAAGAACGGTCCGATTGTATCTGCCGAAACTCAAGAGAAGATTCGTGCCGTTCTTGAGGGCGAAGGCGTGGAGTTTACCAACGGCAATCATCCAGGTGTCAGATTGCGGCGATCATAGTCGGTTGCTGATCGGTTGAGCGCGGGATTCAGTACAATCTTAACAACGGCCGACCAGAGGCGACAGTCGCAGCCAGGTCAGTGGCGATCAGCGTCACCCGGGGACGTCTCGATGAACCACAGGCTTCCGCCCAACTCAGGATGAGATAACGATCTGCTCGCCATATGCGGCGTTTGACCAACCCTCACAGACCGAGTCCCAGGCCGGGCTTCCTGCCGAAACTCCAGTCGATGCCACCGCTGGTTTGCACGACGCCAGTGATGTGTTGGCCGATGCGCTTCTCGAATATCGGCTGCCACGGCACCAGTTGAAACCCGAGCCCGTCGTCCAGCATGGCGAAGCGCCCGCTGGCAAGACGGATGGAGCCAAGAAGCGTGCCGCCGACACTATTGCCAAGCTGAACGGGCGCGTAGGTAAGGCCGCGGGCAGCTGCCATTTCCTTGCCGACGCGCGTGACCTCCTGGCGCTCCAGCGTGGCAACAAGGTTGCGCGCGAAGGTGATAGTCCCGCTGGTTGGATCGCGTTCGGCATGGCCCATCGTGACGAGCTGGGCGGCCCGTTTGTCGAGTGCGGTGTCCACGTCGAGACCAAAGCCTGACCTCACCAGCGGCACCGGGTTCCTGGCCGTAAGCTGCCGGTCGAGCCAGGTGGCGCCATCGCTGCCGACCTGCGCGTCAAGATCGAACGTCGAGAGCACACGCACGGAGAAGTCCTTGCCGGCGTTGCGGCTATCGTAGGCGATACCGCGCTCGGACAGGTCTTCTGGAATACGCCAGTGGTCTTCATCGATGCGTTCGACATGGCCGGCCCGGCGCAGCGCTTCGAGACGGCGGACATGGAAACGGACGAAGGCGTCCGGGTCCTTGCCCTGCTCCAAAAATGTCTCGCGGATTGCCTCCAGGTGTCCGCTCGGGCGATAGAAGCCACCCTCGCCCGCTGCGCTGCTGATGTTGCGGTCGGCCGCACGCGGCTCCTCCTTTGGCAGCATCGGAGCAAGCGCCACGATATGGCCGCGCTGAATGTCGTCGAGCTTTGCCGCATCCGCGGTCTCGACATAGTGCGTTCGCCCGTCGACGCCGTCGATGACGAGCGACAGGCGGTCGCTCATCTCATCGCCAGCAAGGCCCTTGGCGAGCACACGGCCCACGATCGGTTCGGTGATGGTCTTCCGGTGCATGCCATATTGCGCAGCACCCCGCTCGTCGGCGAGGCCGTGTTCCTCCAGCGCCCTATGCATAGTCTTGATGATGTCATTGCGCTCGCCAAGCGCCTGCAGCGTGCTTTCGGTCCTGTCGGAGATCAACCACCGGCCGGGCTCGATCTCGTTCGCCAGGCCGAAGTGCTGCAGTGTCTTTGCCCGATCGATCAGCAGGTAGCGGTTGCTGCGAATTGTGTAGCTGTCGCGGGCATTGGGCCGCAGGTCGACACGATCATGCTCCTGCTGTTCGGTAATCAGCATGCGGTCGAGCCTTGTCAGCCGTTCGGCGTCCACCTCGTTGGCCAGCTTGCGGGCGACTTCGACCTCGCTTTGCAGCCCGAGTTCCCGTTCGACCAGCTCGCCTGCCCGGTGGCGGATGCCATGGGCGATGTAGTCGCCGGCGATGTTCAGGATCTTGCCGTCGTCGGTGACACCGCGCACCAGGATGTGGGTGTGCGGATGGCCAGTGTTGTGGTGGTCGACGGCGATCCAGTCGAGGCGGGTGTTGAGGTCGGCTTCCATCTGCCGCATGAGATCGCGGGTGAAGGAGCGCAGGTCTTCCATCTCCACGGCATCCTCGGGCGCGACGATGAAGCGGAACTGATGCCGGTCGCCGCGCCCGCGCTCGACGAAGGCCTTGCCGTCGGCCTCGTCGTCGACGGCCGAGTACACCCTGCCCTTCTCGCCGTCCCTGGTCACGCCGTCGCGCTGGAGATAGCGCAGATGCGCATCGACAGCCTTGCTCGTCGTCACGAATTTTTGGGCGCGCCGGGTGGTCCCCTTGCCTCGTCCCGGCAGCTTGACGACGCGCGCCTTCATCACGACGCGACGCGAACGAAAGCGAATGCCGTTGCCATCCTGCTTCCAACCGCCGCCGTCCTTCGGCAAGTCTGCCGCCACCTTGCCGCCGCGGCCGCGCGCGTTGAAGCGGCCACTCCTCTTCCCGGCGCCGCTGCCTGCGCCGAGGCGATTGGGATTGCCGCCCTGCTTGCGGATGGCAATCTCGACCTGACGCACGAAAGGCAGCGTGCGCGAATTGACCGGCGTGCTGCCGCGGCGCGTTCGGCCGGTGCGAACCTGGAATCTTTCGCTGTCACGATTTGCCATGGCGAGAGCATCGGGAGTCAGATTCCCTGCTTCAAGATGGCTGGAGCACCGAGCCTGCTACGGCGCGCAAAAACTTGTTGTGGCGTAGAAGCGCCGATCGCACATCGCTACGGCACCACAGTTTTGCGTTTCACATCAACAGCATAACCGTAGCCCGTCAGCCCCGCACCTCACGTCATTCTGCGTTGCGTCGGCGTCCGCCCGAAAAAACAATGTGCAGACAGATACTTACGAGCGAAGCGAAGGCGAGCGCCAGCTCGCTTTATCTTGCTGTCCTAATCGACCCTCGCTGTCCTAATCCACCCTCGGTAAGCGTCCGGTCCCTGCACCTATTCGGCTAGTGCAAATGAGCTTCATGTGGAGTTCCTTCATCATGTGGAGGATCTCCGATGGCGGCTCGCCGCTCCTGGGCCAAGGCCAACAGTCCTTACTGGTCGTCGCATGTTGCGAGCTGGTATCGCGGCAACCAGGATGCACTGGAATACTGTCGCCGACGCGATCTCTCGATCACCACATTCGAGCTGTGGATGCGCCATCTGGTGAGCGCGGATGATCTGCGCAAACGTGCGGAAAGGCTGCAGAATTTGCACCGGAAGAAGGCAGCACGTTCGCGCAAGAAGGTGCCGCCGAAGCGGCCCAAAAAGCCTCCGTGCTATCGCTACGGCAGGCGCACCGACAACGGCCCGGTCGCTCTGCGCGCGTTCTGGAGCATGCATGTGGAGGCGATGAACTGGAGCGGCATGGGGCATGCGGAGTATGCCGCTGCACTTGGTCTGTCGCCGCATGCGTTGCGGATCTGGCGCAATCGCCTGGAAGAATCCGGCGACGAAATGGACTGGCGATCCCTGCTTCATCCGAGTGCCCGAGCCCAATTAAGCAGCGCTGCTAATTGCGCGCGACGCAAATATCGCTTGACGCCGGACGCGGTGGATGGGCGATCGAACCGGCGCCACTTCAGCGACGAGCAGAAGCGGGCGATCGTGCAGGAGACGGAGAAGCTCGGCGTCGCCGTTGCGCAGGTCTGTCGCCGCCATGGCGTCGCCGCCACCCGCATGGTGTTCCGCTGGCGGGTCGAGTTCGGCCTGACCGCTCGCAAGGCGCCGCAACTGGCAACGGTGGTGCTTGCCGACGGCGCAGCAAATGAGCCGCCCGCGCTCGCGGCCTTGCGCGATCTGGTGCAGCCGCCCGACGCCATGGCGGCGATTGAGCTGGCTGATGGACGGCGCGTGTTTGCGCCCGGCGGACGCCAACCCGGCTGGGGTGAAGCAGCAGCTCGCCGGCAAGAAGAAGACGTCATGACCGTCGCCATCCGAGCATCCGCTCAGCCGCGCTCATCGCGGTTCGACAGCCGGGTCCAGTGCAAGGTCCAGACACTTGTCTCGGCAACGGACTGGAACAGGTCGGCGCGGACAGGCTGTGGATGGTCGATCGAGATGGAGAGATACCACCGGCCTTGTCGCCGGTGCGATCCTACGCCGCGCCGATCTCCTGCCTTCGCAGAAGACGCGACAGTGTGAGGCCTTTCTGCGTCGGCTTCTCGGTCAGCACGACAGCAAGCTTTCCGTCGAGCGTCAGAGTTGAGATGTCACCGAGATGCGGGTGTCGTCGCGAAAGGTGCCGATTGCCCGCTGCTTTTGTACTTTCGTAAGCCTTTGACGATGACTGTCCGCGCGTTCACGGCTCGCCGCGCAGCGATCGTTGGAAAAACCCGACGCCGGAGAGGTGTTGGTGACCCAGACGGCATTGCGCTGGACGATTGATGTGGGCGAGAGCGGGCCGAAATAGCGGCGGTCAGACTGTCCCAGTTCGTCAGAAAGAGAGGGATCTCGTAGCCGGCGACCACACCGCACCCTGGCAGGCAGGCAGTGCTCGGCCGCGTGGTCCTGTTCGCGCCCATGTCCAAGGCTGGCACCCCGAGCGACGACAGCGATGCCGCGTCGGCAAACCGGTTGTCGGCTGTAAGCTGGCAAGCGCTTCTGAGGCGGGACGCCAGAGCAATTCGCTGAGCCAGTAGGTTGGCCTGCCGTTCAAAAGCATTTCAACGCGCGCCATTAGACAAGAGGAAAACTCGATGACCGTTTCTGCAGACCAAAACGACCAGGCTGATCTCGTAGCAATTACCGCCGACATCGTTTCCGCCTATGTCTCGAACAATCCCCTGCCGGTCGGCGAGTTGTCGAAGCTGATTGGGGACACCTATGTTGCTTTGCAAGGGATCGGCACACCTGTGGCTCCAGCCGCAGTCAAACTGGAGCCCGCGGTGTCGATCAAGAAATCAGTGTCACCTGATTTCATCATCTGCCTGGAAGACGGAAAGAAATTCAAATCCCTGAAGCGTCATATCGGCACGCATTACAATCTGAGCCCTGACCAATACCGCCACAAATGGAACCTGCCCTCCGACTATCCGATGGTGGCACCGAACTACGCCGCAACCCGCTCGGCCCTTGCGAAATCAATCGGGCTCGGGCGCAGGGCGGCAGCACCAGCGACAGCTGCGGCGGAAAAACCAAAACGAGCTGCTCGGGCGGCAGCAGCGACAACGACTGCAACCGCAGTCAAGTCGCCGGTGAAGAAGGCGCAAAGCACCCGTCAAAGCGTAGCGTGCTGCACCAGACAGTGGTGCAGTGGCGAACATGAACATGGCGAAGCGGCCCAATCACTCAGCGGCGCGGCGGGACTAACTCCCCTCGGTATCGGTCTCAACCAGCTCGCATAAATCGGGCGGGGAAGCTCGGATCGTCGAGCTTGACCGAGTGATAGTCGCGTCCCTCGCGCGAAGTCTTCTTCCATGCTGCGCCGAACTCAGTGGCTCCGGCGAAGATGCGGAAGTTTCTCGTTGCCGCCTTCTGCAGGGACAAACGTCACGGTCTTCACGTTGAGGTTCAGGGTCTTAACCGAGCCGGAGAAGCCGTTCGCGGTGCGGGAGAAAGTGCCGATCGTAGCCATTGTGGTCGTTCCTTCTGTTTTCTCGGGCCGGAGGATGTCGCGACCTCACATGAGGGATCACTCGTCAAGCTGTGGTTCTGAGCTGGTGAGTGGCTAGGGTTTTGGGAACGACGCCCCGTCCGATACGGGGCGTCGTGTCGAAGGTGCTCAGTCGCCGTTGCGGCGGCTCGGTCGTGACCAGATGAGGCTGTAGCCATGGTCGTTCTCGTCCTCGACGAGGTTGGCGTAGATCGGAGCGGTGAAGCTGGGATCGTCGAGCTTGAGACCAAGATAGTTGCGGCCCTCATTGGACTGCTTGGACCAGGCGGCGCCGATTTCGATGCGGCCGACAAAGACCCGGTGGCTGGGAGCGTTTTCGCCGCTGGAGCGCGTATCGGGTACGATACGGACCTTCTTGGCCTGGAGGGAGAGGGTGACGATCTCGCCGTTGAACTCGTTGTCGCTGGACTGCTGGAAGTTGCCGATGGTAGCCATAGTCGTTCTCCTGACTGGTTGACGAAGCCGCCCTGTGCGGCCTCGATAGCGGTCGTGAGGCGACGGTTTGGCCGACTGCATCCTGTGGACCGCAGCGTCAGCGGAGGACGGCGGCAGCCGAGCTTGTTGTCCCGCAAGGAATGCGGCAAAGCCGCAGGGGAAGAAGGTCGGAGAAGCCGTTGCAGGTAGAGGCCGACCGGCGCTAGACCAGCCTGACGAGAGGCCGTACAGGGCGGATTTCAGCATCAGTCTCACGAGAACGACGCTAACCATCGGCCTTTCAATCATGCGTTCGGCACAAGGGGTGCGATCCGTCCCGCTCCATGAACCTCAGGTCGGAGCACGAGACCAGTCTCGATGACGGCGGCTAACCCTGCCGCAATGCGGTCGCCCACTTGTTCCGGCGGGGCTGATCAGGCCCGGGCCGAACTGTGATTCACCAAGGTCGTCATGGCCGACGACGGCTCCCTCTATCACCACGCCGGCCCTGACGTACTTCCATAAGCCACGACCAGCTTGCGGGCCAGCGCGGTGACCATCACCTTCTTAAAGCGGACGCCATTCTGGGCAACGCGCTCGTTGAACCATCGACGGAGCAACGAACCCGGTTGGTATCGCAGCCAAAGCCAGGCCATTTCCAATAGCGTCGATCGCAACCGCGGATTTCCGGACTTTACCGATCCCTGTTCCCGGTCGATCCGCTCTGCGAAGGCGTCGGCGCTAGACCGGCCCTTGAGGGGGCCAAAATCTGCGATGCGCATTCATGCAGCCTCGATTATAAATTCTCTGGGGTGTTCGTTTTGAGGATCGGTTACATGAAAGTTACACGAGCGAGACTGAAGCTGAGCGTTATCATTTAACGTGTTGAAGTAATTGGCGCGCCCGAAGAGATTCGAACTCCTGACCCCCAGATCGTAGTCTAAAGAATCGCTCCCTCGACCGATGTGCGCTTCAGGTTTGAGGTTTCGCCAACGCGGGGCCTAAGGCTGCGGCCCTTCGAGCCCGCGAGCCTTGCGCCAAGGCGAGGGTTGCCGGCCTCTTTAGGCGATGGCATCGTAACATCGGCGTTACGCAACACTGGGACTTGAGGCAGTACACCTTTCGCTCGGATAGACTCCTGACCCGACCGTCCATACAATCCAGTCTGGCCTCCAGGAACAGAGGCATCACATGGTAGGAGAAAGCGTCCAACGCCGGCTTGCAGCGATTCTGAGCGCCGATGTGGTCGGCTACAGCCGACTGATGGAGCTTGATGAAGCAGGAACCCTTGAGCGCTTGCGAAGCAATCGCAGCACGCTTGTCCTGCCCGAGATCCAGAAACATGGGGGGCGGGTCGTCAAGCTCATGGGCGACGGTTTGCTCGTAGAGTTCGCGAGCGTCGTTGCGGCTGTGAGTTGCGCCCTGGGTATCCAGCGGGCAACCGCCGAGTGCCAGTCCGATCTGGAGGAATCCCAGCGGATACGCTTCCGGATCGGGGTCAATCTGGGCGATCTGATCGTCGACGGGGACGACCTTTACGGCGAGGGTGTCAACGTGGCTGCCCGGCTCCAGACGTTGGCCAGCCCTGGAAGCGTCGTCGTTTCCCAGACTGTCCGCGACCACATAGCGGGAAGGCTCGCCGTGACGTTCGGGGATTTCGGAGAGCACGTCGTCAAGGACGGCGAACGCCCCATCCGGGTTTTCGGGGTGAGCCTTGTTGAGGCGAGTGGAGCACAAAATCCCAGAGCGGAGCGTTCGAGCGCCAGACCGGTGCGGCCTGCGATTTGCGTCCTGCCTTTCATCAACATGAGCGGCGATGCCGAGCAGGAGTATTTCAGCGATGGCATTACGGAGGACATCATCATCGACCTGTCCAAGGTTTCCACGCTCTCCGTCACTGCCCGCAATACCGCTTTCACTTTCAAGGGCAAAGCCGTCGATGTGGGGCAACTTGCCAGGCAGTTGGAGGTTACTCACGTTGTCGAGGGCAGCGTCCGCAAGGCCGGTGGGCGGGTGCGCATTGCCGCGCAGCTGATTGATGGAGCCAGAGGCGATCATATCTGGGCAGAGCGATACGACCGCGATCTGAACGACATCTTCGCGTTGCAGGATCAGATTGCGCACGCCATTGTTGCCGCATTGAAGGTTAAGCTGTTGCCGGCCGAGAGGCGGGCGATCGAACACCGCGCGACCAATGATCCCCGCGCCTACCAGTTCTATCTGCTGGGCCGGCATTACCTGCAGCATGGGCCGCGGCAGGTGGAAATAGCTCTCCGATTCTGTCGGCGTGCCGTGGAAATCGACCCCAACTACGCCCAGGCCTGGGCCATGCTCGCGCTTTACCAAGCGGATCGGTATCTCGCTGGAATGTCGCAGGACTCGGGCATGTCAGCCGCTGAGAGGGCCCTTTCGCTGGATCCGACATTAGCCGAGGCCCACGCCGCCAAGGGGCGGATCCTGGGCGAGCTCGGCCGCTACGAGGAGGCTATCGCGGAGCACGAGGAGTCGCTGCGGCTCGATCCGGATTCCTATGACGTCCGCTACTGTTTCGGCCGCACTAACATACGATTCGGTGACCATGAAGCGGCGATTAGGCATTTCGAGCGAGCTGCTGAGCTTCTAGATACGGACTATGTTTCCCCCGGCTTTGTAGCCCAGAGCTGCCGGGCGCTCGGCCGGCACAACGAAAGCCTCACTGCGGCGCGGCAGTCGGTGGAACGCGCCGAAATGGAGATCGCGGTACGCCCCGACAACGCTCATGCGGTGGGGAGCGGCGCTCTCGCATTGGCTTACCTGGGGGAGGTCGAGCGTGCCCAGGAATGGATTTCGCGCGCGCTCATCGTCGTCGATCCCGACGACACGCTGGAACAGTACAACGTAGCCTGCGCCATGGCTCAAGTCGGGGAGTTGGACGAGGCTTTCGATCTATTGGAATCCTGCATCGGTAGGATACCCGCCCAATTCGTGAATTGGGTCAAGAATGACAACGACCTCGACCCCCTGCACCGTCATCCACGGTATCAGTCCCTGATCGCAACTGCTGAGGAGAGGTTGAGGGCCGCCGAGGCCGCGCGCAGTTGAGCGCCGACTGGACCGAGAACCGCAGGGCGCTGAGTATTCTTACTTCGTAACAAGCAAATCCGTCGCACCAGTTTAGCCGTCGTCTTGACAGCCACCGGGGGTCGTGCAATGTTTATTAGATTCTTCTGATATACTGGCCCTAATTGCAGGAGGATTGGATGGTCAAGAAGAGCCGCCGGATCAGCAGGGTAAATATATCAGTAAAAGTGACGATCATCCCGGCGGACGAGGCAACCGACGAAGAAAAGAATGATCCTTCCGTTGCTAAGATAGAAATTGGTGGAGAGGATTTTATTATAGTTGCCGGTCGTGCGGACGTTAAGCCGGCCCCCAAGAAGAAATGAGCGAACGGCCGTGCCGAAACGCTCCGCGAACGAACTGAGATCGCTGCGTTGGCATCTGGCCTCCGATGCCTACTGGCGCCGAGAAGAGGAAGACATCGTCATCGCAACGAAAGGCACGATATTGAGATTGAATTCGGCGAGCGCCCGTATGCTCGAGGCGCTTGTCGGCATATCGAAGGCCGGCCGCCTTTTGAAGAGCGGTACGTTCCAAGACAATGAGGTCGAATCGCTGCTGAGGCTTTTGGTGAGCGAGAACATTGTCGTGCCGGGTGAAGACAGAAAAGCGTCGCGCTTGCAGGAAGTTACGTGCATCGATGCGCAAATAACTCCCGGATGGTAGCGCAGCATTGTGGGGAATTCGGGTTGGCTCGCCGGGAGAAAGCCACGGAAATCGCGCTGGTGAATGTGCCGTATGGTTCGGCTGACGGCGAGCGCAGCATGCGGCCACTCGGGCTGAGCTACCTCGGAGCGTTCCTCGCCGACCGGGGCGTACGCGCCAAAGGTTTCGACTTCTCCGATTCTTCAATGAATCCGACCGAGATCGTCGAGCGGTATCGGCTTGCGGACTATCCCGTGGTCGGTCTCTCGTTCTACAACATAAACGCCAAGGCCGCTTATCGGCTGGCCGAAGCCGTTAAGGCTCGAAACCCGCACTGCGTGGTCGTGGGCGGCGGTCCGCACGCGAGCGCGGCCCATGCCACGCTTTTCGAAAGGCATCCAGAAATCGACCTCGTCGTGAGAAACGAGGGCGAGGAGAGCTTACTGGAAGTCATCGAGGCACTCCGCTGCAAGCTGCCGCTGAGCGGAATCAGCGGCATTTCCTACATGAGCGGTGGCCGCAGCGTCGTAGCGCCCGACAGAAGCCGCCTGGAAAACCTGGATGACCTGCCGGCCCCTGCCTTCGATTTCCAGTCCGAAACCGAAGAGAACCCGCTGTTCTACTTCGACAGGGCAAGCGGAACGCGAAAGCGTGCGGTGGGACTGGTCTCGAGCAGGAGTTGCCCATATAGCTGCTCGTTCTGCGCGATCATCCTGATCGGCCGGCAATGGCGAAAAGCGAGCGCGGCCAAGGTCGTGTCCGACCTGAAGGAGCTGGAAGCCAGGAATGGGCTCGAATACGGACACATCTACTTTCTGGACGCCAACTTCTTCGTGAGCGCCAAGCGGTCGCTGGAAGTGGCGGAAGCGCTTCACTGCTATCGAGCGGACATCACCTTCAGCTTTTCCACGAGGGTGAACCAGCTGATCAAGGGCAAGAGCCTGCTTTCCGAGCTGCAGAGGCTTGGATTGAGAGCTGTCGAACTGGGTATCGAAAGTGGCAGCGGGGACGCGTTGAAGCGGTTTGCGAAAGACACCACGCCCGAGCAAAACGACGAGGCGCTGCATCTTCTGAAGAGTTATGGAATACAGCTGATTTTTGATTTCATCATGTTCGATGCGGAAGCAAATCTGAATGACATCAGGCGCAACGTCGACATGATCGAGAGGAACAATCTCGACTACCATGTGCCGTGGGAGCATATCTTTTCACATATGACGCCGTATCTCGGAACCGACATTCGGCTGCACTATGAAAAGATGATGGGTCATGCTTTCGACGAGGACGAGCTGCCCCATCCGAGCGATCTGTTTCAGGATCCGCAGGTAAAGGCCGTCTTTGACGAGCTGAGCAAGTTTCAGGCTCACGTCCCGAATATCGCGCAGGCGCTGTTCCGCACCGAAGCGCGGGTCAGGGGCTCCGCAAGCTGGGGACGCGACGAGGCGCGGGAAAAGCTGAACGCGGTCACGCTCCGGCGCCTTCCGTTCCTGGTGCTTAGAAATCTTCTCAGCCAGGCCAGACGAGGCGAAACTGTTTCGCTTGCCCGGGCGATACCGCCGTTCACCGACGAAGCTGGCAGTTCATACGATCTCGACGAGTTCCTGCACTGGGCTGCGACTTGAATTCATACCAACGGGCCTGGAGATAGGCCGGAACCGCGCTTACCCGCTCGTCGATCCGGCCAGGAACGAAATCGATCAATCCTGGCCAAGGATGGTTCGATTGCCGCTGAGCCGGCCCGATCGACCCACAAGCTCTCGGTCAACGCGATCGTCCCGATGCGGCAAAGCGATCTGACTGTCGAGGAGGAGACGGTGCGCGCCGCACGCGTGCTCGCCAAGCAGTATGCCGGGCCGTTCGCCGTTCTCGATGATTGTGGAGCGGAGGAGACCGAGGTTGTCGACCCGCAAGCGCGGTTCGACGACGTGATCAACGCCACCGATAGCGAACGCGCCTACGCAGCCAAGACCTACATTGCGGACGCGATCGCGGGCAGGCAGCCGGAGCCGGGCGGTCCGCAAGTAACGAAGGCGCCGCGGCGCGAGATCGTTCCCCACCCTACGAACTCGTCGTCGCTCCGCCGGTGATCAACAAGCATCCGAGCGAGGCGGAGAAGGCGCATAATGTGCGCCGTGCGACCCAGGATTACGGCGCATGGCCCCAGCGTCGACTTGCGTACACCGGGAAAACGCAGAAAGCGGCGAATGGAAAAGAGAGGGTGACGAAGCCGGCCGTTCCGGACCTGCCGAAATACGATGATGCGCAGGAAGAGGCCTTCCAGACGATCCGCGGCGTGTTCTTCGCGCTGCAGGGCGATCCGATCCTGTCCCGCCTTTTCTGCCTTGCTCTCGATTTCGAGGCCGATGCGAAAGCGTTCCTAGTGGGTCACTATCATCTGGCCGTCGGGTTCGAGGGTGGCGGCTGCGCCCGGGCCACAATATTGTCGGCAGAAGAGTGTTCGAAAAAGGCTGTTGGCGGCTCAATTGTGGGAACGAAAAAGAAGAGAAGCAGAACTTTCGTGTGCGAATTTTGCACACAACGTCTGTAACTGGCTGATTTATTTATGTATCTGGCCTATCCATCATCGTCCCGACTCGCAATTCGAGTTCGTGGCAATCGATCGATTTCGATTTGCCGTCAGGTCGCTTGCCCACAGTAGCAAAAGAACGCCTCGTCAATAAAAAAGGGCGCACAAGCGCAGTCGATGAAATGTCCATTAGTCTAAGGGGGATTCATTTCGTCGACGTAGCAGTTCGTGACCTCGAGACCGGTTAACCGGGTGCCGAAGGAGCGTCAGCATAGCGGCGCCACAGGCGAGACGCGGGACCGCCACCCCCGGCGAGAGGTGCCTTACCGCGACTGATCTGCAGTCGCGTCCCACAGATGGTGAGCTCGGCGGCAGCAACGCCGCTCGCGAGCAGGACCTCGCAACGGCCTGGAGCGAGCGGCTTTGCGTGTTGATCGCCAGTTCGCCGGCTGACACTCACCGGGACCTTGGCGCGCTCGTGGAGTGGGTTCCGGATTCCGATCTCCGGCGGATGAAGGCCTAACGCCGATCGGTTTCAGAGTTGCTGCCGCAGGCGCGTTTTTCCGATTTCTAGGTCGAAAGCCGCCGCCGCACTATGCCAGAGGCAAAGCGCTTTTCTCACCTGCGCCTGCTGCCATTATCTCGTCTGTGTCATCACAGAACAGAAAACAGAGATGGGAACTGCGGATGAGCTGTGCTCTGCCACAGGTCAGCACGGTTCCTGAGTCTGTGACCTTAGAGCGAATTGACCGCGCTCTGGATACGCTCGCCCTTGCTATTCACAAGGCCGGCAAGAAAGGACAAGCGTATCTTCCTATTTACGAGCGTCTTGAAAGCGAAAAGAAGAAACTTATTGCAGAGACGGGCACAATGCTGCGCGTCCAGGAACGGCTCAAACGATCTCGGGATCGAAAGGCAAAGCAATTTTTTTGAGCTCGTCGCGTCGCCATTGCAGTGATCCGCCCGAACCATACTCTACCCGCTCTATCGTATGGCCCATCAAGATTTTGCGAAGCTCGCTGTCGATTCCTGCCTCCTTCATACGATCCTCGAAACTGTGCCGGAGCGAGTAAATCTTGTGCTTCGGTGTCGGGAAAAGTTTGTGTATTTTGAAAAACTTATTCAGGTTTGCAGAGAGCGCCTCTTCACGATTGCGGTAGCGCGGAAATCCCTGTGGACTTTTCTTAAAGACTTCCAAGGCGACGCCTACCAGCGGCACATCTCGCACGGACCATTCGGTCTTGATTTCGCGCGGATCATCAGGGTCCTCCCGTGGGGTGATGCGAATGTAGGGAACCGGTGTGTCAAGGAAGATCACGGTCTCATCGAGATTGCATATCTCGCTTGGCCGTGCGCCTGTCTCGATCAGCGCCAGAACGCATCGGCGCGCTTGAGCATCCAGGGATACTAAAGCGCCTGGCCTCATGATCTGATCGGATATCCATTTGGGTTCGAATGACGGGCGTTTACGACGGCGCTTGCCACGCTCCGAAAAGCGGAGGTCATCGAACGGGGTGCCTTTTTGTTCGTCACCCAGATGAGCGAAATAGCGCCTGTAGAGATCCCGCATGTTGCCGAGATCTCGATTGCCGGCCGAGGCGGAATGTGTTGCGGGTCCGACATCAGGCGACGGCGCAACGCGCTTGAGCCAAAATCGGTAGAAAGCCAGTCCATCCTCGCGCGTGATTTCACCGATGGGCTTGTCGCCGACCAGGGCGATAAAATTGCTGACGGCCCTCTGCTTTACTTTCCTCCACATCCGGCGCTGCGACTGGCTCTTGCCCACAACTTCATGCGCCATGATCTCATCGGCATAGAGATCAAAAGCTTCTGAGATTTTGACCGGCGGCACCGGCACACCGCCGAGGAGAGCGTCGGCCACGGCGGGGGACGCTTGGACGCGCTCCAACGCCTCGACACGCTTCAAGATCGCATCGACATTGTGAAAGCCTGCCACTTGTCCATTTGAAAGGTAGGAAACCCCCATGGCTTCAGCGCGGCGAACGGCGTCGCGATACTGATCAAGTGCTGATCTTGTCTCGCCGCCGCAAAGAAGCACGGCCCAAAGGGTCTTATCCGCGTCTTCAAGCCTGTCGCGCATTGCACGTGCAAGGCGCCGCTCGTCCGTTCCCAAAGACTTGCGAATGAAGGTGCCTCGATCGTCGATGCCGGCCAGCTTGGCAGGCACTCGCCGATGGTAATAGAAAATCCCGTCGCGCTGGATGAGGTAGCGATCCGGGTCCCTGGCGGGCTCTGCGACGGCCTCTTTTCGCATGGGCCAATCTCGCGATGTATCTCAGTTTGTATCGCAGACTGTATCGCATTACAGCAAGAATTCCAAGTTCCCCCGAAAGAGGGGGATTTGTTGGAATGATATTTCAAAGAGTTAGGAGAGTCAGTTCACTAATTTGATGGTGCGGTCGAGAAGACTCGAACTTCCACGGGTTGCCCCACAGCGACCTCAACGCTGCGCGTCTACCAATTCCGCCACGACCGCACGTGGTAGGAGCCAGAACGAACCGGCCCGCGGCGTGTAGCAAATCGTTTCCGGTGAAACAAGTGCGCGGCCAGCAATAATCGGCCGGATATCGGCTTAACTCTGCAAAGCGCCGAACGTGCCCGGAACTGGACGTTTGTACCGATTGCCGCCATATGAGGGGCGAGACGAGATATCATGACAGAACGCAGCCAGATCGCCACGTCGTTCCTGCCCTCGCCCGGCTCGGCGCCGGTCGAATGGCGCATTGAGCCCGGGCTCACCGCCTATCCCGATGCGCTCGCCGTGATGGAGGCGCGCGCCGAAGCAATCCGCAGCGGCGCGGCTGGCGAGATGGTCTGGCTGGTCGAGCATCCGCCGCTCTATACCGCCGGCACCAGCGCCCGTTTCGAGGACCTGATCGAGCCGGACCGCTTCCCGGTCTTTGCCGCCGGGCGCGGCGGCGAATACACCTATCATGGGCCGGGCCAGCGCGTCGCCTATGTCATGCTCGACCTCAAGCGGCGGCGCGAGGATGTCCGCGCCTTCGTCGCGGCACTCGAACAATGGATCATCGGCACGCTGGCCGCCTTCAACGTACGCGGCGAACGCCGCGAGGACCGCGTCGGCGTCTGGGTGGTGCGGCCGGATCGCCCCGCTTTGCCCGACGGCTCGGTCGCCGAGGACAAGATCGCTGCCATCGGCATCAGGCTGAGGCGCTGGGTGAGCTTCCACGGCATTGCCATCAATGTCGAACCGGACCTCAGCCATTTCAGCGGCATCGTGCCGTGCGGCGTCCAGGATCACGGCGTCACCAGCCTCATCGATCTCGGCCTTCCCGTAACAATGGCCGATCTCGACCTGGCGCTGAAATCAGCCTTCGAAGATGTCTTCGGCCCGGCAGCGCCTTTGCAGGTCGAGGCGGCCCGCAAAGTCGGCTGACAGGACCTCACTGAAGACCGAATTCCTACGCTGCGCCCCTCTCCTCCGCGAAGAACGGCTCGTCAGCGTTCTAGCCATGTCTTTCAGCGCATCCTCACATCGCGCCGATCCAGATTGCCATGGAAATGAGGAACGTGCTCATGCACACCAGCGAGACGACATCCTGAACAAGATCGGTCATAGCTCTCTCCTGTTGTTAGTATGTTCGTATTTTGTTCTAATTTTGTTCGAATGTCAACGACCGTCAGGCGCGTAGATAGGTGGAATTTGGCACGGTTAGTGAAGGGTTAACCGAGCGCTATCTCTTCCTAGGTCATTCTCAACGTTGACAGGTGGCGATGGTGTTACAATACAAAGGGGCCATTTTAGCTGCGGGGAAATCTATGACAGAGTTATACGGTTTCGTATGGATGGGAGTGTTGCTTGTAGTCTTCGGCGGCCTCTATTGGGCCGCGACGTCCCGAGGAAGAAGGCGATATCATGACTTCACCGAGAGATGGGCTAAGGCGAGGGAGGAATCGGTTGCCAACACCAAGGCGGTCGAGGAGAACACAGTTGCGATCCGCGAGCTGATCCGTAAGTGGGATGAGCAGAAAAAGTAGCCTCACGAAGTCTATATCAAACCAAGTTCACCCTATCGCAGTACGGAAGCGCAGGAGCTGCCATCCGCAGGCAGGCATCACCTGAATATCAATACACCCTAAAGCGGCACGACCTTGCCGTCGGCAAGCGTCACGCGGCGATCCATGCGCGAGGCAAGCTCGTGATTATGGGTGGCGATCAGCGCCGCCAGGCCCGATTGCCGGACCAGCGCTGCCAGCGCCTCGAACACGTAGGAAGCGGTCACCGGGTCGAGATTGCCGGTCGGCTCGTCGGCCAAAAGCACCAGCGGTGCGTTGGCGACGGCGCGCGCAATGGCGACGCGCTGCTGCTCGCCGCCGGAGAGCTCGGAAGGGCGATGCTGCGCCCGCTTGCCGATCTGCATGTAGTCGAGCAATTGCGCCGCCCGCTCGGCCGCCTCCTTGCGCGCCAGCCCTTTTATCAGCTGCGGCATCATGATGTTTTCCAGCGCCGAGAATTCAGGCAGCAAATGATGGAACTGGTAGACGAAGCCGACATCGTTGCGGCGGATCGCCGTGCGCTCGTCGTCGGAAAGCCGGCCGCAGGCGCGCCCCGCCAGGATCACGTCGCCGGCGTCCGGCCGCTCCAGCAGCCCGGCGGTGTGGAGCAGCGTCGACTTGCCGGTGCCCGACGGCGCCACCAGCGCCACCATCTCGCCACGCTTAAGCGAAAAATCGGCGCCGTTCAGGATGGTCAGCTTGCGCGGCCCCTGCACATAGTGCCGTTCGACGCTCTTCAGCTCGATAATGGCCTCGGCCATCATTCGTACCTCAGCGCTTCGACCGGATCGAGCCTGGCCGCCCGCCACGCCGGAAACAGTGTCGCCAGGAACGACAGCGCCAAAGCCATGAGAACGACCGAGATCGTCTCGCTGGCATCCATGCGGGCCGGCAGCTGGCTTAGGAAATAAAGCTCGGGATTGAACAGCCGCTCGTCGGCCAGCCAGGAGAAGAACTGGCGGATGCGCTCGACGTTGAGGCAGATCAAGATACCGAGCAGCACGCCGGCGATGGTGCCGACAACGCCGATCGCAGCGCCTGTCATCAGGAAGATGCGCAGGATCGCGCCGCGCGTCGCTCCCATGGTGCGCAGGATGGCGATGTCGTGGCCCTTGTCCTTCACCAGCATGATCAGGCCCGAAATGATGTTGAGGGCCGCCACCAGCACGATCAGCGTCAGGATCATGAACATGACGTTGCGCTCGACCTGCAGCGCGTCGAAGAACGTCTTGTTGCGTTGCCGCCAATCGACAAGGCTGATCGGCCGCTGCGCCGCCTCTTCGACCTTCGGCTTCAGCGCGTCGATATTGTCGGGATTGTCGGTGTAGATCTCGATCGTCTGCGCCCGGCCGTCCATGTTGAAATAAAGCTGCGATTCCGAGAACGGCATGTAAACGATGGAGCTGTCATATTCCGACATGCCGACCTCGAAGATCGCGGTGACCGGATAGCCCTTCATGCGCGGCGTCGTGCCGAGCGGCGTGACGTCGCCCTCGGGCGAGATCAGCGTGATCGTATCGCCAAGCACAAGGCCGAGATTCTCGGCCATGCGGCTGCCGATGGCGACGCCCTCGCCGGTGTCGAAGCCGACGATCGAGCCCTCCTTGATGTTGTTGGCGACGATGGTGATCTTGCCGAGGTCCTCGCCGCGTATGCCGCGCACCAGCGCGCCGGTGCCGCCGCCGACATTGCCTTGCGCCAGCACCTGCCCGTCGATCAGCGGAATGGCGTATTTGACGCCGGGCACGCCGTTGATGCGGCCGGCGACCTGGGCATAGTCCTCCAGCGGCATGTCGAGCGGCTGCACGATCAGGTGCCCGTTGACGCCGAGGATGCGCGTCAGCAGTTCGGCGCGAAAGCCGTTCATGACCGCCATGACGACGATCAGCGTGGCAACGCCCAGCATGATGCCGAGGAAGGAGATCGAGGCGATGACCGAGATCACCGTCTCCTTGCGGCGCGAGCGCAGATAGCGCCACGCAACCATACGCTCAAAGCCGGAAAAGGGTCCTGCCCCCGAAGGTTTGGCTGCTGCCGCTTCGTTCATGCGGCGGCACCGAAACGCTTTTTCACGTCGCCGATCGGCAGCGTCTCGCGCTCGCCGGTCCTGCGGTTCTTGATCTCGACCTCGCCGGCTGCGACGCCGCGCGGCCCCACGATCACCTGCCACGGAAGTCCGATCAGGTCGGCGGTAGCGAACTTGCCTCCCGGCCGCTGGTCGGTGTCATCGTAGAGCACCTCCTTGCCGGCGGCGGCAAAGGCGGCATGCATCTCACCGCAGACGCGGTCGCATTCGGCATCGCCAGCCTTCATGTTGATCAGGCCGATGTCGAACGGCGCCACCGCTTCCGGCCAGATGATGCCGTTATCGTCATGGCTGGCCTCGATAATCGCCGCGACCAGCCGCGACGGACCGATGCCGTAGGAACCGCCAGAGACGAAATGATCCTTGCCGTCCGGCCCGGTCACCTTGGCGCCCATCGGCTTGGAATATTTGTCGCCGAAATGGAAGATATGGCCAACCTCGATGCCGCGCGCCGAGACCTTGTCGGCTTCGGAGAGCTTTTCCCATGCCGCCTCGTCATGCATTTCGTCGGTGGCGGCATAGGGCGTCGTCCATGTCTTGACGATCTCGGCGATCTCGGCGTCATTCGAAAAGTCGGTATTCGCCCCTGGTACATCAAGCGAGAGATAGTCGCGATGGCAAAACACCTGGCTCTCGCCGGTGTCGGCCAGGATGATGAACTCATGGCTGAGGTCGCCGCCGATCGGCCCGGTGTCGGCGCGCATCGGAATCGCCTGCAGCCCCATGCGCGTGAACGTCCTGAGATAGGACACGAACATGCGGTTATAAGCGGCCTTGGCGCCTTCATAATCGAGGTCGAAGGAATAGGCGTCCTTCATTAGGAATTCGCGCGAACGCATGACGCCAAAGCGCGGGCGCACCTCATCGCGAAACTTCCACTGGATATGATAGAGGTTGAGCGGCAGGTCCTTGTAGGACTTGACGTAGGAGCGGAAGATCTCGGTGACCATCTCCTCATTCGTCGGGCCGTAGAGCATGTCGCGATCTTGCCGGTCCTTGATGCGCAGCATCTCCTTGCCGTAGTCTTCATAGCGGCCGCTTTCGCGCCACAGCTCGGCCGATTGGATGGTCGGCATCAGGATTTCGAGCGCGCCGGCGCGATTCTGCTCCTCGCGAATGATCCGGCAGACCTTGTCCAGCACCCGCTTGCCGAGCGGCAGCCAGGAAAAGCTGCCTTGCCCCTGCTGGCGGATCATGCCGGCGCGCAGCATCAGCCGATGCGAGACGATTTCGGCCTCGCGCGGATTTTCTTTGAGGATGGGCAGGAAATAGCGCGACAAACGCATGAACTGGTCCGTGAGAGAGAATGGCGGCGCCGGAATCGGCGCAGCGCAGGCTTGCTTGCCCCGGCTTCATAGCCATTTCATGGCGGAATGGAAACCCGGCCCAGGCGCTGCACAGACGCCGCAATTGCCGCACACGGCTTGCTGGGCGTTTCGCAAGCAACGCCTGCCGTACTATTGTGCACTGCAGCACGAGATTGCCTGTTTCCGGGCAAAATTCTTCGTGACATTTTCACCCGCCTTAGGCTAGTGTGCCCCGATAACCGAGAGGGCGGAGAAAAATCTGCCCTCCTACGCGGTCAAAGTCTTGGGAGGATGCGATCTAGGCGCGGTAACTCGCTGCCGCCGGACACCGGAAACAGATCGGACGCGTTTAAATTGCAAGGCCTCGCGCCTTGCATTTTTTTTGTGCAATCATTTGGTTAGCAAGACAGATTGCCAAACTACATGACGTCGCGTCAGCCCAAATCCGGCCCACGGCTTTACTTGGGTTGACCTTGCTGGCTGAGCTTGATTTCAGGGCGTCGGCATAGGTCTTGGATAGCCGGACATTGGGTAGCCGGCTAATGCGCTGGGCTCTGGTTGAAATCCGGCACGATGTGCGGGATGTCGTCGATGCCGAGACCAAGCCCTCTCGTGATGCCGTAGAAGATGCCCATCAGGACCAGTGTGGCGATCGTCGTGCGCAGTGCGGCGCGCAGCATATGCGGTCCGCGCGGCGCGCTCGGAACCGTACCCAGCGTCACATCCTGGTCCTCGTCCTGCGTCCGCATGCTGAACGGCAAGACGGCGAACAACACCACCCACCATGTGGCGAAGAACAGGGCGATGAAAGAGACCCAGCTCATGCTTGCTCCAGTTCGACCAGCGTGCCGAAAAAGTCCTTGGGGTGCAGAAACAATACCGGTTTGCCATGCGCGCCGGTCTTCGGATTGCCATCGCCCAGCACGCGCGCGCCGCTGGCCTTGAGACGGTCGCGCGCCGCAACAATGTCGTCAACCTCGTAGCAGACATGGTGCATTCCGCCGGACGGATTCTTCTCGAGGAATGCCGCGATCGGCGAGCCTTCGCCGAGCGGCTCCAGCAACTCGATCCTGGTATTGCCGACGTCGACGAACACCACCGTCACGCCATGCTCCGGCAGCGCCTGCGGCGCGGTCACGCGGGCGCCAAGCGTATCCCGATAGGCCGCCGCCGCCGCAGCCAGATCCGGCACGGCAAGCGCGACATGGTTGAGGCGTCCGAGCATTGACTGCGTCCTTAGGGCAGTAAGGCAATAGGGCAGTATGGGAGTAGGGAAAACTACTTTCTCCCCTACTGCCGTACTGCCCTACTCCCCTATTCCCTTACCGCGTGACGAACACCGTCACCAGCGGCTTCTTGCCCCAGGCTTCGTTGGCCGCGCCGCGCACCGCGCGCCGCACCGCCTCCTGGACCAGGTCGAGGTCTTTTCGGCGCTGGCGGGGGATGGAGTCCACGGCGCCGATTGCCGCATCGATCATCAGGTCTTCCAGGCTCTCGCCGCTGCCATCGGCCTCGGCGACGCCGATGGCGACTAGATCGGGATCGCCGGCGAGTTCGTATTTGTCGTCGAGCACGACATTGACGGCGACGTGGCCGGCGAAGGACAGCTTGCGCCGGTCGCGAATGCCCATCGCCTGGTCGGTGCCGACCAGCCTTCCGTCCTTGTAGATGCGGCCGAACGGCACCTGGTCGATGATCGCAGCCGCACCCGGATAGAGCCTGAGCATGTCGCCGTCGCGCACCTGCGCCACCTGGCCGATGCCGGACGTCGACATCAGCGAGCCCTGCGCCACCAGATGCGCCGCCTCGCCATGCACGGGAACGCCGATCTGCGGCCGCACCCATTCATACATCTTGCGCAATTCGCTGCGGCGCGGATGACCGGAGACATGCACCAGCGCATCGCCGTCCTCAATGATCTTGATGCCGAGATCGATCAGGCGGTTCTTGATCTCGAGGATCGCCTTCTCATTGCCGGGAATGGTGCGCGAGGAAAACACCACCGTGTCGCCGGCAGTCAGCGCCACCGACTTCATCTCGTCGCGCGACAGCTTGGCGAGTGCGGCAAGCGGCTCGCCCTGGCTGCCGGTACAGATGATGACGAGGTTTTCGCGCGGGATGAAGCCGTAATCTTCCTCGGCGATGAATTCCGGCAAGCCGTCCATATAGCCGAGTTCATCAGCCACATCGATGACGCGCTTCATCGAGCGGCCAAGCACCAGGCACTGGCGGCCGGCATCCCGCGCTGCCTTGGCGATGGAGACGAT
The DNA here is from genome assembly GCF_040317575.1 of Mesorhizobium sp. M1423. Lineage (NCBI taxonomy): Bacteria > Pseudomonadati > Pseudomonadota > Alphaproteobacteria > Hyphomicrobiales > Phyllobacteriaceae > Mesorhizobium > Mesorhizobium sp. M1423. Next base: position 43,473 of record NZ_JAMYKU010000002.1, read on the forward strand.
GCGCCCGACATTGGAGGAGAAGCTGGTGACGGCGACACGGCCCTTGGCGTTCTGGATGACGCTCTTGATGCCCTCGCCCACCGCCACTTCGGACGGCGATTCCCCTTCCCGCAACGCATTGGTGGAATCGCAGATCAGCGCCAGCACGCCCTTGTCGCCATAGGCGCGGAAGCGTGACTCGTCGGTCATCGGCCCCACCGTCGGCGCCGGATCGATCTTCCAGTCGCCGGTATGGATGACGACGCCGGCCGGAGTGGTGATCGCCAGCGACATCGGCTCGGGAATGGAGTGCGCGACGGGGATGGCCTCGATCTCGAACGGACCGACGGTGAATTTCTCGCCGGCCCGGTAGATCGTCACCGGAATTTTCGGCGCCCCTTGCTCGCCCTGCCGCTTGGCTTCCAGCAGGCCGGCGCTGAACGGCGTCATCCACACCGGCGCCTTGAGCTTCGGCCAGATGTCGTGCAGCGCACCGTAGTGGTCCTCATGCGCATGGGTGATGACGATCCCGCGCAGATTGGCGACATTCTCCTCGATGAAGCGCGTGTCGGGCAGCACCAGGTCGACGCCGGGCAGGGTTGCATCGGGAAAGGTGACGCCGACATCGACGACGATCCATTCGCGCGCATTGGCCGGGCCATAGCCGTAGAGGGCGAAGTTCATGCCGATCTCACCGACACCGCCGAGCGGCACGAAGACAAGTTCGGCGTTTTCCGCTTTCGCCATGATCTTTCCTTCCTTGCCCGTCAAACTCTTGGGCCGGTCAAATTCAAGCTGGTCAAATACAGGCCAGTCAAACGTATTGGCCAGTCAACCGCCGGCCGAGGCAACCGCGCCGAAATGCACGTCGCCGGCGGCGATCGTCAGAACCGAACCTTCATCGTCGCGGATCACGAAACGGCAGTCCTCGTCAATGGTCTCGAAGGTGCCGCGCACCACATTACCGTCAATTCTGACAGCAACCTGCCCGCCAAGCCCCGCCGCACGCGCCAGCCACCGCTGCCTGACGGCGGCAAGCCCACGCCCTTCGTTCCACAGCCGGGCATTCTCGCTCCATGCATCCGACAGCGCCAGAAACAGCGTCTCGGCATCGCAAGCAGACCCCAGCGCGTTGAGCGACGTCGCTGGATAGGGCAAATCCCTGGGATAAGCCACCACATTGACGCCGATGCCGACAGCCACTGCGGAACGGCCCCCCTCCAGCATCGCCGATTCCAGTAGGATGCCGGCGAGCTTGGCGCCCGAGGCAAGCACATCGTTCGGCCATTTCAGCTCGAAACGGTTCTTGCCTTGGCTCGCACCATCGAGGCCGATCGCGATCCTGCCCTTCGGCACGACAGCGTCGAGCGCGTCGGCCAGCGCCAGTCCGGCAACGAAGCCGAGCGTCGCGGCAAGCCGAAGCTCGGTGTTGGTGATCACCAGCAGCGTCGCTGCCAGATTGCCTTCGGGCGTCGCCCAGGCGCGGCCACGGCGGCCACGCCCGGCTTCCTGCTTTTTTGAGACGACCCAGAGCTTGCCCGGATCGCCGGCCCGCGCGTGCTCCAGCGCCAGCGCATTGGTGGAGCCGACCGTGTCGTGCGCCTCGAGCCGGAACCCTTCCGAAGCCGCGGTTGGAGCCAGCCTGAATGTCATTCCGTCAGAAGAAGGTCTTGGCTGCGGCAGCGGCGTAGGTTCCGATCGGGCCGCCGATCAGCACATAGAACAGCACGAAGGCGCCGCAGACGCCGAGCACGACGCGCAGTTCGGTCGCCATCGGAACGAAGCCGCCGACCGGTTCGTCGAACCACATGATCTTGATGATGCGCAGATAATAATAGGCGCCCACCACCGAGGCCAGCACGCCGATGATCGCCAGCGCGTAGAGATTGGCATTGATGGCGGCAAGGAACACGTACCATTTTCCCCAGAAGCCGGCGAGCGGCGGGATACCGGCCAGCGAGAACATCAGGATGGTGAGGATCGTCGCCATGATCGGGTTGGTCGCCGACAGGCCGGCGAGATCGCTGATCTGCTCGACATTGCCCTCCTTGCGCCGCATGGCGAGGATGAAGGCGAAGGTGCCGAGCGTCATCACCAGGTAGATCAGCATGTAGATGGCGACGCCGCGCACGCCGTCCTGGCTGTTGGCGGCAAGGCCGACCAGCGCATAGCCCATATGGCCGATGGAGGAATAGGCCATCAGCCGCTTGATGTTGGTCTGGCCGATCGCCGCAAAGGCGCCGAGCGCCATCGACGCGATCGAGATGAAGACGATGATCTGCTGCCAGTCGGCGGCGATCGGCTTGAAGGCGCCCATGGTGACGCGCACCATCAGCGCCATCGCCGCCATTTTGGGTGCCGCCGCCAGAAAAGCCGTCACCGGCGTCGGCGCACCTTCATAGACGTCGGGCGTCCACATATGGAACGGCACCGCCGAGATCTTGAAGGCAAGGCCGGCCAGCACGAAAACCAGGCCGAAGACGAGGCCGAGCTGGCGCTCGCCGCCGCTCAGCGCCGCGGCGATCTCCTGGAAGCCGGTGTTGCCGGTGTAGCCGTAGACCAGCGAGATGCCGTAAAGCAGCATGCCCGAAGACAGCGCGCCAAGGACGAAATACTTCAGACCGGCCTCGGTCGAACGCAGATTGTCGCGGTTGATCGCCGCCAGCACGTAGATCGCCAGCGACTGCAGCTCGAGGCCGAGATAGAGCCCGATCATGCCGTTGGCCGAGATCATCAGCATCATGCCGAGCGTGCAGAGCAGGATCAGCACCGGATATTCGAACTTGTCGAAATGCTCCGCCTGGGCAAAGCGGACCGACATGACCAGCGTCACCGCCGAGCCGATTAGCGCCAACACCTTCATGAAGCGGGCGAACGGATCCTGGATGAAGGCTTCGCCATAGGCGTTGCCCTGCCCCGGGGAAAAGATCAGCCAGGCGCCGGCGATCACCAGCACGGCGACGGCAAGGCCGCTCACTGTGACGGTGGTGTTGGCGCGCGAATAGGCGCCGAGCATCAACAGCGCCAAGGCGCCGATGGCGAGGATCAGCTCTGGCGTCGAGAGCGACAGGCTGGAGAGAAGGTCCGGCGTCATGGTTCGCAAAACCCCAGTCAGTTCGCCGCCGCGGTCTGCGCGGCGCCGATGGATGCAGTGACATTGGTGACGAGCGCCTTGACCGATTCGGCCGTCGCGTCGAAGATCGGCGCCGGATAGACGCCGAAGAAGATGACCAGCGCGACCAGCGGATAGATGATCACCTTCTCGCGTGTCGACAGGTCCAGCAGGCCTTTCAGGCTTTCCTTGGTCAATGCGCCGAAGATCACCTTGCGGTAGAGCCAGAGCGCATAGGCCGCCGACAGGATGACGCCGGTGGCGGCGAAGAACGCCACCCAGGTGTTGACCCGGAACACGCCGAGCATGGTCAGGAACTCGCCGACGAAGCCGCTGGTGCCGGGCAGACCGATATTGGCCATGGTGAAGATCATGAACACGGTTGCATATTTCGGCATGTTGTTGACCAACCCGCCATAGGCGTCGATGTCACGCGTGTGCATGCGGTCGTAGACGACGCCGACGCAGAGGAACAGCGCGCCTGAGACCAGGCCGTGCGAAAGCATCTGGAAGATCGAGCCCTGGACGCCTTCCTGGTTCATCGCGAAGATGCCCATGGTAACGAAGCCCATGTGAGCGACCGACGAATAGGCGATCAGCTTCTTCATGTCCTCCTGCATCAGCGCCACCAGCGAGGTGTAGATGATGGCGTCGACGGAGAGCGTGAAGATCAGCGGCGCGAACATTTCGGATGCGATCGGAAACATCGGCAGCGAAAAACGCAGGAAGCCGTAGCCGCCCATCTTGAGCAGGATGGCGGCCAGGATCACCGAGCCGGCCGTCGGCGCTTCGACATGGGCGTCCGGCAGCCAGGTATGCACCGGCCACATCGGCATCTTCACCGCAAAGGAAGCGAAGAAGGCGAGCCATAGCCAGGTCTGCATATTGGCCGGGAAGTTGTGGGTCAGAAGCGTCGGGATGTCGGTGGTGCCGGACTGGAAGAACATCGCCATGATGGCGAGCAGCATCAGCACCGAGCCGGCCAGCGTATAGAGGAAGAACTTGAACGAGGCATAGACGCGCCGCTTGCCGCCCCACACGCCTATGATGATGAACATCGGGATCAGGCCGGCTTCGAAGAAGACGTAGAACAAGACGATGTCGAGCGCACAGAACACGCCGATCATCAGCGTCTCGAGCAGCAGGAAGGCGATCATGTAAGCCTTGACGCGCTTCTCGATCGATTCCCAAGAAGCGAGGATGCAGAGCGGCATCAGGAAGGTGGTCAGGATGACGAACAGCATGGAGATGCCGTCTACGCCCATATGGTAGGAGATGCCGGAATCCAGCCAGGCAAACTTCTCGACGAACTGGAAGCCGGGCTGCGAATTGTCGAAGCCGGTCCAGATGAACAGCGAAACCACGAAGGTGAAGGCGGTCGTGAACAGCGCAATGGCGCGGATGTTGCGGCGCGCATTGTCGCTGTCGTCACGCACGAAAAGGATGAGCAACACACCAACCAGCGGCAGGAAGGTGACCAGCGATAGGATCGGCCAGGCAGTCATCAGAGCATCATCCAGGTGACGAGTGCGGCAACGCCGATCAGCATGGCGAAGGCATAGTGATAGAGATAGCCGGTCTGCAGCTTGACGACGCGGTTGGTGACGTCGACGACGCGCGCCGAGATGCCGTCCGGCCCGAGCCCGTCGATGATAGTGCCGTCGCCGGTCTTCCACAGGAAGCTGCCGAGGCGCTTTGCCGGCCGCACGAACAGGAAGTCGTAGAGCTCGTCGAAATACCATTTGTTGAGCAGGAAGGCGTAGAGCAGGCGATGGTTGGCCGCGACGCTCCGAGGCATTTCCGGCGCGCGAATGTAGAATTGCCAGGCTATCGCAAAGCCGATCAGCATGGCGATGAACGGCGCGAGCTCGACCCAAAGCGGCAGTTCGTGGATCTCGTGCAGGATGTGGTTGTCAGGCAGCGTGAACAGCGACACCTTCCAGAATTCGGCATAGCCCTCGCCGATGAAGGCGCCGTGGAAGATCACGCCGGCGAACAGGGCGCCTGCCGCCAGGATGAACAGCGGCACCAGCATGACCGGCGGCGATTCATGGACATGGTGCATCACCTCATGGCTGGCCCGCGGCTCGCCATGGAAGGTCATGAAGATCAGCCGCCAGGAATAGAAGGAGGTGAAGCAGGCGGCAACGACCAGCAATATGAAGGCAAACCCGGCGACCGCATTGTGGCTGGCAAAAGCGGCTTCGATGATGGCGTCCTTGGAGAAGAAACCGGCCGTGCCGATGATCGTCACCGGGATGCCGACGCCGGTCAGCGCCAACGTGCCGATCACCATCATCCAGTAGGTCGTCGGGATGAGCGTCCTCAGGCCGCCCATCTTGCGCATGTCCTGCTCGTCGGAGACGGCGTGGATGACCGAACCCGAGCCGAGGAACAGTAGCGCCTTGAAGAAGGCGTGCGTGAACAGATGGAAGATCGCCGCGCCATAGGCGCCGACGCCGAGCGCCACGAACATGTAGCCGAGCTGCGAACAGGTCGAATAGGCGATGACACGCTTGATGTCGTTCTGGACGAGGCCAACTGTCGCCGCGAAGAAGGCGGTGAAGGCGCCGATGAAGGTGACCACGGTCAGCGCCGAATGCGACAGCTCGAACAGCGGCGACAGCCGCGCCAGCATGAACACGCCTGCCGTCACCATGGTAGCGGCATGGATCAGCGCCGAGACCGGCGTCGGGCCTTCCATGGCATCCGGCAGCCAGGTGTGCAGCGGCACCTGCGCCGACTTGCCCATGGCGCCCATGAACAGGAGCAGGCAGACGACTGTCATCGCGGCTTGCTTATCAAGCGCATAGCCGAGGAAGGTCAGTACGGCCGGACCCTGCTGCGCGCCTTCGGCCGGAATGAACGTCGCCGCATTGGCGAAGATGGTGCCGAGATTGACCGAGCCGAAAAGCACGAACACGCCGAATATGCCAAGCGCGAAGCCGAAATCGCCGACGCGGTTGACGACGAAGGCCTTGATCGCAGCCGCATTGGCCGACGGCTTCTTGTACCAGAAGCCGATCAGCAGATAGGAGGCCAGACCGACACCTTCCCAGCCGAAGAACATCTGCACGAGGTTGTCGGCCGTCACCAGCATCAGCATGGCGAAGGTGAACAGCGACAGATAAGCGAAGAAGCGGGGCCGGTCCGGGTCGTGATGCATGTAGCCGATCGAGTAGATATGGACCAGCGCCGACACCGTATTGACGACGACCAGCATCACTACGGTCAGTGTGTCGATCCGCAGCGCCCACGACGCTTCGAGGCCGCCCGACTGGATCCAGCGCATCACCGGCACGGTGAACACCTCGCCGCCGCCGAAGCCGACCGAGAAGAAGGCAACCCACGACAGCACAGCCGCGATCACCAGGAAGCCTGAGGTGATGTATTCGGAAGCCTTGGCGCCGAGCGAGGTGCCGAACAGGCCGACGATCAGGAAGCCGAGCAGCGGAAGGAAGACGATGGCCTGATACATGGTGGTTCCGTCAACCCTTCATCATGTTCACGTCTTCGACCGCGATCGAGCCGCGGTTGCGGAAGAAGACGACGAGAATGGCAAGGCCGATCGCCGCCTCGGCCGCCGCGACGGTCAGCACGAACAGTGCGAACACCTGGCCGACCAGATCGCCGAGCGCCGCCGAAAAGGCGACGAAATTGATGTTGACCGCAAGCAGGATCAGCTCGATCGACATCAGGATGACGATGACGTTCCTACGGTTCAGGAAGATGCCGAACACGCCGAGCGTGAACAGGATCGCCGATACGGTCAGGTAGTGCGCGATGCCGACGACCATCTCAGACTCCTTCGCCCGTCTTGACCTTGCGGATTTCCACTCCGGTTGCCGGCGTGCGGCCGACCTGGGCGGCGATCGACTGCCGCTTGACGCCCGGCTTGTGGCGCAGCGTCAGCACGATGGCGCCGATCATGGCGACCAGCAGCACCAGCCCCGCCACCTGGAAGTAATAGAGGTAATCCGTATAGAGGATGTCGCCGAGCGCCGCCGTGTTGGAGCGCGCGGCCAGGTCCGGAATGGGCTTGGCGACCGTCGCCGCCAGTTTCGGCGCGAATGTATAGCCGCCGAGCACGACGATCAGCTCCGCCGCCAGGATCAGCCCGACCAGCGCGCCGATCGGTGCATATTGCAGCGCGCCTTCCTTCATTTCAGCGAAATCGACGTCGAGCATCATGACGACGAACAGGAACAGCACCATGACCGCGCCGACATAGACGACGAGCAGGATCATCGCCAGGAACTCGGCGCCGGTCAGCATGAACAGGCCGGCGGCGTTGAAGAAGGTCAGGATCAGGAACAGCACCGAATGCACGGGATTGCGCGCCGAAACGACCATGAACGCCGACGCCACCGCGACAAAGGCGAAGAGGTAGAAAAAGGCCGCCTCTAGTCCACTCAGCATGGGTTCCCCCGGGTTTCCTGTCCGAACAGGACGTTCGTCCTGTTTTTTGCCACCGCCTCCGGTCGGCAAGTTGCGTGTTCCTTAAACGAGGCCCCTCGCCCCGTCCATGCGTCAAATATCAGCGGTAAGGCGCATCCAGCGAGATGTTGCGCGCCAGCTCACGCTCCCAGCGGTCGCCATTGGCCAGAAGCCTGTCCTTGTCGTAATAAAGCTCCTCGCGCGTCTCCGTCGCGAATTCGAAATTCGGCCCCTCGACGATAGCGTCGACCGGGCAGGCTTCCTGGCAGAAGCCGCAATAAATGCATTTCACCATGTCGATGTCGTAGCGCACGGTGCGCCGCGTGCCGTCATTGCGGCGCGGGCCGGCTTCGATGGTAATGGCCTGCGCCGGGCAGATCGCCTCGCACAATTTGCAGGCGATGCAACGTTCCTCGCCGTTCGGATAGCGGCGCAGCGCATGTTCGCCACGGAAGCGCGGGCTGACCGGCCCCTTCTCATGCGGATAATTGATCGTCTCCTTCGGCGCGAAGAACTGGCGCATCGACAGGAAGAAAGCACTGACGAAATCCTGCAATAGCAGTGACTTGGCGGCCTGGGACAATGCTGACATCAGGCAAACCCCGTGATCTTGAGGAAGGCGGCGGTGGCGACCACCATGAACAGCGAGATCGGCAGGAAGACCTTCCAGCCGAGCCGCATCAGCTGGTCGTAGCGATAGCGCGGCACGAACGCCTTCACCATCGAGAACATGAAGAACACCAGGCAGACCTTGAGCACGAACCAGATCAGCCCCGGCACCCAGGTGAACGGCGCGAAATTGAAGGGCGGCAGCCAGCCGCCAAGGAACAGGATGGTGGCCAGTGCGCACATCAGGACGACGGCGACATATTCGCCCAGGAAGAACAACAGGAACGGCGTCGAGGAATATTCGACCATATGGCCGGCGACGAGTTCCGATTCGGCTTCCACGAGGTCGAAGGGCGGACGGTTGGTTTCCGCCAGCGCCGAGATGAAGAAGACGATGAACATCGGAAACAGGGACAGCCAATGCCAGTCGAGGAAGGTATTGGGCAGGCCGATCCTCGTGCCCAGCCCATCCTGCTGCGACAAAACGATATCGGTCAGGTTGAGCGAGCCGACGCAAAGCAGCACGGTGACGATGACGAAACCGATGGAGACTTCGTAGGACACCATCTGCGCCGCCGAGCGCAGCGCACCGAGGAACGGGTATTTCGAATTGGACGCCCAGCCGCCCATGATCACGCCATAGACCTCGAGCGAGGAGATGGCGAAGACATAGAGGATGCCGACATTGACGTTGGCGATCGCCCAGCCCTCATTGACCGGGATGACCGCCCAGGCTGAGATCGCAAGCACCGCCGACACCAGCGGCGCCAGCAGGAAGACGCCCTTGTTGGCGCCGGACGGAATCACCGGCTCCTTGAAAACGAATTTCAGCAGATCGGCGAAGGCCTGCAGCGTGCCCCACGGGCCGACGACGTTCGGGCCGCGACGCAGCTGCACCGCCGCCCAGATCTTGCGGTCGGCGTAAAGCACATAGGCGACGAAGATCAACAGAACGACGATCAGCACGACCGACTTCAAAAGGATCAGCAGCGCCGGCAGCACGTAGAAGGAGAAGAAGGTGTCCATGTCTACTCCGCCGCCTGCCTGAAGCCGTTCTTCGCCAAAGCCGAGCACTCGGCCATCACCGCGGAAGCCCGCGCGATCGGGTTGGTCAGGTAGAAATCCTTGACCGGCGAGGTGAAGGTGCCCTTGTTCAGCCGCCCGCCGAGCTTGGCCACCCTGGCGATGTCGGCCGGGTCGCCGGCCGCGACATGGTCGATGCGGGCAAGATGCGGGTATTCCGCATAGAGCTTTGCGCGCAATTGCGGCAGCGAATCGAACGGCAGCTTCTTGCCGAGCACATCCGACAGTGCCCGAAGGATCGCCCAGTCCTCGCGTGCTTCGCCGGGCGCAAAGCCGGCCCGGTTGGTCTGCTGCACGCGGCCTTCGGTGTTGACGAAGGTGCCCGACTTTTCGGTATAGGCGGCACCCGGCAGGATGACGTTGGCGCGGTGCGCGCCCTTGTCGCCATGCGTGCCGATATAGACGACGAAAGCGCCGCCGGTCTTGGCCATATCGATCTCGTCGGCGCCGAGCAGGAACAGCACGTCGGTCTCGCCCAGCATGCCGGCGACGTTCCTGCCGCCCTCGCCCGGCACAAAGCCGACATCGAGGCCGCCGACCCGGGCCGCCGCGGTGTGCAGCACGGCAAAACCGTTCCAGTCGGCCCTTGCGGCGTTGACGGCGACGGCGAGCTTCGCCGCCTGGCCAAGCACGGCCGCGCCGTCCGCACGCGCCAGCGCACCCTGGCCGACGATGATCAGCGGATGCGTCGCCTTCTTCAGCAGTTGGAAGAACTTGCCGTTGCCGTCGGCAAGATCCTTCAGCGATTCCGGCCCGGCGCCGAGCTGCTCGTAATCATAGCGCGTATCGCCGACATCGCCGATGACGCCGACCGGCAGATTGCCGGCCCGCCAGCGCTTGCGGATGCGGGCGTTGAGCAAGGACGCCTCGAAGCGCGGATTGGCGCCGATGATCAGCACCGCATCGGCCTGTTCGATGCCTTCGATGGTCGGGTTGAAGACATAGCTCGCCCGGCCGAGCGACGGATCGAGTGCGGCACCGTCTTGGCGGCAGTCGGTGTTCTTCGAGCCGAGCGAAGCCATCAGAAGCTTCAGCGCGTAGATCTCCTCGACGGCGGCAAGATCGCCGGCAATGGCACCGATCTTTTCGGGTGCCGCATTCGACACCGCTTCCTTGATCGCGGCAAAAGCCTCGGCCCAGCTTGCCGGCGCCAGTCTGCCATCCTTGCGCACATAGGGCCGGTCGAGGCGCTGCGTGCGCAAGCCGTCCCAGATGAAGCGGGTCTTGTCGGAAATCCATTCCTCATTCACCGCCTCGTTGGTACGCGGCAGGATGCGCATCACTTCGCGGCCTCGGCTATCGACGCGGATCGCCGAACCAACGGCGTCCATCACGTCGATGGATTCTGTCTTGGTCAGTTCCCACGGCCGTGCCTGGAAGGCGTAGGGTTTGGAAGTCAGCGCACCGACCGGGCAAAGGTCGATGACATTGCCCTGCAGTTCCGAAGTCATCGCGCTTTCGAGATAGGTGGTGATCTCGGCATCCTCGCCGCGGCCGATCAGACCGAGTTCCGATATGCCGGCAATCTCGGTGGTGAAGCGGACGCAGCGCGTGCAATGGATGCAGCGGTTCATGATCGTCTTGACCAGCGGCCCGATATACTTGTCTTCGACCGCCCGCTTGTTCTCGTGGTAGCGCGAGGAATCGACGCCGAACGCCATCGCCTGGTCCTGCAGGTCGCACTCGCCGCCCTGATCGCAGATCGGGCAATCCAGCGGATGGTTGATCAGCAGGAATTCCATCACGCCTTCGCGCGCCTTCTTGACCATCGGCGTGTTGGTGAAGATTTCCGGCGGCTCGCCATTCGGGCCGGGGCGCAGGTCGCGCACGCCCATGGCGCACGACGCCTGCGGCTTGGGCGGGCCGCCCTTCACCTCGATCAGGCACATGCGGCAATTGCCGGCGATCGACAGCCGCTCATGGAAGCAGAAGCGCGGCACTTCGGCGCCGGCGTCCTCGGCCGCCTGCAGCAGCGTGTAGTGGTCGGGTACAGTGATCTCTTTCCCGTCGACCTTGAGCTTTGCCATTTCGCCTCAAACCCCTGCGGACGTTCCGCAATCTTTCCTTCCGGACGCAGCCGAGACCGCGCACGATATTGAATTCACTTTTTGACCCCGGCCAACGCGGCCGCCTGACCGATCCAGCCGTCACGGCCGATACGGCCCTTCAACGACAGGTAGTCTTCGACCCAGGCGATCTCTTGCGGCGTCCACGCGGCAATCTGGGCGTATGTCCAGATGCCAAGGCCGTTCAGCACCTTTTCCAGTTTCGGCCCGATGCCCGATATCGCCTTGAGATCGGCCGGCTCGGCTGGCCGGTCCATCGGCTTGGGCTGCTTGAAATCTTCCGGCATCAGCCCGGCCGAGGCATCCGCTGCAACGGTGCTCGCATTCGCCAAGCTCCGCGCCGCGGTGCTCGTCGCAATGTCGGTCACGTCATTGGCGAAGGACTGCGCCTCGGCAATCAGGGTTTTGGTCGCTGCGCGCGCCTTTGTCGAGGAGCTTTTGCCGGTCGCGGAAAAGCGTTCCGTCCTGGCCTCGAAATCCTCGGCGACCGGCTGCCAAAGCCGCTGCGAAGTTTCGGCCGCGCCCGAAAGCACGCCCATCCAGATGCCAAAGGCTTGGTTCGCAAGCCCAATGCCTAGTGCCGTCATCGCCGCCGCGCCCGCGACAGGATGCGCCAGGAGATTGACGGCATTGGCCATCTCCTTCGGCATCATCCTGGTCAGATCCTGGTTCATCTTCAACAACGGGTCCATATCGGGCGTAAAATCGTCGGGTGTCGAAAACAGCGACATAGGTGGTCTCCTGGTCGTTTCCGTCTGCCCCGCGCTCGTTTCCTCGTCTCGGACATTCGCCCGCATTTTTGAATTCTTCTATTCTGCCGCCGCCAGCACCGGTTCGGCGCGGTGTGCGTTGCGCGAAAACTCGTCGATGCGCCGCTCCACCTCGCCGCGGAAATGTCGCATCAGGCCCTGGATCGGCCATGCCGCCGCGTCGCCAAGCGCACAGATCGTGTGGCCCTCGACCTGCTTGGTCACATCGAGCAGCATGTCGATCTCGCGCTTCTGCGCCTCGCCGCGCACCAGCCGTTCCATCACCCGCCACATCCAGCCGGTGCCCTCACGGCAGGGCGTGCACTGGCCGCAGCTTTCGTGCTTGTAGAAATAGGAAAGCCGCGCGATCGCTTTCACGATATCGGTCGATTTGTCCATGACGATGACAGCTGCCGTGCCGAGGCCCGATTTCAGGTCGCGCAGCGCGTCGAAATCCATCGGCGCGTCGATGATCTGCTCGGCCGGCACCAGCGGCACCGACGCTCCGCCCGGAATGACCGCCAGCAGATTATCCCAGCCGCCACGAATGCCGCCGCAATGCGTCTCGATCAGCTCGCGGAACGGGATCGACATCGCCTCTTCGACGGTGCACGGATTGTTGACGTGGCCGGAGATGCAGAACAGCTTGGTGCCGACATTGTTGGGCCGGCCGAAGGACGAGAACCAGGCGGCACCGCGGCGCAGGATGGTCGGCGCGACAGCGATGGACTCGACATTGTTGACCGTCGTCGGGCAGCCATAGAGGCCGACATTGGCCGGAAATGGCGGCTTAAGCCGTGGCTGGCCCTTCTTGCCCTCGAGGCTTTCGAGCAGCGCCGTTTCCTCGCCACAGATATAGGCGCCGGCGCCATGATGCATGTAGATGTCGAAATCATAGCCGGAGGTGTTGTTCTTGCCGATCAGCTTGGCCGCATAGGCCTCGTCGATGGCGCGTTGCAGCGCCTCGCGCTCGCGGATGAACTCGCCGCGCACATAGATGTAGGCGGCGACCGCGCCCATGGCGAAGCCCGCAAGCAGGCAGCCTTCGACCAGCGTGTGCGGGTCGTGGCGCAGTATGTCGCGGTCCTTGCAGGTGCCGGGCTCGGACTCGTCGGCATTGACGACGAGATAGCTCGGCCGGCCGTCGCTTTGCTTGGGCATGAACGACCATTTCAGCCCGGTCGGGAAGCCCGCGCCGCCACGTCCGCGCAGGCCGCTGGCCTTCATCTCGTTGACGATCCACTCGCGCCCCTTGGCGATGATGCCGGGCGTGTTGTCCCAGGCACCGCGCGCCATGGCGCCGGCCAGCGACTTGTCGAAGCGGCCGTAGATATTGTTGAAGATGCGGTCTCTGTCCTGAAGCATTGCTCGTTCCTCAGACCGGCTTCTTGCCGGTCGGCCGGCTTTTGTTTCCGGGCGACGGCGTGGCCGCCTTGGCGGCAGTCTTCGCCGGTTTAACCTTGGCCTCCGGCGCTTTGAAAGCAGACGCCGGCTCGGCCTTGTTCTTGGGGCCTTTGCGCTGTTTCGAGACGTCCTCGACCTGCGGCTCGGCCTTGTTGGCATTGGCGGCCGAATGCAGCGGCGCTGCAACGCTCGCCGCCTTTTCCGCCGCGGGCGCGACTTTTGTCGCCGATGGCGATTTCAGCGCCGGACTGGTCTCGACAGCGTCGGTCTTCGGCTTGCTGGCATTCGAGGGCGCAACCGGCGCCGGCGCGGCAGAAGCGGCTGGCGGGGCCGGCGCCGCGGGTGCTGCGGCGGCAGCCGCCGGCGCCGCTTCCTTGGCGGCCTTGGTCGCCGCCTTGGTTTCCCGGTCGCGGGTTACCTTGAGGATCGCCTTTTCACTCTTGAGGGTCGTCAGGCCACTGGCCGGCTCTGAGGTGACGCGGCCGTTTTGCGGTCCTGGCGTCACCGAAGCACCCTTGCCGGCGTCATAGAGGTCGATGATCTCGGCAAGCCGCTCCGGCGTCAAATCCTCGTATGTGTCCTTGAAGACCATAACCATCGGTGCGTTGACGCAGGCGCCGAGGCATTCGACCTCCTCCCACGACAGCGTGCCCTTGTCGTTGGTGTGGAACTGGTCGTGATGGATCTTCGAGCGGCACACATCCATCAGCGATTCCGAGCCGCGCAGCATGCAGGGCGTGGTGCCGCAGACCTGGATGTGGGCGCGAGTGCCGACTGGATTGAGCTGGTATTGCGTGTAGAAGGTGGCGACTTCGAGCCCACGAATATAGGGCATGCCGAGCATGTCGGAGATCGCCTCGATCGCCGCCTTGGTCACCCAGCCTTCCTGCTCCTGCGCCAGCATGAGCAAGGGGATGATCGCGGACTGCTCGCGCCCTTTGGGATATTTCTTGATCCACTGCTTCGCCGCTGCCGCATTCGCCCGGTTGAAGGCGAAGGAGGCTGGCTGGAGGCTGGCTTCTGCGAGACGGCGGACTGACATTTAGCGATCGACCTCACCAAAGACGTATAGGTTCGTCATCTTGCCGCGGCCTCCTTACAAAGTTTCGCCGTACCGTCGAAACATTGGAAAGTCGGCGAATTTGTCATGACAGGCGGGCAAACGCCGGATTTACCAGCCAAGCGAGCAACAAGCCGCGCGAACCCTGTTTTGCCGGAAGCGGCTGCCGATACCTCCGCCTTAGAGAAACTCGCGCCATCCGGCGCTGCGACGCTACACTCGCATGTATCTCTCTTGAAATAGAAAGCATCGACATCGGCGGATTCCGCTGTCGCACTTTCTTGCATGCCAAGCGTGACGTAGCTCAGCTTGAAGTGCTGCTTCACAAGATCGGAAGCATCGATAGACGCTCCGCACTCGATTGCATATGCAGGGTGCATTGCGACAGCAATGACGATTAACGTGAGGCTCAGAATGCGATTCACCGATCGACCTCACCAAACACGATGTCGAGGGAGCCGAGAACGGCGGTGACGTCGGCCAACATGTGGCCGCGGCACAAAAAGTCCATCGCTTGCAGATGCGCAAAGCCGGGGGCGCGCAGCTTGCAGCGGTAGGGCTTGTTGGTGCCGTCGGAGACGAGATAGACACCGAACTCGCCCTTCGGCGCCTCGACCGCGGCATAGACCTCGCCGGCCGGAACGCGGTAGCCTTCGGTGTAGAGCTTGAAGTGATGGATCAGCGCTTCCATCGAGCGCTTCATCGCCGCGCGCTTCGGCGGCACCACCTTGCCGTCGAGGTTAGACACCGGCCCGCTGCCCTCCTTACCGAGCAACAGGTCGACGCACTGGCGCATGATTTTCGCCGACTGCCGCATCTCTTCCATACGCACCAGATAACGGTCGAAGCAGTCGCCGTTCTTGCCGATCGGAATGTCGAAGTCCAGCTCGGCATAGCATTCGTAGGGCTGCGATTTGCGCAGATCCCACGGCGCACCCGAGCCGCGCACCATGACGCCGGAAAAGCCCCAGGCCCAAGCGTCGGCCAGGGAGACGGTAGCGATGTCGACATTGCGCTGCTTGAAGATGCGGTTGCCGGTCAAAAGCGCGTCGAGGTCGTCGACCGACTTCAGGAACGGGTCGATCCACTTGCCGATGTCCTCGATCAGCTTCTGCGGCAGGTCCTGGTGGACGCCGCCCGGCCGGAAATAGGCCGCGTGCATGCGCGAGCCCGAGGCGCGCTCATAGAACACCATCAGCTTTTCGCGCTCGACAAAACCCCAGAGCGGCGGCGTCAGCGCGCCGACATCCATCGCCTGCGTCGTCACATTGAGGATGTGCGACATAATGCGGCCGATCTCGGAGTAGAGAACTCGAATAAGCTGCCCGCGCTTCGGCACCTCGATACCGAGCAGCCGCTCGGCGGCGAGCGCAAAGGCATGCTCCTGGTTCATCGGCGCGCAATAGTCGAGCCGGTCGAGATAGGGCACGGCCTGCAGATAAGTCTTGTGCTCGATCAGCTTTTCCGTGCCGCGATGCAAAAGCCCGATATGCGGATCGACGCGATCGACGACTTCTCCGTCAAGCTCCAGCACAAGGCGCAAAACGCCATGCGCAGCAGGGTGTTGCGGGCCGAAATTGATATTGAAGTTGCGAACGGAGGTTTCAGCCATTTACTGCTTTGCCTTCTCATCTCCCGGAAGCACGTAATCCGTACCTTCCCACGGAGACAGAAAATCGAAATTGCGGAATTCCTGCTTGAGCTCGACCGGCTCGTAGATGACGCGCTTGGCTTCGTCGTCGTAGCGCACCTCGACGAAGCCGGTCAGCGGAAAGTCCTTGCGCAGCGGATGGCCCTCGAAGCCGTAGTCGGTCAGGATCCGGCGCAGATCGGGATGGCCCGAAAACAGCACGCCATAGAGGTCGTAGGTCTCGCGCTCGAACCAGTCCGCGCCGGGATATATGCCGGTGATCGACGGCACCAGCGTCTCTTCGTCGGCCTGGACCTTGATGCGGATGCGGATATTCTGCCTCGGCGACAGCAGGTGATAGACCACGTCGAAGCGCTTTGCCCGCGACGGATAATCTGCGCCGCAAACGTCGATGATCGAAATGAACTGGCATTTCGGGTCGTCGCGCAGGAAGGTCACCACCTCGATCAGGTCGCGCGGCTCGACCGAGATAGTGAGTTCGCCATAGGCGAGCACCGCTTCGCCGATCCGGCCGGTCAGCTTCTCGCCAAGATAGGTCGAGAGGTCATTCAACGCCTGGGTCATGCCGCTCACCGTTCGATCGTGCCGGTGCGGCGGATCTTCTTCTGCAGCAGAAGGATGCCGTAGAGCAGCGCTTCAGCGCTCGGTGGGCAGCCGGGCACGTAGATGTCGACCGGCACGATGCGGTCGCAGCCGCGCACCACCGAATAGGAATAATGATAATAGCCGCCGCCATTGGCACAGGAGCCCATCGAGATGACGTAGCGCGGCTCCGGCATCTGGTCGTAGACCTTGCGCAGCGCCGGCGCCATCTTGTTGGTCAGCGTGCCGGCGACGATCATGATGTCGGACTGGCGCGGAGACGCGCGCGGCGCGACACCGAAACGCTCGCTGTCGTAGCGTGGCATCGAGGTGTGGATCATCTCGACGGCGCAGCAGGCGAGGCCAAAGGTCATGAACATCAACGAGCCGCTGCGCGCCCAGGTGATCAGCGCCTCGGTCGAAGTGACGAGAAAACCCTTGTCGGCGAGTTCGTTGTTGATCTCCAGGAAGAACGGATCATCCTCCCCCACCGGTCTGCCGGTGTTGGGGTCGATGAGGCCCTTGGGCTTCGGCGCGACGAGCGTGCCGGAACTGTCGTTCAATCCCATTCCAGCGCTCCTTTTTTCCATTCATAGGCAAAGCCGATGGTCAGCACCGCCAAAAACACCATCATCGACCAGAAACCGAGCATGCCGATCTGACTGAACGACACTGCCCAAGGAAACAGGAAGGCCACCTCCAGATCGAAGATGATGAACAGGATCGACACCAGGTAGAAGCGGATGTCGAACTTCATGCGGGCGTCGTCGAACGAGTTGAAGCCGCACTCATAGGCGGAAAGCTTTTCCGGATCGGGGTTGCGGTAAGCCACCAGGAACGGTGCGGCGAGCAGCGCCAGGCCGACGACCAGCGCCACGCCGATGAACAGGACGATGGGCAGGTACGAACCTAAAAGTGCGTTCATGCTGCAGTTTTCCGTTGGCGGCCAATCCACTCTGATTACAGCACCGGACCCACTTGCGGAAGCGTGACAGATTAACCACTGAACCGTTTTAAGGGGGCTCTATGCTGCAACGCGGCGAGGGTTAGCGCAGCGCTTTCGGCGAAGCAAGTCAAACCTTGTTCAAATCGCGGTGCTGGACGGCATATCCGGGAAAACTGGTCCGATCCGCTCCTGTTTGATTTCCTTCACTTTTCACTCCACTTTTCTCTCCTGACATAGATGCCGCCAAAACCTTGCTAGCATGGGGCGGAATCGCAGGTCATTTTCTCTGTCTAACATCGTCCGGATACCGCCTTCATGAAGGAAAAAATCTCGCTTGCCCTGGCCCGTCGCATTGCGCTTGCGGCACAGGGATTCAATGACCCGCGCCCCAGCGGCACGCCTGACCGCCGGCATCTGGCCCGGGTGCTTGCCCGTACCGGCCTGCTGCAGATCGATTCCGTCAGCGCCGTGGTTCGCGCCCATTATATGCCGCTCTATTCGCGGCTTGGCCCCTACAAGCTGGCGCTGCTCGACGACGCCGCGGTGACACGCAAGCGCATGGTCTTCGAATATTGGGCGCATGAAGCCTCGTTCCTACCCGTCGAGACCTATCCGCTGATGCGCTGGCGCATGCAGCGGGCCGAGCGCGGCGAGGAAATGTACAGCGGACTGGCAAAATGGGGCCGCGAGCACGCCGCCTACATTGAGGACATCTATCGCGAGGTCGCTGAACGAGGCCCGATCGCGGCGTCGGCTTTCGAAGGCCAGAAGGGCTCGGGCGGCTGGTGGGGCTGGAGCCATGCCAAGCATGCCTTCGAATGGCTGTTCTGGGCGGGCCGCATCACCACGGCGCACCGGCGTGGTTTCGAGCGGTTCTACGATCTGCCGGAGCGCGTGCTGCCGCCAACGGTACTCGCTTTGCCAGTTCCGTCCCCCGCGGACGCCCACCGCGAACTGCTGCGCATCTCCGCCCGCGCCCATGGCGTCGCCACGGCGGGCGATCTGCGCGACTATTTCCGCCTCTCGCCCGCCGACATCAAGGGCCGCATCGAGGAACTGGTCGAGGCTGGCGACCTGTTGCCGGTGAGCGTCGAAGGCTGGAGCAAAACAGCCTATCTCCACAAGGACGCCCGTTTGCCGCGCAGGATCGAGGCGCGCGCCTTGCTTGCGCCGTTCGATCCCGTCGTCTTCGAGCGGTCGCGCACCGAGCGGTTGTTCGACTTCCACTACCGCATCGAGATCTACACGCCGGCCGAAAAGCGCCAGTATGGCTATTATGTGCTGCCGTTCCTGCTCGGCGACAGCATCGTCGGGCGCGTCGACCTCAGGGCCGACCGCCCGGCCGGCGTATTGCGCGTCCATGCCGCCTATTCGGAGCCCGGCGCCCCGCCGCAAACTGCCGCCGCCCTTTTCGAGGAATTGAAGCAGATGCAGGGTTGGCTCGGGCTCGAGCGCATCGAGGTGACGGCTGCCGGCGACCTCGGCCAGCCGCTCGCAGATATCGCCGCGTCATAGACGTGCGTTGACACGACTGCCTCCACAAGCCTAAATCCGTTCCAGACGGTCCCCTGCCCGCAACGGCAAGGGCCAAGAGGGAATGCGGTGCGAAATCTCGATTTCAAATCCGCGGCTGTCCCCGCAACTGTAAGCGACGAGCCAAGGCCGAAAACCACTGGGATATTCCCGGGAAGGCGGCACCCAGGCGATGACCCGCGAGCCAGGAGACCTGCCGTCTAGGACATAAGAATCCGATCGCCTGGCGGGTTTTCCGGGCAAGGAGCCTGATTTGGAACGCGACAGCAGTTTTCCGGCTGAGACAGCGGATTTATTGTCCGGCCATGGTGATTCCCCGGCCGGCGTCACCGTCATCGTCTGCTCGTCCTGCCGTGACGAGACCGGTTCGGACGCTCATCCCCGCGCCGGCGAACTGCTCGCCGAGGACACGCGCCGCGCCGCTTCCAGCGAAAACATTAAAATCCGCACCGTCGAATGCCTCGGCAATTGCAAGCGCCGGCTCAGCGCCGCGATGCTGCGCGACGGCTGCTGGAGCTATGTCTTCGGCGACCTGACCACGACCAGCGGCACCGATCTGGTGACGGGGGCAAAGCTGTTCGCTACTTCGACGGACGGCCTCATTCCGTGGCGCGGCCGTCCCGATTGCCTGAAGCGCGGCTTGGTTGCCCGCATCCCTCCCCTCGACCTTTTGAAGGACTTGATATGACTTCCCCAGATTCGGCCGCCAACGTTTCGCGCGTCCCCTGCACCGTCGTCACCGGCTTTCTCGGCGCCGGCAAGACGACGCTGATCCGCCATTTGCTCGAAAACGCCAAAGGCAAGCGCCTGGCCATCATCGTCAACGAGTTCGGCGATATCGGCATCGACGGCGAGATCCTGAAGGGCTGCGGCATCGACACTTGCCCCGAGGAAAACATCGTCGAGCTGGCCAATGGCTGCATCTGCTGCACTGTCGCCGACGACTTTGTCCCCGCGCTCGACCAGATCCTGTCGCTGACGCCGAAGGTCGACCACATCCTGATCGAGACGTCCGGGCTGGCCCTGCCCAAGCCGCTGGTCCAGGCCTTCCAGTGGCCGTCGGTGAAAAGCCGCGTCACGGTCGATGGCGTCATCGCCGTCGTCGACGGGCCGGCGCTGGCTGATGGCCGCGTTGCCAACGACATGGACGCCCTGCAGGCGCAGCGCGCGCAGGACGAGACGCTCGACCATGACGATCCTGTCGAGGAGGTGTTCGAAGACCAGCTCGCTTGTGCCGACCTGATCATCCTGTCGAAGAGCGACCTGCTGGACGCAGCCGGCGCGGCGCGCGCCAATGCCGTCATCGGCAAGCATGTTGCGCGGGCGGTGAGGATCGTGCCGACCTCGCAAGGCAAGGTCGATCCGTCGGTGCTGCTCGGCCTTGGTCTCACCGTCGAGGACGACATCGAGAACCGCAAGACCCATCACGACGACGAGCTCGACCACGAACATGACGACTTTGACTCGTTCGTCATCGACATTGCGTCGGTGTCCGACCCGGACGAGCTGGCACAACGCGTCGCCACGGCGGCGGAGGAAGAAAACGTATTGCGCGTCAAGGGTTTCGTCGACGTCGGCGGCAAGCCGATGCGGCTCTTGCTGCAGGCCGTCGGTCCGCGCGTCAACCACTATTACGACCGCGCCTGGACCGCTGAAGACGATCGCCGCTCGCGCCTCGTCGTCATCGGCCTGAAAGGGCTGAACCGCCCGGCGATCGAGCGTATCCTCGCCGGCTGATCCCAGGTACGAGCCGCGATGCACATCCTCACCACCACATCCGCCTCGCTCGACGATCTCGCCGAGCCTGTCGATCTCAGGCAAACGCCTGCGGATGTCGTGGCGCTGTCCTTCACCGACAGCGACCTCGCCGGGCTGGCGGCGGCGTGGAAGGCAGATGCGGACCGCCTGCCGTCGATGCGGCTCGCCGCCTTGCGCGACCTGCGCCACCCGATGTCCGTCGACCTCTGGATCGACAGCGTCGCCCGCCACGCCAAGGTCGTCCTGGTCCGCATCCTCGGCGGTTACGACTGGTGGCGCTACGGCTGCGACCAGCTTGCCGTTGTCGCGCGAAATCGCGGTATTAAGCTGGCGCTCCTACCGGGCGAGAGCCACGACGAGGATTTGCGGCTGATCGAAGGCTCGACGCTGCCGCGCCAGGAACTTGATGGTCTGCTCGACTATTTCCGCGAAGGTGGCCCGGCGAATATGACGGCGCTGGTGCAGAGGTTGGCAAGTCTCGCCGGATCGGGTGCGGCGGTCGCTGAACCTGTCAGCGTGCCAAAGGCGGGATTTTACGAGCCGGGACGCGGCGTTATAGAAAGAATGGACTTATCAAGCGTCGGCATTCCTTCGCGCCCCCCTCTGTCCTGCCGGACATCTCCCCCACAAGGGGGGAGATCGGCTGTCACTGACCGTCTCGCGACTTCTGCAACATCGAACATTGACGAAGGCGACGATGACCAGGCGATCTCCCCCCTTGTGGGGGAGATGTCCGGCAGGACAGAGGGGGGCGCGAAGGAACGCAGCCTAAACCTACCGTCCGCCGAACCCGCCCCCATCATCCCCATCCTGTTCTACCGCTCGATGCTGCTCGCCGCCGATGTCGCGCCCATCGACGCGCTTTTCGAAGCGCTGGGCGTACGCGGCATGGTTCCCGTGCCTATTTTCGTCTCCAGCCTCAAGGACCCGGCATCGCTCGCCTTTGTCGAAACCGCGTTTGCCGCGCTGAACCCTGCCGCCATCATCACCGCCACAGCTTTCGCCTCGGGCGCCGAACCCGGCGTCGAGACGCTGTTCGACCGCGCCGGAGTGCCGGTGTTCCAGATCGTCGTCGCGACCACCCGCCGCGACATCTGGCAGAACAACCAGCGCGGCCTGGCGCCCGCCGACCTTGCCATGCATGTCGTCCTGCCCGAGCTCGACGGCCGCATCCTGGCCGGCGCCATTTCCTTCAAGAGCGAAAGCGAGATCGATCCGGCATTGGCCTTCCGCGCCTTCGCCAACCGGCCAGAGCCTGACCGCGTGGCGCAGGTCGCGAACCGTATCGAGGCCTTCGTGCGTCTGCAGCGGACGCCGCGTGCGGAGCGCAAGCTCGCCATCCTGATCCCCGACTATCCGAGCGCGCCCGGCCGCACCGGCTATGCCGTCGGTCTCGACGTGCCGTCCAGCGTGCTGGCGATGCTGCACGACCTGAGCGAACAGGGCTACGCCGTTGAAGGGATTCCGCAAACGCCGCGTCAGTTGCTGGAGGTGCTGGAGCCAGCCGACCAGGGACTGGCTTTGCAGGATTATCTGACCTTCTCGAAGGAATTGCCGCCGGCGGCCATCGCTGCGGTGGAGGCCGCATGGGGGAATACGGATGATGAGACAGGTTCGCGCGAGGCACCCCCCTCTGTGCTGCCGGACATCTCCCCTTCAAGGGGGGAGTTTGCGCTGTTGTCTCTGCTTTCGCCAACTACCAAGGGCGTTAAGGGAGAGCCGGCAGCCGAACTGCCAATCTCCCCCCTTGAAGGGGAGATGTCCGGCAGGGCAGAGGGGGGTGTCCAAGCGCCCACCACCGCAAAATTCCCCTTCCGCGCCGCCACCTTCGGCAATATCACCGTAGCCCTCGCCCCTGATCGCGGGCGCTCAGCCGACCGCCGCGCCGACTATCACGACCCGACACTGCCGCCGCGCCATGCACTGATCGCCTTTGGCTTGTGGCTGCGTAAGTCGCTCGGCATCCATGCAATTATCCATGTCGGCGCCCACGGCACGCTGGAGTGGCTGCCCGGCAAGACCGTGGCGCTCAGCGAAAACTGCTTTCCCGAAATCGTCACCGGCCCCCTGCCCGTCATTTATCCTTTCATCGTCTCCAACCCCGGCGAGGCAGCACAAGCCAAGCGACGCATTGCCGCCGTCACGCTTGGCCATCTGCCGCCGCCGCTGACCGGCGCCGGGCTGGACGAAGAGCAGCATAAACTCGAGCGACTGGTCGACGAATATGCCCAGGCCGACGGGCTCGACCGCCGCCGCCGCGACCGCCTGGCGAAGCTGATCGTCGAGACTGCGGAAAAGACCGGCCTCGCCTCAGAGGCCGGCGTCGCCAGGACCGACGCAGCCGACGAAGCCTTGCGCCGCATCGACGCCTGGCTCTGCGATCTCAAGGATTTCGCCATCAAGGACGGCCTGCATATCTACGGTCGCTCGCCTGAGGGCGAAACCGATCCTTTGCGCGAGCAGAGTGCGGCAGCCGAGAAAGTAGCACTCATCGCGGCCCTCGACGGCCGCCATGTCGCCGCCGGTCCGGCCGGTGCACCGGCGCGTGGCCGGCGCGATGTGCTGCCCACCGGCCGCAATTTGTTTACCGCCGACCCACGCACCATGCCAACGCCGACCGCCTATGATCTGGGCAAGGTGGCAGCGGAAGAAGTCGTCCGCAGCTACATGCAATCGCATGGCGACTGGCCGCGCTCGCTGGTCATCGACCTCTGGGGCTCGGCCTCGCTGCGCACCGGCGGTGAGGAGATCGCGCAAGGCCTGGCGCTGATGGGCTGCCGGCCGCAATGGGATTCCGCCACCGGCCGCATCACCGGCATCGAGGTGCTGCCGCCGGCAACGCTCGGCCGCCCGCGCGTCGACGTCACCTGGCGCATATCCGGCCTGTTCCGCGACATGTTCCCAACCCAGATCGCGCTGATCGATGCCGCCGCCAACGCCGTCGCGACCCGCGACGAGGACGATTCGGAAAACCCGCTGGCGGCGAGAACCCGTGCAGACGGCAAGATCAGCCCGCGCATATTCGGCACCTCGCCCGGCACTTACGGCGCCGGCATCGAGGACTTGCTATCAAGCGGCGACTGGGCCGCGCGCGAAGAGATCGGCCGCGCCTATCTCGCCGCCACCTCGCATGCCTATGGCGGCGCCGAGGGCGAAGGCATTTCGGCGCCCGGCGCTTTTGAGGGCCGCATCGCTGAGGCCGACCTTCTGGTTCATACCGGCGACGATCCCGGCCGCGACATCCTCGAAGGCTCGGCCGACGTCGCCTTTATCGGCGGCTTTTCGGCAGCGCTTGCCGCGCTCGGCAAAAACGCTGACGTGATCGTGCTCGACACCACGGATCCGCAAAAGCCCAAGCCACGCTCGGTTGGTGACGCCGTATCCCGCGTCGTACGGGCACGCGCCGTCAATCCGCGCTTCATTGCCGGCCAGATGCGCCACGGGCCGCGCGGCGCCTCGGAATTCGCCGAGACGGTCGACCGGCTTGTCGGCTTTGCCGAGACCACTCATGCCATATCTGGCGCGCTGATCGAGGCCGTGCACGACGCCTATCTCGGCGACCCCGTTGTCCGCGCCTTCATCCTGCGCGAGAACCCGTCGGCGGCGAAGGTCATGGCCGAACGTTTCATGTCGGCACGACGGCGCGGTCTGTGGCATCCGCTGCGCAATTCGATCGATGACGATCTCGCCGCACTGATTGCCGAAGCCCAGGCGCTTGGGGTGGCGGCATGAACGCTTTCTCCCGACGCGGCGCCTGCCCTGCTTTGTCGGCACCGATGCAAACCGGCGACGGGCTGCTGGTGCGGCTCAATCCGGTCGCTGGAGGACTGTTGCCGAAGTCGTTGATCGGACTCTGCGAATCCGCCCTGCGCCACGGCAACGGCATTATGGAAGTGACCGCCCGCGGCAGCTTGCAGATACGCGGCCTGACGCCCGAAAGCGCCCGGCTGCTGGCGATGGAGGTTGATGCGCTGGGTATTGCCGTTCGCACCGGCGTGCCGGTCGAGACTGGTCCGCTGGCCGGGCTCGACCCGCAGGAAATCGCCGATCCGCGCCCGCTAGCGGAGCGGATTCGGGCGGCAATCGAGGACGCCGGCGTCACGCAGCGTCTTGGCCCGAAGGTCTCGGTGATTGTCGACGGTGGCGGACAGCTGACCTTGGATGCAGTGACGGCCGATGCCAGGCTGGCTGCGGTGCGGACCGATGCGGGGACGCAATGGCAGGTGGCTATCGCCGGCGGCGGTCAGACTGCGACGCTACTCGTCATGGCCGAGGAAGATGCGGCCTGCGACATCGCCGTTGCGATCCTAAGGATGGTTGCCGAAAAGGGGCGCGATGCCCATGCGCGGGATTTGACAGAAAGACAGCTGATATCTCTGGCAAATTGGCGATCCTTGGCGCCCCCCTCTGTCCTGCCGGACATCTCCCCCACTTGGGGGGAGATTGCGCCCTCATCTCAGCTTTCGCCAATCGATAAGCATGCTAAGAGTGAGCCACCGGCGAAGCTGCCGATCTCCCCCCAAGTGGGGGAGATGTCCGGCAGGACAGAGGGGGGCGCGAAGGATCGCCGGCCCATCGGAGTTTTCGACTTGGCTGCAGCCGGAACCGCCCTCGGCATCGGCCTACCCTTCGGCAGCATGCCGGCGAACCAGATCATCGCTCTCGCGCAGAGCGCGCTGGCCCTTGGCGCCACCGAAATCCGCCTGGCGCCGGGCCGCGCGCTGGTTTTCCTCGGCCTCGCGCCAGCGGCCTGCCCGCCGCTCCACCAAGCCGCCGCAACCCTCGGCTTCGTCACCGACGCCGCCGACCCGCGCACCAGGATCGCCGCTTGCCCGGGTGCTCCCGCCTGTGCCTCCGGCCGCATCGCGACGCGCGAAATCGCCGAGACCATCGCCGTGGAAAACCGCGACATCTTCGATTCTTCCTTGACGCTGCACATCTCCGGCTGCGCCAAGGGCTGCGCCCATCCCGGTCCGGCGGCGCTGACATTGGTCGGTAGCGAAAACGGAGCCGGACTTGTCGTGGACGGGACGGCTAAGATGTTTCCTGCCGGATACAGGCCGGGCGATGACGCCTCGCGCGGCATCGGCGGCATTGCAGCGGCAATCCGCAGAAAACGACTTCGAGGCCAGACTGCCGCCGCCTGCCTTGCAAGGCTTGGCACGGCCGGCGTCGTCAAAGCTTACCGACAGGAATGAGCATGCCCGCCCAGAACCCCATCACCTACGACTATATTCATGATGGCACAGCGATCTATGAGCGCTCCTTCGCCATCATCCGCGCCGAGGCCGACCTGTCGCGCTTTTCCGAAGCCGAGGCCGACGTCGCTATCCGCATGATCCATGCATGCGGCCAGGTCGAGGCTGCGCGGCATTTCGTTTTCTCACGCGATTTCGTCGCCGCTGCGCGCACAGCGTTGAGCGCCGGCGCGCCGATCTTCTGCGACGCACAGATGGTCTCGCATGGCGTCACGCGCGCCCGGCTGCCGGCCGGCAACGAAGTGATCTGCACGCTGCGCGATCCGCGGACCGCCGACATCGCGAGAAAAATCGGCAACACCCGCTCGGCCGCGGCGATCGACCTGTGGGGCGAGCGCATGGCCGGTTCGGTCGTCGCCATCGGCAATGCGCCGACCGCCCTCTTTTATCTGCTGGAAAAGCTGCGCGACGGCGCGCCGAAGCCGGCGGCGATCATCGGCATGCCGGTCGGGTTTGTCGGCGCCGCCGAATCGAAGGATGCGCTGGCCGAAAATTCCTATGGCGTGCCCTTCGCCATCGTGCGCGGCCGGCTGGGCGGCAGCGCCATGACCGCCGCCGCGCTCAACGCTTTGGCGAGGCCGGGCCTATGAATGCGATCGCAAAAGGTCGGCTGGTCGGCGTTGGCACCGGTCCTGGCGACCCAGAACTTTTGACGCTGAAGGCAGTGCGCGCGCTGGCTGAGGCCGATGTCGTTGCGCATTTCGCCAAGCGCGGCAACAACAGCAACGCGCGCGCCATTGTCGGAGCCCATTTTCGCGCTGATTTGATAGAGTTGCCGCTGCTCTATCCGGTGACCACCGAGATCGCCAAGGACCACGGCGACTACCGCTCGCAGATCACCGATTTCTACGAGCAGTCGGCCGAAAAGGTTGCCGAGCACCTCAGCGCCGGCAGGATGGTTGCGGTGCTCTCGGAAGGCGACCCGCTTTTCTACGGCTCCTACATGCATCTGCATGTCAGGCTGGCGCATCGCTTTCCGACCGAAGTCATTCCCGGCGTCACCGCCATGTCCGGCTGCTGGTCGGCGACCGGCCTACCGATCGTCCAGGGCGACGACGTGCTGACTGTGTTGCCGGGCACGATGAGCGAATTCGAGCTGACGCGCCGCCTCGCCGACACCGATGCCGCCGTAATCATGAAGGTCGGCCGCAACTTGCCCAAGATCAGGCGGGCGCTGGAGGCAACCGACAAGCTGCCGCGGGCCATCTATGTCGAGCGCGGCACCATGCCGGGCGGCGTCTCGATGCGGCTTGCCGACAAAAAGGACGACCAGGCGCCTTATTTCGCCATCGTGCTGGTCGCCGGCTGGTCGGGGCGGCCAAGCGCATTGGGAGCCGAAGCATGAGCGGCCGCCTGACCGTCATCGGCCTGGGGCCTGGCAACGCCGACCAGGTGACGCCGGAAGCGAACCGGGCCGTCGCCGAGGCGAAATTCTTCTACGGCTACAAGCCTTATCTTGACCGGCTTGATCTGCGTCCCGACCAGATTCGCGTCGCTTCCGACAATCGCGAGGAGCTAGCGCGCTCCAGGGACGCGCTGCTGAAGGCTGCGGAAGGCCACAATGTCGCGGTCGTATCGGGCGGCGATCCCGGCGTCTTCGCCATGGCGGCGGCCGTCTGCGAGGCGATCGAGGCGGGGCCGGTCGAGTGGCGCGCGGTCGACATCGCCATCGTGCCTGGCATCACCGCCATGCTCGCCGTCGCCGCCCGCATCGGCGCGCCGCTCGGCCATGATTTCTGCGCCATCTCGCTGTCAGACAATCTGAAGCCGTGGGATTTGATCGAGCTGCGCCTGCTGGCCGCGGCGGGCGCCGGCTTCGTCATCGCGCTCTACAATCCGATCAGCAAGGCGCGCCCCTGGCAACTCGGCCGCGCCTTCGAATGCCTTGCCGCGATCCTGCCGGGCACCACGCCGGTGATCTTCGGTCGCGCCGCCGGCCGTCCCGACGAGCGCATCGAAGTTTTCTTGCTGGCGGAAGCCGATGCGCAAAATGCCGACATGGCCACCTGCATCATCATCGGTTCACCGGAAACCCGGATCATCAAGCGCGGTGAAAAACCAGCGCTGGTCTACACGCCGCGGTCGGCAGCGGGCCCAAGAACATGACCGACCAGAAAATGATCGACCATCGCGGCAAGAGATTCGACCGTCTCAGCCGACGTGACGTCCGGCAACGCCGGCCTGCGGATCATGACCACCTCGATGCCGAGCGCCCGCGCTGCGGCGATCTTGCCGTAGGTCGCTTCGCCGCCGCTGTTTTTGGAAACGACGACATCGATGCGGTGCTCTTGAAGCAGCGAGTGTTCGTCCGGCTCCTGGAACGGCCCGCGCGCCAAGAGATAGGTCGCGTCGGGCACAGTAAGTCTTGGTTCGACCGGATCGACGCTACGGATGAGATAGTGGTGCTGGGGTGCAGCCTCGAAGGCAGTGATCTCCTGCCGTCCGAGCGCCAGGAACACGCGGCGCTGCGCCGATCCCAGCGCCGTCACCGAGCTGGTAACACCGTCGACCAGCGTCCACTGGTCACCTTCGGCAGGCTCCCAGCCTGGGCGCTTGAGCGCAACGATCGGCACGCCGGATCGGCGCGCTGCTTCCGCCGCATTGGCGGAGATCTGCGCCGCATAGGGATGCGTGGCGTCGATCAGCAGGTCGACGTCCGTCTCGTGGAGATACAACGCCAGCCCGTCGACGCCACCAAAGCCGCCAACCCGCACCGGCACGCCTTGCGCGGCCGGGTTTTCAGTGCGGCCGGCCAGCGACAGCGTAATCGCGAGATCGGAGCGCACCGAGAGTATTCCGGCCACCTGCCGGGCTTCGGTGGTTCCGCCGAGGATCAGAATGCGGTGGGTCATCATGCCTGCTGAAGGTCCGCGCGCCGCCGTGCTCACTCCAAAATGGCTCACGATCATCGGCATCGGCGAGGACGGTGTAGCGGGTCTCGGCGACGAGGCCAAGCAGTTGATCGCGGGTGCCGAATTCGTTTTCGGCGGCAAGCGCCACCTGGCCCTCGTCGCATCGCTCGCCAAAGGTGAAGCGCGCGCCTGGCCGACGCCTTTCGATGCCGAAATGCGCGACGTGCTGGCGCTCTCCGGCAGACGCGTCTGCGTGCTGGCCTCCGGCGATCCCTTCTACCACGGTGTCGGCGTCACCCTCGCCCGCAAGGTCGCGGCGGAGGATATGCGGGTGATCCCCGCGCCCTCGGCCTTCTCGCTGGCCGCCTCACGCTTGGGCTGGGCGCTACAGGACGTCGAGACCATTTCGCTGCATGGCCGCCCGCTCGACCTGATCCGGCCGTTGCTGCATCCTTGCACCCGCATTCTGGCGCTGACCTCGGATAGCGATGCACCGGAAGCGATTGCCCGTCTCATGACCGAACTCGGCTTCGGCGCCTCGCGGTTGACGGTTCTGGAGGCGCTGGGTGGGCAGAACGAAAGGCTGCGCTCGGCGAACGCCGGCGCTTTCGACCTCGAAAAGATCAACC
This sequence comes from Mesorhizobium sp. M1423, assembly GCF_040317575.1. Classification (NCBI taxonomy): domain Bacteria; kingdom Pseudomonadati; phylum Pseudomonadota; class Alphaproteobacteria; order Hyphomicrobiales; family Phyllobacteriaceae; genus Mesorhizobium; species Mesorhizobium sp. M1423. Next base: position 73,181 of record NZ_JAMYKU010000002.1, read on the forward strand.
CACTCAACGTGCTCGCAATCGAAGTTGATTCGACCCCGCAAGCACGCGTCCTGCCGCTGACATCGGGCCTTGCCGATCATTTGTTCGAGCACGACGGCCAGATCACCAAGCGCGAAGTGCGCGCCGTCACCCTGTCCGCTCTCGCGCCAAGGCGCGGCGAACTGCTGTGGGACATTGGCGCCGGCTCCGGCTCCGTCGGCGTCGAATGGATGCTCGCGCATCCCTCCATGCGCGCCATCGCCGTCGAAGCCGATCCGGCCCGCGCCGCGCGCATCCGACACAACGCCGCGGCCTGCGGCGTTCCCGGTCTCGCCGTCGTTGAAGGTTCGGCACCGCAAGCTCTTGCCGGACTGGAAACGCCGGCGGCGATCTTCATCGGCGGCGGCAGCGATGCCGGCGTGCTGGAAAGAGCCATCGATGCCTTACCCGCCGGCGGCCGCCTCGTCGCCAACGCGGTGACGCTGGAGATGGAGGCACTGCTGCTTTCCCGTCACGCTGCGCTCGGCGGCGAGCTCACCCGCATCGCCATATCCCGTGCTTCGCCGGTCGGTTCGATGCAGGCTTGGCGGCCGGCTATGCCGGTCACCCAATGGAGCTGGGTGAAGCCATGATGGTCGCGGGCATCGGCAGCCGCAAAGGCGTCAGCGCACGCGACGTGCTTGCTGCGGTAGAAACCGCGCTGGAGGCGCACGGGCTTGCCCTGCCCGCGCTTTCGGCGCTCGCGACCGCGTCTCTCAAGCAGGATGAAGCGGCAATCTTCGCCGCCGGACGCGAACTCCGCCTTCCGGTAATCGTTGTCGAGCAGGACGAACTCAAAGCTGCATCTACAACCAGCCACTCCAACCTATCACAGGAGCACGCCGGCACGCCGTCGGTTTCCGAAGCCTCCGCGCTTGCCGCCGCCGGCAAAGGCGCAAAACTGCTCGGACCACGCACCGTGCTCGGTGCTGTCACCTGCGCCATCGCCATCAGCGGAGATGCGGTATGACCGTCCATTTCATCGGCGCCGGCCCGGGTGCCGCCGATCTGATCACCTTGCGCGGGAGCCGTCTGCTCGGCAGTTGTCCCGTCTGCCTCTATGCCGGATCGATCGTCGCGCCGGAGCTGTTGCAGCACTGCGCGCCCGGAACGATGTTGATCGACACCGCGCCGATGTCACTCGACGAGATCGAGGCCGAATATCTGGCAGCCCACGCGGCCGGCCATGATGTCACCCGCCTCCATTCAGGCGACCTTTCCGTGTGGAGCGCCGTTGCCGAGCAGATCCGCCGGCTGGAAAAGCACGGCATCCCTTACACGCTGACGCCGGGCGTGCCGTCTTTTGCCGCCGCGGCCGCCGCGCTGCGCCGCGAGCTGACCATTCCGGAAGTCGCGCAAAGCCTGGTGCTGACCCGCATCTCCGGCCGCGCCTCGAAAATGCCGCCCGGAGAAACACTGGCCGGCTTCGGCCGCACCGGCGCCACGCTCGCCATCCACCTCGCCATCCACGCTGTCGACCGCGTCGTCGCCGAGCTGACGCCCTACTACGGCGCCGACTGCCCAGTCGCGGTCGTCTTCCGCGCCTCCTGGCCGGACGAGCGGGTGTTGACCGGCACGCTGGCGACCATTGAGGCGCAGCTAGGCGCGGATCCGATGGAACGCACGGCGATCATCTTCGTCGGCCGCTCGCTGGCGGCGGAAGATTTTAGTGAAAGTTCACTTTACGACGCCCACTACCAGCGGCGTTTTCGCGGACGAGACGGATCGTGAGCGGCAGCAATAGAAACACTACTGTCGAGCAGGCGCTCACCCGGCTGAACTTCAAGCCGCGCCAGCTGGAGCCCGGACATGTCTGGCTGGCCGGCGCCGGCCCTGGCGATCCCGGCTGCCTGACGCTGGAAGTGCTGGCCGCCCTCGGACAGTGCGACGCGCTGGTTTATGACGCGCTGGTCTCGCCCGAAGTCGTCGCCGTCGCCGAGGGCGCGGAACTGTTCTATGCCGGCAAGCGCGGTGGCAAACCATCGATGAAGCAGGACGACATCACCGCTCTGCTGGTCCGGCTGGCGCGCGAGGGCCGGCGCGTCGTCAGGCTGAAGGGCGGCGACCCCTATATTTTCGGGCGTGGCGGCGAAGAGGCGCTGGCGCTGGCCGGGGAAACCATCCCGTTCCACATCCTGCCTGGCCTGACGTCCGGCCTCAGCGCGCTGGCCGCCACCGGCATTCCCGGCACCATGCGCGGCATCAACAAGGCGCTGATCCTGGCGACCGGTCACGCCGCCGGCACCGATGACGATCTCGACTGGGCGGCCATCGCCCGTACCGGCCAGCCGGTGGTCATCTATATGGGCATGGCCAATCTGCCGCTGATCGCCGCCTCGCTGCTTGAGGGCGGGCTGGCGCCTTCGACGCCCGCCGCGGTAATTGTCGCTGCGACGACACCGCAGGAACGGATCGTCGTCGCCACGCTCGCCACCATTGCGGAAGAGGCAGCGGCCGCCGGTCTGACCTCGCCGGCGCTGATCGTCGTCGGCGGTATTGTCGCTATGCGCGCGGCACTGGCGGGTGAGCCATGACCCGCGCCATCATCATCGGCGCGCCGCGCTCGGGCTCGGGCAAGACCAGCGTCACCATCGGCATTCTGCGCGCGCTCGCCCGGCGCGGCCTGAAAGTGCGCGGCGCCAAGTCCGGCCCGGACTATATCGATCCCGGCTTCCATACCGCAGCCACCGGCTTGTCCGGCGTCAATCTCGACAGCTGGGCAATGCCGCCCGCCCTGCTCAACGCGCTGGCTGGTGAAGCGAACGAGGATGCCGATTTTATCTTCCTCGAAAGCGCCATGGGCCTGTTCGACGGGATTCCGGCTGCTCCAGGACGGTCCGGCTCGGCTGCCGACCTTGCCCGGCTCTACGGCCTGCCGGTGCTGCTGGTGCTCGATGTCTCCGGCCAATCGACCACGGCAGCGGCCGTCGCCAAGGGTTTTGCCACCTATGACCCGGATGTACGCATGGCCGGGATCGTGCTCAACCGGCTGGGCAGCGAGCGCCACCGCCGGCTTTGTGGCGATGCCATCGAAGCACTTGGCCTGCCTGTCGTCGGCGCTATCCTGCGCGATCCCTCGCTCAACCTGCCCGAGCGCCATCTCGGCCTCGTCCAGGCCGGCGAATATGAGAATCTGATGGCGCATCTCGACCGGCTGGCGGACATGGTCGAGCGCTCGCTCGACCTCGACGCGATTATGGCGCTGGCGGCGCCATTCACGCCCGCGCCGGGCAATTTCGGCAACGCGCTGCCGCCCCCCGGCCAGCGCATCGCACTCGCCGAGGACGCCGCCTTTACCTTCCTCTATCCGCACGTTGCTGCGCATTGGCGCAAGGCCGGCGCCGAGATCGTCCCGTTCTCGCCGCTCGCCGATGAAGCGCCTGGCGACAATTGCGATGTCTGTTGGCTGCCCGGCGGCTATCCCGAGCTTCATGCCGGCCGCCTCGCGGCCGCGGCGAATTTCAGGTCCTGCATGGCGCGTTTCGCCGCCACGCGGTCAGTGCATGGCGAGTGCGGCGGCTTCATGGTGCTCGGCGAGGCGCTCGAGGACGCATCGGGCGAGACGCATCTGATGCTTGGCCTGCTCGGCCATTCGACCAGCTTCGCCAAGCGCAAGATGAACCTCGGCTACCGAGAGGCACGGCTGCGGTCCGGGTGTCCGCTCGGCAGCCAAGGCACGCTGATCCGCGGCCACGAATTCCACTACGCGCAGATGATCGCGACTGGCAATGACGAGCCGCTGGCCGACCTCGCCGACGGTCAAGGCAATCCGCTCGGCGCCTCCGGCTACCGGCGCGGCAATGTCAGCGGCACCTTCTTCCATGCCATTGCGAGGGGCGAGAGCATGATCCCGAAAAGTGGTAGCCGGTTTTCGGAATAGATCATGCTCAAACTCCAGATCCCCTCGCAACGGCAGCTCCTCGAAGACATCGCGTTTTGCCTCGTCTTCTTCACCCGGCTGCCGCTGCCCGGAACCGACTTCCGTGGCCGCAGCCTTGCCGCTGCGATCTGGGCTGCACCCGTGGCCGGTCTCGCCGTCGCTCTGGCCGGTGCGCTGGTCTACGCCGTCGGAACGAGGCTCGGCCTTGCCGAAGCTCCTGCTGGAGCGTTGACCCTTGCGGCGATTTTGCTCGCCACCGGCTGCCTGCATGAAGACGGGCTTTCGGATGTCGCCGACGGTTTTGGCGGCGGCAAGACACGCGACAGAAAGCTGGAGATCATGCGCGACAGCCGCATCGGTGCCTACGGCGCTTGTGCGCTTGCTGTCTCGCTGCTGATCCGCTGGAGTGTGCTCTCGGAACTTGCCGGCCCGGCTCATGTCTTCTGGGCCCTCATTACCGCGCATGCCGCTTCGCGCGGTCTGCTCGGCGCCTTCATGCACCTGCTGCCGCCGGCCCGCAGCGACGGCCTTTCGGCCGAAGCAGGCACCGTCTCGGCTGAAACAGCTGGCATCGGTGCCGTACTCGGTGCGGTCGCGCTGCTGGCGCTTGGGTTCGGCGCTGCCGTTTTCGCGATCATCCTGCTCGGTCTGTTATTCGCCGCCTTCCGCGCGCTTTGCCTCAATCAGATCGGCGGCCAGACCGGCGACACCGTCGGCGCCCTTCAGCAGCTCGGCGAGATCGTAATCCTGCTCGTCGCTTCCGTTTCCCTTTCCTGACTCTGTTTCGGAGATTTTGTCCCCATGCCTTTCAAATCGCTCGATGAACTGCGCGCCGCCTGCCTCGACCTGCCCAACGGCAGCGACGCCGCCGCCAATGCCGTCGCCCGCCGCCAGGACACGCTGACCAAGCCGCAAGGCAGCCTCGGCCGGCTGGAGACAATAGCCGCCTGGCTGGCGCGCTGGCAGGGCCGCGACCTGCCAAAGCTCGACCGCGTCAAGGTCTTCGTCTTTGCCGGCAACCACGGCGTCACCGCGCAAGGCGTGTCGGCCTTCCCCTCGGAGGTCACCGTGCAGATGGTGGCGAATTTCGCCGGCGGCGGCGCCGCCATCAACCAGCTTGCCCGCATCGCCGGCGCCGAACTCGACGTCATCCCGCTCGACCTCGACCGTCCGACCGGCGATTTCACGCAAGACGCGGCGATGGACGACGAGGCCTTCATCGCCGCCGTCTCGGCAGGCTATGACGCGATCAGCAGGGAACTCGACCTTGTCTGTTTCGGCGAAATGGGTATCGGCAACACCACGCCGGCGGCGGCTATCTCGACCGCGCTGTTCGGCGGTGGCGCGGAGCGATGGACAGGGCGCGGCACCGGCGTCGACGACGCCGGCCTCGTGCGCAAGATCGTCGCCATCGAGGCCGGCCTCAAGCGCCACGCCACGGCGCTGGCCGATCCGCTGAAGATAGCGGCAGCCCTCGGCGGCCGCGAGCTTGCGGCGATCTTGGGCGCAACGCTGGCAGCGCGCCATCTCGGCGTGCCGGTATTGCTCGACGGCTTCGTCTGCACCGCCGCAGCAGCACCCTTGGCCGGGCTCCATCCCGCCGGCCTTGCCCACACCATGGCCGCTCACGTATCGGCCGAATCCGGCCACCGCCGCCTGCTCGAAGCGCTCGGTCTGCCACCCTTGCTCGACCTCGGCATGCGGCTCGGCGAAGGCTCCGGCGCCTGCCTGGCCGTCAATGTTGTTCGTTCAGCGCTCGAATGCCACGCCCGCATGGCGAGTTTTACGGAGGCCGGTGTGTCGGAGAAATAGAGGCCGGACTTTACCGCACCAATGGACCGAGTCGATAAAGACTCTCTCACACAGGTGGTATCTTTCGTTCCCAGCAGCCGTCGCCTTGATGGTCGAGCAGTACAAATTTCAGGTCGATGGCGACAACGTGCTTGCGCGGTCAGAATTTGGGCTTTTCGCGGTGAACCGCGAAGCACGTCGCGAAGCGTGATGGCGTATTCAGCGCGATGCTAAAAGCCTTGAAAGAACTAGAACAAAGAGGGATCAAAAAAGACCCTGTGAAACCCTGGCGCAGCAGGCGGGACCCGAAAGCGTGGCGTATTAAGGGAGTCATCTTAACAAAGGATTCGTTCCAGATGACATCTCTCCAGATTGCCTACATCATGATCGCGCTGTCGTACCTAGCCGCCGTTTTGGCACTCGGGACGATGTATTGACTGCCTAGTGAATGCAGCCCAAATAGTATCTACCAAACCGCGCGAGTGCAGCTTCTCTAAGTTCGTCGCTGCATATCGAGGAAATGTGCAAGCCATAATTCGCGACATCGAAAGTCGCCATAACCGTCTGATCGTCGGACCTGTGTTGGTCCGCAGAAAACGGTCCGCAGAAGAACGAATAGCGAAGGCCGACCCAGAGTTCGAAGCCAAGGTTCATTTCTGTATCAGGGTCGTACCCAGATGCCTCTCCCGCAAAGACCGTCTTCCGGAAGAGACCCAACTCTTCCTTCAGCATCGTTGCCATATAATGAGAGGCAAAATCCGCTATCTGAATGCCCGCGCACAGCTTCGAATCTTGATCCGTGCAAACATCGCATTGCCGAATGAAATCGGCGTGTATTTTTCGACCAACAGTGATTTCCTGATCAAAAAAGACTCGATGACTTTGACTGGTCAGATTGTTCATTTTGATGAACTTCTCGAGCCCGTTCATGGCAACGCTGCCCAGATTCCGTCTTTCGCTGGCCGGCGCAATTACGATACCCAAACGCGCATTACGTCGAAGAATCGAACCTAGCCTGTCCCGGAGTTCGACTTGCTTGGGATCGTTGATCTTGGTTGAACTGCTTTTGTATTCGTCAACCTCAGGCTCGAGGCCAACCTTTGTGATGGCTTCAAAAACCAGCGGACCTAAATCAATCTCGGAATACACAAATGCGCCGAGTATGAATTTGAGATCGGCTAGAATTTTCCGATCATCGTGAATGCTCTCATCGAAATAGAAGTAGCCCATCGGCCATAGGCTACCTCCCAGGACTTGGTATTGCTAGCCGTTTACAGTGGGCGGCGCGCAGGGCTCAAGTGCTGTAGCCGGTGGTAACGGTCGAGGCAGTTAGAGACTTAGTAGAGCGCTCGCTTGCGCTATGTCGCCTACCATCCGGTATGTCCCATACCAGATCATGGTGGTCACAAGTACAGATTGGATGAACAAAACGATCCTCCACTGTTTGCTTTCAAACATGTGCATCTCACGGCCCGTCCAAAGAAAGATTACCGTGAAGACTTTGGCCGTTAGCTCAATCCAGACTCCAAACGCAAGTGCAGCGCAAAACCAGAGAATCCCGCGCAATCCCATTGGGGCCTTCATCGAAATATGAAAAAAGTACAGCATCGCAAATTGTGCAAACGCGAGCCGCGTTATCATCGCAACAAAATCCGATAGACGCTTTGCGCGATCAAACGCTCCATTGAAGTTTCGCTCGTAGTCCGCCTTATCGTACTCGGTAACCGACCCGACAATTGTTCCCGACAAACACCGCTTCAACCACTCTCGCATTTGACGCTCCCAAGGCACCGACTCACATATTATCAGACGCTGTTAATTCGGTCCGCGAGTAGCATTGCGCACACAGGGAAAAGCAGCGCCCCCGATACGGGCACGGCATGTATGGTTTTAGGGCCGCAGCGGGTGACTTTGGCCGCTAGCTACGGCGGCGCTTCTCCTTGGCATCATGGATATCCTGGTCTTCCTCCAAGAGGAAGTATCACCGGCGTGGCGGCTTCGCCTCACCGACGCCATATCGACACTGCTGCACGTGGCACTCGAACGGCTGCAGAAGGTGAGACAGTCTGGGCGGACTGGCGCCCGCCGCTTGAACGCCCCACGTGAGGCGTGAGGTGCGCCAAATCCGCGCCTCACGTTCCCGGCTCGTTCTAGGGTCTTTCCACCAAATCCTGGAGATTTTTGGTGGGTGCGCACAGGATTGAACTGTGGACCCGCTGATTAAGAGTCAGCTGCTCTACCAACTGAGCTACGCACCCACTCGGCCGGTAAAACCGGCGTTGGCGGGCATATAGCCGCCGACATCCGCCATGTCCAGCCCCGTGGGATTCATTTCCCGACAAATCGCCGAAGTGCCGAGGTCGTCACACAAAAAGCCTGCCTTCCGCCACCTTGACCGCGTGGCCACCGATGCGGGCGGCCGCCAGTTTGCCGCCTTCGACATTCAGTTCGAGGCGGATACGCGACGGCCGGCCCATCTCGAGCCCCTGCTCGATCCACAGTTGCGAAACGCCGTCCGTCGGCCGGTCGAAGTGCATGATCGCGCCGGCGAAGGCGGCCGCCGCCGAGCCGGTCGCCGGATCCTCGTAGGACGGATTGCCGGGCACGATCATGCGGACATGGAAGGCGCTGTCGTGGTGCACCGTCTCGCGGCAATAGACATAGGGGCTGGCGAAGGCCCAATCGCTCTTGCGTGGTGCGAGCTCCGACCAGGCCTGGTTGTCCAGCCTGATCCGGGCGGCCGCCTCCAGATTGGCGACGGGGATGGCCACGTAGGGCACGCCCGCCGACCAGAACGAAACGCGGTGGTTCTCGAAGCCGATCTCATGCGGTCCGAGGCCAAGGGCTGCGCCGATCGCCTCGGGATCGGCCGACAATTCCAGTTGCTCCGGCAGTTTTGCCAGGTCGAACTCGGCGAAGGTCGAACCATCATGGGTGCTCACCGCGCAGCGCACCGGGCCGATATTCTCCTCGAGCACGAAGATGCCAGCGGCCTCTCCCGCCATTTCGGCGAGCGCTATCGCCGAGCCGACAGTTGGGTGGCCGGCGAACGGCATTTCATAGTCAGGCGTGAAGATTCGGATGCGAGCCCGGTGCTTCGGGTTGTCGGGCGGCAGCACGAAGACGGTTTCGGACAGGTTGAACTCGCGCGCCACCGCCTGCATCGCCGCAACGTCGAGCCCGTCGCAGTCGAGCACCACGGCCAGCGGATTGCCGGCCAGCCGGGTGGTGGTGAATACGTCGTAAAGCAAGTAATTCCGCTTCTGCATTTCAGTAAGTCCTCTGCCTCATTCCCAACATGAGCGAAATTTAATTTGAATTTTGAACCATTAGGCCTGATTTGTGCACTGATGGGACATCACTGAACATAGGGGTCCGGCGTGGACCAGATTGTCAATCTGCCAAAGACGGAATCCGCTTTCGCCATCGAGACGGCGCTCGGGCTTGACCACCAGGGCCTGAAGACAAAACGCCGTCGCGGTTGGCTTTACGCAGTGTTCGCACTGCTTGCCGTCGTCACGGCTTTTGCCGGCTATCAGTGGTACGCGGGCTCGCCCGCCAAGATCGAGTATACCACGACACTGGCTGCCATGGCCGATCTTACCGTCGCGGTTTCGGCTACTGGCACGCTGCAGCCCCTCACCCAGGTCGATATTTCCAGCGAACTCTCCGGCGTCGTCCGCTCGGTCTCGGTCAACGAGAACCAGCTGGTGAAGAAGGGCGATGTGCTGGCCGCGCTCGATACTGCCAAGCTGGAGGTCCAGATCGAGCGCGCCCAGGCCTCCGCCAAGGCGGCGGCGGCGAGCGTCGAGGACGCCACCGTGACCCTGGCCGAAAACGAAAAGGGCCTGGTGCGCGCGGCGCAATTGACCAAGCGCGGCATGGCGACGGACCAGTCGCTTGAAGCGGCAACCGCCACGCGCGACCGCTCGAAGGCGGCGCTCGATATCGCCAGAGCCAACCTCGCCATGGCCAATGCCGATCTCAAGGCGCAGCAGACGGATCTTGCCAAGAGCACCATCTACGCTCCCATCGACGGCATCATATTGACGCGCTCGGTCGATCCCGGCCAGACGGTCGCCTCGTCGCTGCAGGCTCCGGTGCTGTTCGTCATCGCAGCGGATCTGAAGAACATGGAGCTGAAGGCCGCAGTCGACGAGGCTGATATCGGCGCCGTCAAACCCGGCCAGCATGCGCGCTTCACCGTCGATGCCTTCCCTGAACGGCCATTCGACGCCGAAATCCGCGACATTTCCTATGCCTCGGTCACTACCGACGGCGTCGTCACTTACGATGCAAGGCTGGATGTCGACAACAGCGAGCTTCTGTTGCGGCCCGGCATGACCGCCACCGTCTCGGTCGTCACCAAGCAGGCCAAAAACGTGCTAACCGTGCCGTCCATCGCCTTCCGCTACCGGCCGGCGCAGACGGCGGAGCGCGGTTGGAGCCTCACCGACCTGTTCACTGGCCGCATGGGACGCCCCGGAGGCAACCGCCAGCGCCAGGCGGCGACGAAGCCCACCGACGGCTCGCGCACGCTCTACGTGCTGGAGAATGGGCGGCCGCATCCGGTCAACGTCAAGGTCGGCTCGACAGATGGCGAACTGACCGAGATCGTTTCCGGCCTCGAGGAAGGCGCGCAAGTCATTACCGCCTCGCAGCAGAGGAGCTGATCGTGGCATCCGGCGCGACCCTCATCGGCTTCGACAAGGTCTGCAAAAGCTATGGCCAGGGCGAAGCCCGGGTGCATGCGCTGGCCGGCGTCGACCTCGCCATCAGGCGCGGCGAATTCGTCGCCATCATGGGCCCGTCCGGCTCGGGCAAATCGACGGCCATGAACATCATTGGCTGCCTCGACACGCCGACGGCCGGGACCTACAGCTTCGAAGGCATCGACGCCGGCCGTCTCGACCGCAACCGCCGTGCTCAGCTGCGCAATCTTTATGTCGGCTTCGTTTTCCAGGGCTATAATCTGTTGCCGCGCACCACGGCGGCCGAGAATGTCGAACTGCCGCTGATCTATCGCGGCGTCGGTGCCCGCGAGCGCCGCGGCCTGGCCATGCAGGCACTTGCCGAGGTCGGCCTTATCGGCCGCGAGCATCATACGCCGGCCGAGCTGTCCGGCGGCCAGCAGCAGCGCGTGGCGATCGCGCGCGCCATCGTCACCAGGCCGACGCTGCTCGTCGCCGACGAACCGACCGGCAATCTCGACACCGCCCGCACGCACGAGATCATGGAGCTCCTGACGCAGTTGAATACCGAGCTCGGTCTGACCATCGCGATGGTCACGCACGAAGCCGATGTTGCCGGCTATGCGCAGCGCACGATCCGTTTCCTCGATGGCCATGTCGCCTCGGACACAGCCAATCTCGAGATGGCCTAGCCATGATCTGGGACACCGTTCGCCTCTCGCTCCGCTCCATCCGCCGCAACGTGCTGCGCTCGTTCCTGACACTGCTCGGCATCGTCATCGGCGTCGCCGCCGTTATCGCCATGCTGACCATCGGCTCGGGCACCACCGAGAAGGTCAAGTCCGACATTTCCAAGCTCGGCAGCAACCTGCTCGTCATTCGTTCCGGCCGGCCGGCCGGACCCGGCGGCCCGGGAGGGCTCGACCAGGTGGTCCGGCCTCTTGCCGACAAGGACTTCGCCGCGCTTGTCGCGCACCTGGACGGCGCGCGCGCCATCTCGCCGGCGTCGCAAAAGCAGGTGCGCGTCATTTTCGGCACCGAAAGCCTGACCTCGGGCGTCACCGGCACCGACAGCGCCTATCTCGATGCCCGCGACTGGAAGCTGGTCTCGGGCCGCCCCTTCAGCGATTCGGAAACCCGCTCCGGCACCGGCGTCTGCCTCGTCGGCGAGACGGTGCGCCAGCAGTTCTTCGGCGCCGGCGATCCCGAAGGCGAGATCATCCGCGTCAACCGCACCTCCTGCAAGATCATCGGCCTGCTCGAACCGAAGGGCTATACCGGCTTCGGCCAGGACCAGGACAATGTCGTGCTGATGCCGCTTGCCGCCTATCAGCGTCGCATTGCCGGTAATCGCGACATCGACTCGATCTATGTCGCCGCCGACGACCGTACGCTGACCACGGTGCTGCAGCAGCGCGTCGAGGACATCTTGCGCGACACACGCCGCATCACGCCCGACCGTGACGATGATTTCTCGATCCGCGACATGACCCAGATCGCCGATGCCATGGCCAGCGCGACCACCACCATGACTGGCATGCTCGGCGCCGTCGCCGGCGTCAGCCTGCTCGTCGGCGGCATCGGCATCATGAACATCATGCTGGTGTCGGTAACCGAGCGCACGCGCGAGATCGGCATCAGGCTCGCCATCGGCGCCCACGAAAAGCATATCCTCATCCAGTTCCTGGTCGAGGCAACCGTGCTGTCGCTGCTTGGCGGCATCATCGGCATCCTGATCGGCCCGGCGCTTGCCGGTCTTGCCTCGCTGACGCTGACGATCCCGTTTGCTCCAAGCCCGGCGGTCATCCTGCTTGCGGTCGGCTTCTCCGCGCTGATCGGAATGGTGTTCGGCTTCTTCCCGGCGCTGCGCGGCGCACGGCTCAACCCCATCGACGCGCTGAGACATGAGTAGGCGTTGCAGCAAGTGTCGCCTCCAGACGCTGCCGATTTTTTATGCAACCTGCCCTTGTCGCAGCACATTCTGCAATGATAACAATGCTGTTGGGGACTAAGGGGGAACAATGGATGAGCAAGAAAGCGCGACTGGCTCTGGCGATTGTGATCGTCGAAGCCGCCTTGGCAGGGCTTTGGTGGAATTTGATCCTTTATGGGATGGAGAATCCCGATCGCGTCACCGCTGACTTCCAGCAGGTAATTGGGCAGACGATGGGAACGGCGATGGGGGCGCTCCTGGGTCTCGGCGTGCTGTTGTATTTTGTCGCCGCCCGCAACGACCGCAAGGCTATTGAAGGCAGGCTACGACGTTAGAGTCGGAAGCCTTGCTCGCTCGCAAAGTGCCATTCGATCAGCGGTCTCATATGCGGCATCAGCCCGTCCGGCCGATCGGCGGCATTGCGGATGATGACGGGGCCTTCGATTTCAGGCTCTGACTCGGCGGCGACGAAAGCGCTGATCCGCTGTGCCAGGTCGTCGGCGGAGGCCGTCTCGCGGTAGCGGCGAAAGATCACCGTGCCGCTTGCCGTCGACAGGGCGTAATGGTGCCTGCCGCGTGCCGCGCCTGATAGGTCGAGGCCGGTCTCTTCCCGCACCTCGCGGATCATGTTGAAGTCGACGTCGACAAGGCCGTCGTGGAAATCGGTTGGCTCGAACGAACCGGCGGCGAAGTAGACGCGCCCGGCATTGACCGTATGCGGCGCCATGCGGATCGCCACCAACGCGTTGTCGCCGGCGACCAGCATGGCGTGCGCGTAGGCATGTTCGGCGCCAGGCACCTGCCTATTGCTGCGCCAAAGCATGAAGGTCGAATAACGCACCGCATGGCAGCGGCCGACGAGGCGATTGTCGCGATAGCTGAGAGCGGAAAGCAGCACCACGGTGCCGTCAAAAAGCGCCGGCTTGGCTGCGGTCTCACGCCGCCAGTTTGCGGCGATCGCCTCGGCATTATCGCGCTCGAACGGATGTGGGCCGGGATCGAGCCTGACGTCGATGGCATCGACCGGCAGGATGACGTTGCGCGGCAGGTCGAAACTCACGCGTGTCTCACGCCATGTCGAGGGCAATTGCTACCGGGCAATGGTCGGATGCCTTAGGCCGGTCCCACCCGGCGCGTGGAAAGCGCTCGACCTCCTGGCCCGCCGGAAATATGGTCCGCCAGGGCTGGCCGTTGCGGATGATATCGGGAACGGCGGTGGCGTTCTGCCTGGCTAGCGCCCTCGACAAAAGGATGTAGTCGAGCTGGCAGAGATGCCGCTCTTCCGGTCCGCGCGTGTGATAGAAAGTCCAGCGATCCATTTCCGGCCGCCGCTCGACCGCGTTTTCGCAAAAACCGCCGGCAGTGAGCACGTCGATGCAGGACCGGGTCTCGTCGATGACCTCGAAGCGATAGCCGTCGACGGCATCGCCGGTAATCTTCACGCGCTGCCGGTAGTCGTTCATGTCGCCGCAGATTGCCCAGCGTTTGTCGGCGGCATGGTCCTTGCCGAAGCGCTCCTCAATGATCCGCCGCACCGCTTGCGCCTCGGCGATGCGCAGCGGCATTGTTGCTTCACGGCCGTCGAGGCCGTTGCGGGGAGAGCCCATCGACTTGAAATGCACGAGATAGAGTGTCAACGGCGCGCCAGCCACCGTCAGATCGATTTCCAGGCAGTCGCGCCGGAAGATGCGTTCATTGGCCTGATGTCCAAGCGCTGCCAATTCCGCCGTGTGCAGCCCGAATTGCTCGAACGTGACATAGGCGTAGCTGGTCATACGCACGAATTCGATCGGCTGGCCCTGCGCGGTCTCGTTGCGCATCATCACGGCGACGTCAATGCCGCGCGAATCATTGCCGGCGGTGGTGTATTTCTGCCGGTAGCCTTGCCCCACCATCTTGAACAGATAGCCATATTCGAAGGCCCTCAGCGCCTCGATATTGTCGACCTCCTGCATGCAGATGATGTCGGCGCGGGTGGCCGCGATCGCCAGTGCCGTCAACTGCCGCGTGTCGTCAGACTGCGCGATCGCCCGCGCCTGCTCGAGCATCTTGTATTCGGCCTCGCTCTGGATGTCGAAAAGCGCCAGCGTGCGATCTTCGTTGAGCTGATTGCGGTATCCGGAATAATCAAACCTGTTCATCAGGTTTTCGACGTTGAATGTGGCAAGGCGCAGCGACATGGCTTTGACCTTTGCCCGCAAGCGCGCTCGAAAACAAGGGCGTAGAACCCAGGCGGCCCCGATTGACCGCGCGCTCGTCATGGTTGATGGAACCTTTTTTGTTCATCCTCCGTTCAGATGGAAAGTTCCATGAATGGGCTCTTCCCTGGGTATTCTGGGCGTGGGGCCTGAATCTTAGGAGAGTGCGATGAAACCGCTCTTTTTATCTTCCGTCAGATCCGGGCTGATGGCCCTCGGTCTGATAGCCGGCCTCTCGGCCCCCTCGCTTGCCGGGCCGATGCCCAAACCCCTGCTGCCGGTGGCGGGCAATGCCGCCGACATCGTGCAAATTCGTGAAGATTGGGCAGGCGGCAACGACAGGCAGATCTGGCGTTGGCGCCATCGCGGCTTTCGGCAATGGCACGGCGACAATGATTGGAGATGGCGGTCCAACAATTTCCGCGGCCGTCATTTTTCGAGACACTGGGACAATGGCGGCTGGGACGACAGCTGGCGTAGGCGCCATCATCGCCGCCATTACCGTGGCGGCTACTATGATGATGGTGGTGCGGGCGCCGCGATTCTTGGCTTGGGCCTGGGGCTCGGCCTTGGCAGCCTGTACAACAACTACAACTACTACGACGCGCCGCCACCGCGGCGCTATTACCGGACACAGCGGCTGTCCAGCGCGCATGTCCAATGGTGTTACAATCGCTACCGGTCGTACCGCGCCTGGGACAACACGTTCCAGCCCTACAACGGCCCGCGCCAGCGATGCTATTCGCCCTATAGCTGAGCAGGCCGACAACAAGCATCATTCGGCGCCGTGCTTCGCGGCGCCTTTTTCTTCCAGCCAGGAATCGCGAAAATCGCCCAGTCTCACTGGTGATAACGCTATTTTTATCAGGCAGGTCTAATAATCCTCCCGATCAGAACGCCCGAGACGCGAAGATGGCTGGATTGCGTGCAATGGCCGAGGACGAACAGAGGGACAAACGCCGGCAGCGCGTCTTGAAGGGCGCGACGATCCTGACCGGCATGACCAATTCCGAGGTCACATGCACGCTGCGCAACATGCATGCCGGCGGCGCCGAATTGAAGGTCTCGATCGACGCGCGCGTGCCCGATGAGTTCCTGCTCTATGTTCCGACCGAAGGCATTGCCTACGAGGCCGTGGTCCGCTGGCGCCGCGAGGATCGCATCGGCGTGATGTTCACCGGCACCCAGCCAAAGCCAAGTTGGCATTACGGCTGATATCTCCCGGCGCTATCCGGGCGGCAGGACTTGCAGTGTCTGCTCGTCAAACAAAGGCTCATCCTGGCCGACGCGAACGAATAGAAGCTTTCGCCGTTCGGGTGATTGCACCTCGAAATACTGAATGCCGTCCGGGGCTTCACCCCATTCGCCGCACGGCGGTTCGCCGACCTCGTCAGGGTCGGCAACGGCTTTCAATTCACTGAGATAAACGGCATCGGGACTGAAGACATATCGCAGGATGCCCGTGGGCGTGACCCCTTCGGCGTAAGGCATGAGCACGCAACGTGTGCTGACAGCCTTCTCGGTCTTCTGCGAGTATATGCGCTGTAATGCAGCGTCAGCGGCCTCGCCCGGCAGCATATCGAAGACTTCGACGACGGGATCGGCCGGCCCGCCATCGCTGTATTTGATGGCAAGAGCATTGCCGCCAAGCTCGAAATGGATCTGGCGGAATCCGAAATCGCAGCGCTGTACCCAGGCAGCCAGCCCGACATCTCTGTCCGCCAGCCGTTCCCAGGTGCATTTGTCGACAGGCGGACGCGACGGCTTGCTTTGGTCGGCACGCGCCCCGATGGCCATGGCCAGAAGGACCGGCAGGGCGCAGATGCAGGCCGGCAGTCTCTTGCTATTCATCGCTGCAACCCGTCAAGGTAAAGGCATCCCAGGCTGAACCATCGGGGTTGGCTTTGGCGAAATCGGGCCATTCGGTAAAAATCGCGCCAAAGTCAGGCAGCAGCAACCCTGTTGGTGCCGGCGAGGCTTCGAGGGAGCTCAACTGCTCGGCACCGCCTGCGTTGAACGCATAGACCTGCCCATCCCACACTCTGCACAGCCCGGTGCCGTCCTCGAGACCCGCCTCACGATCGTCGTCGTTGCAGGTGTGCCGAATCGTCCCCACAGGAAACGAGTACTTGCCATTGGTCCAGGTGATGTCCGATGGCAGGCGAATGGGGGTATTGGGCACGATCAG
This sequence comes from Mesorhizobium sp. M1423, assembly GCF_040317575.1. Classification (NCBI taxonomy): domain Bacteria; kingdom Pseudomonadati; phylum Pseudomonadota; class Alphaproteobacteria; order Hyphomicrobiales; family Phyllobacteriaceae; genus Mesorhizobium; species Mesorhizobium sp. M1423. The sequence goes on from NZ_JAMYKU010000002.1 coordinate 89,880, forward strand.
CGAAAAGACCTCTGTCGTCAGCGCGGCCGGTTCGCGGTCGATGGGCCGGAACTGTATCGTCGCTCCCGAACGCGGCTCGCGATAGGTCGCGTGGCTGAGCGAACATTCTGTCGCGTTCGCTGCTTGCAACAGGCTCAGCATGCTCAGAAAAATAGCTGCTGCTTTGCGGATGATCATTTGAGTCCCTGGAGCAGCAGCATTGTGAAGTTTAAGCATCGATGCTTTAGCATGGCCCGAGGCCCGGTCGAAAGAAAGAAATCGATGATGCGAAATCTCTTGATGCTCATTTCGATCTTAACATTTTCGTGCGGCAGCGCCTTTGCCACGGAACCCTATGTGGGCACATGGTCCGGGCACAGATCGAACTGTACCGCCGTTGCGGATGTTCAACGCCAGACTGTTTACGCGTTGTACCGCGACGCCCTGTCGGTCCCTGCTCTCGGCTGCGAACACGCAATGTTTCTCGAGACGCCCACGGGCTGGGTGGCGCGGGCCAGCCAATGCTACGGATCTGACCCGTCGGTCGAAGAGCCGTTCTCTCGGGTCATCCATATTGTTGTCGACGGGGCGACGGTGAGATTGACATGGCCTGGCTTCGACAGCGGAGTTCTTGTCAGATGCTGACGACAGGTGCCTTCTTCCGCTGGATCTAGGACGGCAGCTTCAAATGACGCCTACCAGAAGCGCGGCTCCACCGAGGAAGCCAGCGGCGCAGACCCACAGGAGCCAAAGCCCACGCACGCTGCATTCGAGAACGGCTGCAGCCGGATTGGCGGGATCGTAGTGGACCTCGACCTTGTCGCCCTCGAGGTAGCGCTGCGATTGACCGCTGACGAGGCTCGGGAGCGACGCCGTCACGTTTGCGCCGAAAGCGATGCGATCGGCGGCGTAGCGCTGGCCGGCAACGCTATAGCTGTAGACGATGCGGGATTTGAAAACTGTGTGCCAAGGCCGATAGCCGCCTCCGGACCTGTCGCGGGTCTCGAATTTCTGCAGGCCCGAGGCGTCGATGCGTCCTGCCGTGATGGGCCATTTGGCCGCCTGTTCCGCAAGTGACTTCTGGGCAAAGCCCATGCGCAGGACAAACAATCCCATGAAAAGCAGCAGGGCCGCGGCGCCGAGGTTCTGCGGCTTGGGCAAAAACGGCCGGATCGCTTCCAGGACGCCGCCAACGGAGAAGACCAATACCAGCGCGCCAACCACCAACCCGGCCGAAAGCTGGACCATGAATTTGAAGGAACCGTCGGGCATGGTGCGTTCGATCACGGCCTTGGCTGGATCGGCCGGATTGTAGAAGACGGTTACGCCGGCCCCGTTTGGAAATTTCGCAAGGGTTTCCGCCACCGCAAAGTTTCCAAGGTTCTCCTGCACGCTGTAGTGCGAACTGCGAAACTTCTTGCCGTTCACCTTGTATTCGAAGGTGATCGCCGGGAAGTTGCGCATCTCGGTCGACCCTCTGCTGTCCGAACCGGATCCCGAACTGGTCACCTCGCGAGCCTCGACCCGCGACGAGATGATCTTTCCCGGCGTCGGAGACCAGCGGCTGACCGCCCTCACCTCCCACCACTTCAGCAAGGTGACGAGGGACAGCATGCCGGCAACCGCACAGGCAAACCCGATCAACAGAAATTTGAGTTCCAACGCTCACCCCTTGGCCATTTTGTGCCATGCCCTGCACACGCATACCACGACAGCGGGAATAGCGCGCCTGCTGAGAAATCAACGCAAAAAGGCCGGCGGATCGCTCCGCCGGCTTTCTTGATCGACAATGAAATTGCGATCAGTTCTTGGCCTTGTCGACCAGCTTGTTCTTGGAAATTCCCACGCGCCCGCAGGGCGAAGCCCGAGGACGCGTAACGAAACGAACGTGGATTTCCTTCAGTTCTTGGCCTTGTCGACCAGCTTGTTCTTGGAAATCCACGGCATCATCGCGCGCAGCTTGGCGCCGACTTCCTCGATCTGGTGGCTGTCGTTGTTGCGGCGGATGCCCTTGAAGCGCGACATGCCGGCGCGGTATTCCTGCATCCATTCCGAGGTGAACTTGCCAGTCTGGATGTCCTTGAGCACGCGCTTCATCTCGGCCTTGGTCTCGGCGGTGATGATGCGCGGACCCGAGACGTATTCGCCCCATTCGGCGGTGTTCGAGATCGAATAGTTCATGTTGGCGATGCCGCCTTCATAGATCAGGTCGACGATAAGCTTGACCTCGTGCAGGCACTCGAAATAGGCCATTTCCGGCGCATAGCCCGCTTCCACCAGTGTCTCGAAACCGGCGCGGATCAACTCGACCAGACCGCCGCACAACACCACCTGCTCGCCGAACAGGTCGGTCTCGCACTCCTCGCGGAAATTGGTCTCGATGATGCCCGAACGCCCACCGCCGACGCCGCAGGCGTAGGAGAGCGCCAAATCGAGCGCATTGCCCGAAGCGTCCTGGTTGACCGCGACCAGGCACGGCACGCCGCCGCCCTTCTGGTATTCGCCGCGCACCGTGTGGCCCGGGCCCTTTGGCGCGATCATGACGACGTCGACCGAGGCTTTTGGCTCGATCAGGCCAAAATGCACGTTGAGGCCGTGGGCGAAGGCGATCGCCGCGCCGTCGCGGATGTTCGGCGCGATCTCTGATCTGTAGATGTCGGCCTGCAGCTCGTCGGGCGTCGCCATCATCATCAGGTCGGCCCATTTGGCGGCATCGGCCACACTCATCACCTTGAGCCCGTCGGCCTCGACCTTCTTCGCGGTCGCCGAGCCGGCCTTGAGGCCAATGGCGATATCCTTGACGCCGGAATCCTTGAGGTTGAGCGCATGCGCCCTGCCCTGGCTGCCATAGCCGATGATGGCAACCTTCTTGCCTTTGATCAGGTTGAGATCGGCGTCGCGATCGTAATAGACACGCATTTTTCTTCCTTCCCGTTTTGAATTCAGAGGCCCTGCGGCCCGGTTTTTGCCCCGTAAAGAGCGAGAAACTGCTGCGTCGCCCGGACGGCATCGCCGCCGATCGCCGCATCAGTCAATTCCAGCCGGTCGCCGAGCAGCAGGCGGATCTGCACGTCGCGGGCGACCAGCCCGAAAAAGGTGCGGAAAGCCATCTCAGCGTCGGAAAACTCGAGGAAACCAGCTTCCTTGCCTGCCTCCAGCACCGGCTTCAGCCGCCTGGCCAGCGCGAAGCGGCCGTTCTCCAGCACGATGGCGCCGAGATCGTCCTTCCCCGAACTAGCATGGCCGACCGCCACCCGGTTCAGCGCGATCGAGGTGTCGCTCGAAATTACCCTGAGCCAGTCCGAAGCGAAGCGTTCGAGGCTCGCCGTCAGCGAGGCAAGATCGAGTCCCTTGCGGTCGACCGGCACTACCCGCACCTTGGACGCCTGCCATTGCACCGTTGCCGTCAACAGCCCGTCGCGATCGCCGAACCATTTGTAGAGCGTCTCCTTCGAGCAGCTCGCCCGCCGCGCCACGGCGGTCATGGTCAACTGATCGCCCTCTTCGACCAGCAGGCGAAGGGCGGCGTCGAGCACGGCCTTCTGCCGCTCCGTCAGCGTCTCGCTGGTGTCGATGTCGGTCACAGCGTGCAACACAGTCTTTCCTCAGGAGGCGAACTCACCCGCAGTTCAGATACGAACTCGACAGCGTACCGTACGTTACGGTTCGGCTTTATGGCGTATTGCCCGACCCGGCGCAAGCCTTTATTTCTGTAGCTTGCTCCATGCGGGGCATTACGGGAGACACGGATCATGCTCGCCGGATTGCTTGCCTTGACCGTTGCCGCTGTGTTTGCAGGCGCGGCTATCTACGTCAGCGTCGCCGAACAGCCGGCGCGGCTTCGCCTCGATGACAAAGCATTGCTGCAGGAATGGCAGCCTTCCTACAAGCGCGGCGCCGCCATGCAGGCCTCGATCGCCGTCATCGCCTGTATTCTGGGCCTCGTCGCGTGGTGGCAGACCGGCAATCTCGCTTATCTGGCCGGCGCCGTGCTGATCATCCTGCCTTGGCCATGGACGCTGCTGGTGATGATGCCGGCAAATCGGCTGCTGGAGGTGATGGACGCTAACACCGTCAATCCTGAGGCTCGGACAATGATCGTCAAATGGGGCAATCTGCATCTGGTCCGCGTCGGGCTTGGGGTTCTGGCGACATTGGCATTCCTTTGGGGCAGTGCCTGACCTCGCAGATCCGCGCCATCTTCGGCACGAAGGCGTGTCACGCCAGGGCGGGCGGATCTCGCAGGCGCCCAAGCAGAGCCGACAGCGTGTCCAGATCATCGTTGGAAAGCTGGGAGCCGACCAACTCCGATATCGAGCGGCCGTAGACGACCCACATGCGGCGGCGCGTCTCGCGCCCCTTGCCGGTGATGCGGATGGTTTGCCCGCGGCCGTCATCGGCAACTGGAAGCTTCTCGACCTGCCCGTCGGCTTCGAGCCGCGCCAGCAGGCGGGAGATATTGTATTGCGCAAACAGGGTGCGCTCGGTGAGTTGGAACGGCCGCAATCCGCCCTCGCCCGCCTCGGCAAGCTCATGCAGCACGTCGTACCAGGCAAGCGGCGGCAGGCCACTGTCCTTCAGCGCGTCCTCGGCACTTTCCAATAACTGGCGCGAAACCCGCATCAGGTGGGCCCAGGCTTTGATTGCTGGAGGTGAAGGAATCCCGGTCATGATTACATCGTAGGCGATAGATGCAATTGCATCAAGCTTGACGATCGATGCAAATGCATCTATATAGATGCAATCGCATCAATCATGAAAGGCAATTCCGATGAAGCATGAAATCTGCAGGATCGCCGACATTCCGGAAACAGGCAGCCTGATCGCTCCGTTTTTCGGCCGCGAGGTCCATGTCTACCGCAGCGGCGAGCGTATCCGCGCCGCCGCCAACGTCTGCCTGCACTTCGGTGGCCCGCTCGACTGCAAGGACGGCAAGCTCGTCTGCCAATGGCACGGCGCCTCGTTCGACATGGCGAACGGTGATCGCCTCGAAGGCCCAGCGCCGAAGGGCTCCCGCCTGATGTTCCTCTCCACCCGCGTCGAGAACGGCGCCTTGAACTATGTCTGGGGAGAGTGAGATGACCGACAAGCTCATCCTCGTCAGCCACCATCTTTGTCCCTATGTGCAGCGCGCGGCGATTTCGCTTCGCGAAAAGGGCGTGCCGTTCGAGCGCATCGCCGTCGATCTCGCCAACAAGCCTGCCTGGTTCAAGGCGATATCGCCGCTCGGCAAGGTGCCGCTGCTTCGCGTTGAGCATGACGGCCAGGAAACGGTGATCTTCGAATCGCTCGTCATCCTCGAATTCCTCGAGGAAACCCAGCCCAATCCGCTGCATCCCACCGATCCCTATGCCCGTGCCCGACATCGCGCCTGGATCGAGTTTGGCTCGGCAATCCTCAATGCCATCGGCCGCTTCTATTCAGCGCCTACGGAAGCCGCGTTGCTCGCCGAAAGCGAGGCGCTATCGGCGATGTTCGATCGCCTGGAAGTGGAACTGGCGAATGGCGCGGTTGGGCCGTGGTTCGCCGGTGAGCGCTTTTCACTGGTCGACGCGGTCTACGGGCCGATTTTCCGCTATTTCGACGTCTTCGACCGGATCGGCGATTTCGGCATCCTGGACGGAAAGCCGCATGTCCAGGTGTGGCGCGAGGCGTTGCGCAAACGCCCATCCGTGAAGGACGCGGTCGCTCCCGATTATCCGCAACGCCTCCATACATTCCTACAGGCGAAGGGCTCGCACCTTTCGGAAATCATCCGCCGAAACGATCCGGCCACCGGGCTTCCGCAAGCCCGATCGGCTTGAATGGATTGATCACAGTGCCTGTAATCATCGAGGCAAGGATATTCGTTTCCGGCGGAATGCTTGCCACTGGCCACCAGCCTGTCGCGGACGCAAGCCTCCAGCGCAGTATCGATACGTCCGTTCCGATGAGCGCGTAACTGATCGCCGCGCCGGCAATCGCGATGTCCAGAGAATTGCCCATTTGCCCGACCCGACCCAGGCCGGACAATCCTTCAGCGCTGTCGCTAAATCAAGCCGCCGTCTCGGCCTTGAGGCTCAGCCTTCGGCAGCATCGAAAACCTTCCGCGCCTCGCGTACAGCGCCGTGATTGAGCTCGGCCCATTGGATCAGCTGATGCAAGGGTCCAAACATCGAGCGCCCGAGATCGGTGAGGCTGTATTCAACGCTCGGCGGTTTGGTCGGAAAAACCTCGCGATGCACATAGCCGTCGCGCTGCAGATCGTGCAGCGTCTGGGTGAGCATGCGCTGTGAAATATCGGGCACGAGGCGCCGCAACTCGCCGAAGCGGTACGGCTTCTCGGCCAAGGCCTCCATCAGCAGCGAACTCCATTTGTTGCTTATGCCCTGGATCACATCGCGAACCGGGCAATCCGCAAGGTTTCCGCCACCGCTGCCTGCTTTGTAGATCTCGAGCTTCGATCTCAGATTGACGATCTTGCCGTCCATGGCTGGTTCCCTGGCTGTGCCTAACTCCCGCAAAACTGCCTTCTTTACGAGGATGGGTCAATTCCTATTTTAGTGCTGGTCTCTTTTTGAGACTAACATTGCACCCGCCGCTCCGGCGCAACGTCAGGACCTTTCATGACCGACACCCTTCTCGTCACCGGCGCCTCCGGCCAGCTTGGCCGCGGCGTCATCAATCATCTGCTTGACACGCTCAAGGTCTCCCCTCAGCGCATCATCGCCGCCACCCGCAATCCGGAAAATCTGGCCGATCTGGCAGCGCGCGGCGTCACCATCAGGGCGGCCGACTTCGACGACACCGCATCGCTGGCCAATGCGTTTACGGGCGCCGACAGGGTTCTGATCATTTCGACGAACGAGCTTGCCCTTCCGGGCAAGCGCCTGAAGCAACATGAGACCGCGGTCGCCGCAGCAAAAGGCGCGGGCGTTTCGCACCTGCTCTACACATCGATGCCCAATCCCGAGCCCGGATCGCCGGTGCTGTTTGCGCCCGATCACCACGGCACCGAGCAGGCGATCAAGGCGAGTGGTATCCCCTACACCATCTTCCGCAATGGCTGGTACCAGGAGAACCTGTTCATGGCGTTGCCGCACGCCATCGCCTCGGGGCAGTGGTACACATCCGCTGGAGACGGCCGCATTGCCCATGGCGCGCGCGACGACATGGCCGCGGCAATCGCCGCCGGCCTCGCTTCGAGCGCAACCGAAAGCACGACATACACGCTGACCGGCCCCAAGGCCCACACGATGGCCGAAATTGCAGCCCTCGTCACCGAGATCACCGGCAAGCCGATCGAAGTTGTCCAGCTTTCGGATGAAGCGCTGACCGAGGGATTGAAGGCAGCCGGCGTTCCCGAGGCTTTCGCTCCCGTCATCGTTTCCTTCGACACCAACACGCGCTCCGGCCGCATCAGCATGGTAACGGACGCGGTCGAGACGCTGTCCGGCAGGAAGCCGCAGCCGCTGAAGCAATTTCTTGAAGCAAACAAGGCGGCTCTGGTGAGCTGAGCCTCACAATGGCCGTGCCCTCAAAGGGCACGGCCATTTGTTCAGATAGCCACCTGCGTCCCGATCTCGACGACACGTCCGGTCGGGATCTGGAAATATTCCGTCGCGTCGGCCGCCGTGCGCGCCAGCCCGATGAACAGTTTGTCCTGCCAGACCGGCATCCCGGAATTGGGCGAGGCCTTAAGCGAGCGCCGCGACAGGAAGAAGGAGGTCGTCATGATGTCGAACTTCCAGCCCTGCTTGCGGCAGATCGCCAACGCGCGCGGAATGTTGGGCTGCTCCATGTAGCCGAAGGTCAGCGTCACCCGCATGAACAACTCGTTGACGGTCTCCATCTTGACGCGCTCGCTGTCGGGCACGACAGGCTGCGGTGCCGTCACCACCGAAAGGATGACGTTCTGCTCGTGCAGCACCTTGTAGTGCTTCAGGCTGTGCATCAGCGCCGTCGGCGCGCTCAGCGGATCGCTGGTCAGGAACACCGCGGTGCCCGATACCAGATGCGGTTTCTTCTTCAGCAGATTGCCGGCAAGGAAATCGAGCGGGATCTCGTTCCGGCGCGTCTTTTCGAACAAATAGCGGCTGCCGCGGATCCAGGTCCACATCGCCAGCACAATGGTGAAGGCCACCGCCAGCGAAGCCCAGCCACCTTCGAAGACTTTGACGATGTTCGAGGCAAAGAAGCCGACGTCGATGAACGCGAACACCACTGTCAGGGAGATGGCCAGCCAGAGCTGCCATTTCCAGATGCGGCTCATGATCACGTAGAGCAGCACCGTCGTCACCAGCATGTTGCCGGTCACTGAAATGCCGTAGGCCGAGGCAAGCTTGCTGGATTCGCCAAAGCCGACCACCAGCAGCATCACCACCAGCGCCAGCAGCATGTTGACGCGCGGCATGTAGATTTGGCCGGACTGTCTTTCCGACGTATGCAGGATTTCCAGGCGCGGCAGCATGTTGAGCTGCACCGCCTGCCTAGTCAGCGAGAAAGCGCCGGAGATCACCGCCTGGCTGGCGATGACGGTCGCAGCGGTGGCGAGGACGACCATCGGAATAAGCGTCCAGCCTTCGTTCATCTCGAAGAAGGGATGACCGACCACTCCGTTTTTCGCCAGCACGAATGCGCCCTGCCCGGCATAGTTCAGCAACAGGCAAGGGAACACGATTGCCAGCCAGGCGAGAACGATCGGCTTGCGGCCAAAATGGCCGAGGTCGGCATAGAGCGCTTCGGCGCCGGTGACAGCGAGGAAGATGGCGCCGATCGTCACGAAGGCGACGTCGGGTGAATTGATCAGGAACGCGACGATGTAATGCGGGCTGACTGCCAGCAGGATCTCCGGGTCGGCGATGATGTGGTTGAGACCGGAAAGACCAATGGCCAGGAACCAGACCGCCGTGATCGGGCCGAAGATCAGGGCGACGCCGCCGGTTCCAAACCGCTGTGCCGAAAACAGGATCGCCAGGATGACCAGCGTCAGCGGCACCACATAGGGCTGGAAGGTCGGCGTGACGACGTTCATGCCTTCGACCGCCGACAGCACCGAGATCGCCGGCGTGATGACGGCGTCACCGAAAAACAGCGAGGCGCCGACGATGCCGATGCCGAGGATCACCGCCGAGCGCGTCGGAAAACTGTTGCGCGCCAGCGCCATCAGCGACAGCACACCGCCCTCGCCGCGATTGTCGGCCCTGAGCACAAACATGATGTATTTGATCGTGACGATGATCGTCAGCGACCAGATGATCAGCGAGAGCACACCGAGGATGTCGCCACGGTTGGCGACTTCGCCCCCCGACGATGCCACCAATGCCTCGCGGAACGCATAGATCGGGCTGGTGCCGATATCGCCGTAAACCACGCCGAGTGCGCCCAGCATCAGCACCTTGGTGCTGTGCTGCTCGACCTCAGAATGGCTCGATTGTTCGACAGGTTCTGCCTCGTTACCAGCATTGGTAAGGGCCATGGACGACACTCCGATAAGCGCGCGGTGCTCTACGCTTGCTGCACTGCAATATCAAGTGCCGTCACGTAATGTCTGCGTGTCGGTATTGCGAGTCTTCCCGGCCTGGCAGGCTCGATCCACCTCGGCAGACTGCCTGGAACGCTGCAACAGGCACGTTCTAAATAGCAACCTGCGTCCCGATCTCGACGACACGTCCGGTTGGGATCTGGAAATACTCCGTCGCATCGGCTGCCGAGCGCGCCAGCCCGATGAACAGCTTGTCTTGCCAGACCGGCATGCCGGAATTGGGCGATGCCTTGAGCGAACGCCGCGACAGGAAGAAGGATGTTGTCATGATGTCGAACTTCCAGCCCTGCTTGCGGCAGATCGCCAACGCGCGCGGAATGTTGGGCTGCTCCATGTAGCCGAAGGTCAGCGTCACCCGCATGAACAACTCGTTGACGGTCTCCATCTTGACGCGCTCGCTGTCGGGCACGACAGGCTGCGGTGCCGTCACCACCGAAAGGATGACGTTCTGCTCGTGCAGCACCTTGTAGTGCTTCAGGCTGTGCATCAGCGCCGTCGGCGCGCTCAGCGGATCGCTGGTCAGGAACACCGCGGTGCCCGATACCAGATGCGGTTTCTTCTTCAGCAGATTGCCGGCAAGGAAATCGAGCGGGATCTCGTTCCGGCGCGTCTTGTCGAACAAATAGCGGGTGCCGCGGATCCAGGTGGACATGATCAACCCCATGCCGCAAGCGACCGTGATCGACACCCACCCGCCTTCGAGGATCTTGACGACGTTAGCCAGGAAAAATCCGGTATCGATCGTGCCAAACAGCAGTGTGAGCGCGGCTGCCAGTGCAAGCTGCCATTTCCACCGGAACCGCATCACCACAAACAACAGGATGGTTGTCATCAGCATTTCGCCAGTCACCGAAATGCCATAAGCGGAAGCCAGCGAACTCGAACTGCCAAAGCCGACCACCAGCAGCATCACGCCGAGCGCCACCACCAGATTGACCCGCGGCATGTAGATCTGGCCGGATTGCATCTCGGAAGTATGCTGCACCTCGATGCGCGGCAGCAGATTGAGCTGCACCGCCTGACGGGTCAGCGAGAAAGCTCCGGAGATCACCGCCTGGCTGGCGATCACCGTCGCTGCCGTCGCAAGGCCAACCATGGGCATCAGGGCCCAATCGGGCAGCATCTGAAAGAATGGATTGGTGGGTTTGCCACCGTTGGCCAGAACGAACGCGCCTTGTCCGAAATAGTTGAGGAGCAGACAAGGGAACACGACGGAGAACCATGCCAGCACGATCGGCCTGCGCCCGAAATGACCGAGATCGACATAGAGGGCCTCAGCGCCGGTGACGGCCAGGAACACCGCCCCGACCGTGACGAAGGCGCCGGTGGGCGTATTGGCCAGATAAGCGACGGCGTAATAGGGATTGATCGCCAGCAGGACCGACGGGTCGTCCAGCAGATGGTAGACCCCGGCGGCGCCGATGGCCAGGAACCACACTGCCGTCACCGGTCCGAACACGGCCGCCACCCGGCCGGTGCCAAAGCGTTGCACGGCAAAAAGCATTGCCAGGATGATCAGCGTGATTGGAACCACGTAAGTTTCCAGCGTCGGGGTCACCACTTCCAAGCCTTCGACCGCCGAAAGCACGGAGATGGCCGGCGTTATGATCGCATCGCCGAAAAAGAGCGCGGCGCCGCAGAGCCCGATCCCCAGGATGAGCTTGGCTCCATTGGGATAAGCGCTGCGCGCAAGCGACATCAGGGACAACGTACCCCCCTCGCCCTTGTTGTCGGCTCTGAGCACAAAGGCGACGTATTTTATCGTGACGATGATCGTCAGAGCCCAGACGATAAGCGACAGCACGCCGAGGACGTCGTTGCGGGCGACCGGTCCCGACGATGCGTGCAGCGCTTCGCGAAACGCGTAAATTGGACTGGTGCCGATATCGCCGTAGACCACGCCCAGCGCGCCCAGCATCAGCACCTTGGTACTGTGCTGCTCGACTGTGGAGTGGCTGGATTGCTCGATGGGTTCTGCCTCGCTACCAGCGTTGGCAAGGGCCATGGACGACACTCCCATAGACGTGCGGTGCTCTATGCTGCGGGGATGGAAAGGACGCGCTGCCATGCCGGGAACGCACGGCCTATCGGCTCGCCTCTCTCTACCAGCCACAAGCCTTCAGAAACCGCCTGACCGTTGCGGCCATGCCATACTCCAACGCATCGGCTGTCAACCCATGTCCGATCGACACTTCGGCCAATGCCGGGATGCGCCTGGCCAGTGCCGGCAAATTGCTCACCACAAGGTCGTGCCCGGCATTGACCTGGAGCCCTGCAGCAAGTGCGGCATCCGCCGTCTTTCCCAATTTCTCCAATTCCTTCGCCGCTTTTGCCGAATCGGAATGATAGCTGCCATATGGACCCGTGTAGAGTTCGATCCGGTCGGCGCCGGTGTCGCGAGCGGCTTTCACGCCATCGGGATCCGGATCGGAAAAGAGCGATACGCGAAAGCCTCCCTTCTTCAGGCGCTTGACGACCGGTGTCAGGAACGCAGCCCCGGCGGCGAAGTTCCAGCCATGGTCGGAAGTCGCCTGCGCCGGGTCGTCTGGCACCAGCGTCACCTGTTCCGGCTGATGCTTTTCCACAAGCGCCAGGAACTCCTCGGTCGGATAGCCCTCGATGTTGAATTCTGCATTCGGGAACTCGTCGTCGATCAGGGCTCTGATCTCAGACAGATCGGAATGCCTGGTGTGCCGCTCGTCGGGTCGCGGGTGCACCGTCAGCCCGTGCGCGCCTGCGGCAAGGGCGATGCGTCCGAGCCCTGTCACGCTTGGCCACGGCAGGTCACGCCGGTTGCGCAGCATAGCGATGGCATTGAGGTTGACGGAGAGCTTTGCAGGCATTTGCATGGTTCCAGGCTGATCTCGGCGCGCATCTATACCGTCTTTAGGGGAACAGACAGAGGGTTTCAGGTGTTCCAAGGGGAACGAAGAAAATCGAGCGCGAGGAGTTTCTGTTGAATTTTCTCGATGCCGTGCCGGCGGTCCGTCGCATCGATACCGATCGCGAAGACCTCTTCGCCATCGATGTCGTCGGCCATGTCGCAGCGGCTGATGCCGAAAACCTGTTCGGATTGCTGGAGGCAGCCTACGCGCTGCACCCGAAAATCGACGTGCTGGTGCGCCTGATCGACCATGAGGGTGTCGACTGGACCGACGTATCGGACGAGACGATCGAACAGGGCATAGCTCACGCGGTGGAGCATATCGGCCGCTGCGCGGCGGTCGGTGAGCCGAACTGGATAGCGGAGGCAAGAGCCTTCTTGCCAGCCTCTTTGCCTATCGAACTCCGGCATTTCGAGGCTAAGGACGAAACCGCCGCCTGGGAATGGCTGGGCGCCAGACCGATCGCCCTGCGCTGATACGGCCGCCCTATCGGACGATCGTCAGCCGTTCGGCCGCGCGCGTGATGGCGGTGTAAAGCCAACGCTGCCGGGTTTCCTTGAATGCCCAGCTTTCGTCGAAAAGCACGATCTCGTTCCACTGCGACCCCTGCGCCTTGTGCACGGTCAGCGCATAGCCGTAGTCGAAATCGTCGAAGCGCTTCTTCTGCTGCCAGGGAATGTCGGCGTCCGGATCTTCGAATGCCGCCTTGAGCAGTTTGATCTTGGCGACGCCGCGATCCGGATCGTCTTCCTCCGGCGAGACCAGCAGATTGATGCCGGGCTTGACCGTCTCGCGCGACGAGGTCATCACCTTCCACAGCGAGCCGTTGAGCAGCCCCTTGGCTGGATCGTTGCGCAGGCAGACCAGCTTGTCGCCGGCTTGCGGATAATCGGCGTTGAACCCCTTCAGCTCGCGCAGCCGCTGATTATAGCGACGGCGCGTGCGGTTGGTGCCGACCAGCACCTGGTCCGCCTTCAGCACCAATTCCTGGGTGACGTCTTCCTTGCCGATCACTTGCGCCGCGCCATAGTCGCCGCGCATGAACTCGCGGCCCTCGCGCACATCGAGCGCCAGCCTGATGATCGGGTTGTCGCGCGCCTGGCGGTGGATTTCGGTGAGCAGAATGTCCGGTTCGTGGTCGGTGAAGAAGCCGCCGCCGGAGATCGGCGGCAACTGGCCGGGATCGCCGAGCACCAGGATCGGCGTGCCGAAGCTCATCAGATCGCGGCCAAGCTGCTCGTCGACCATCGAGCATTCGTCGATGACGACGAGCTTGGCCCGCGAGATCGGGCTCTGCCGGTTGAGCGAAAAGGTCGGCGACATCGAGGTTTTGCCGGTCACCTCGTCCGCTACCGATTCCTCGCCTTTCGGCCGGTAGATCAGCGAATGGATGGTGCGGGCATTGACCGCGCCCTTGGAACGCAGCACCTGCGCCGCCTTGCCGGTAAAGGCGGCGAACTGCACCTGGCCGTCGACATGCTCGGCGAAATAGCGCGCCAGCGTCGTCTTGCCGGTGCCGGCATAGCCGAACAGCCGGAACAGCTGCGGCTTGCCGGCTTTCAGCCAGCCGGCCACCGCCTTCAGCGCCTCGTCCTGTTGAGGAGAAAATTCCATCAGCGCGACAGACCGGATTCGCGAGGGAAAGACAAGGTGACTGCCGTCACCATCAACTTCATCGCCTGCAATTACGCTGCTGCGACAGGGCCAGGCTATCAGCGACGAAGAGGAACGTAAAGAGAACAACGCCGGGCGACGACAGCTTACCCAGCCCGCTGTGGATCGTTCTCCAGCAGGATCGGCTTGCCATGCGGCGTAGCATGCGCGGCCCGTTCCCAGGCAGCAGCAAGGCTGTCGACGTCGCTCCTACCGGCAACGCCTTTGGCCGAAAGCAGCTTTTCTAGCGCGGCCAGCCAGTGCTCGTAATAGTCATGACCGTCGCGCGCGGCGCCCGGCCGCTTCACCTCGGCCGACAAGGCGTCCGCCCATTCGCTCCACGAAAACAGCCCGTTGTCGTGTAGCGCCACCGTCATGGCGAAGGCCTCTGCTTGCCACGGCTGGGCGAAGACTGGCGCCTCGACACCGGCGGGCAGCGCGGTGGCGGCTGAGCCCGTCTCACGCCGGTTCAAGGTAGCTCTCCCAGGCATCGATGGACACGACAAGTTTCGGGTCGGCGCCCTCGCCCCAGATTTCGCTGCCGGTGAAGGCCACCGTATAGACCCATTGCGGGTTTTCGCCCTGGCCGTGCGCATTGGTGTCGGGAAAAACGAAGCCGTCACGCATGGCCTCGATGACGCCTCGCTTGCCACGCGCGTAACGCGGCAGCCTGGTGTGGCCGGTCGGATGAAAGTTCTTGGTTCGCACGAGGTCGCCTGCCTTGAATCGCGGCGGGACGGCGACCGGCCGGTCGCAAGGCCCGCCCTTGGCCAGCACCGCCGAAACGTCTTGCGCCTTCAGGACCCGCTTGGGTGTCGCTACCGGGTCGACCGCATCGCCCCTGGCCAGATCGCGGTCGCTGACGAAACCATGGCGTTTGAGTAACACCTCCAGCGCCTTGATCCAGATTTCGTAATAACTCGACGCATAGTAGTCGGCCGGGTGCAGCGATTCCCGCGCGTGCCGGCTCTCGTCGATGTTCCAGGCGCCCATGGCGCCGGCACACAACGTCACGCCCAGCGCCCGCCTTTCCCAATCGGCATGGAAATAGGGTTCGTCCTGTTCAGGCGCGACCGGCCCGAAACCCATCTGGCCGCCGAGATCCTGCGGCCCGTTCATGCCGGTTCCCGCGCCAGCGCCGTGCCGATCATGGCATCGCGCGTCACCAGATCGGCGAGCCGCGCCTCATCCCAGCCCTCTGTGTCCCTGGGCCGCATCGGCACCACCAGATAGCGCAGCTCGGCGGTCGAATCCCACACCCGGATTGTTGTCGTTGCCGGCAAGGTCAGCCCGAATTCGTCGAGCACGCCGCGCGGATCGATCACCGCGCGCGAACGGTAGGGCGGCGCCTTGTACCAGACCGGCGGCAGGCCGAGCACCGACCATGGATAGCAGGAGCATAGCGTGCAGACGACGAGGTTGTGCGTGTCGGCCGTGTTGAACACCGCCTGCATGTGCTCGCCTTGCCGGCCGGTGTGGCCGAGCGATTCGATGGCCGCCGTCGCATCACGCTTCAGCCATGCGGCAAACCCGGGATCAACCCAGGCCTTCGCCACCACCTTTGCGCCGTTGCGCGGCCCGACCTTGGTTTCGTAGGTATCGACGATGACGTCGATCGCCGCTGGATCGATCAGCCCCTTGCGGGTGAGAATCGTCTCCAGTGCGCGCACACGCGCCGCAAAAGCATCAAGCTCGTTGTCGTGGTCGTGATTGTGCAGCATGGCATCAAATTACGATCGCGGACCTCCGGCCGCAAGCACCACGGCTTGGGCCAGTGCTATTCGGCTGCCGCCTTCTGCGGCACCGGTTCTTCCCCGTCGTCGAACAGTGACGGCTGGTCGACCGCCTCGACCGGGCTCGGCTCGCCCCGGTGCCCCGCCCATACGCTGACGAGCCAGCCGGAAAAATGCTCCATGTAGACGTAGATGACGGGCGTGACGAACAGCGTCAGTGCCTGCGAGGCGACAAGGCCGCCGACCACCGCCACGCCGAGAGGCTGGCGCAATTCCGCGCTGGCGCCGGTGCCGAGCGCGATCGGGATGGTACCCATCAGCGCGGCAAGCGTGGTCATCATGATCGGCCGGAAGCGCATAAGGCAGGCCTTGTGGATGGATTCGACAGGCGACATTCCCTCGCGCCTGAGCTCGAGCGCCACGTCGATCATCATGATGCCGTTCTTCTTGACGATGCCGATCAGCATCAGGATGCCGATCACCGCGATCACCGACAAATCCATCCCCGCCAGCCGCAGCGCCACCAGCGCGCCGAGCACCGCCGACGGAAGCCCGGTCAGGATGGTAAGCGGATGGATAAAGCTCTCATAGAGCATGCCGAGCACGATATAGATGGTCAGGATCGCGCCGCCGATCAGCAGCCCCTGGTTGGAAAGCGAATCCTGGAACGTCTTCGCCGTGCCCGAGAAGGCGGTCGAGATCGTCGGCGGCATGCCGATCTTGTCCTTCAGCGCATTGATGTGGCTCACGCTGTCGCCGAGGGCCACGCCTTGCGGCAGATTGTAGGAAATGGTCACTGCCGGAAGCTGGCCGAGCTGATTGACGGTCAAAGCGCCGGCGGTCCGATCGACACGGGCGAACGCACCGAGCGGCACCAGGCTGCCGCTGACCGTCCTTACCTTGATCGCCAGCATCCGTTCGGGCGACCACTCGATCTTCGGGTCGAGCTCCATGACCACTTTATAGCTGTCGGCCGAACCGAAGATGGTCGACACCTGCTGGGTGCCGAAACCGCCATAGAGGCTGGAGCGCAACGTGTCGGTATCGACGCCAAGCGTCGCTGCCTTGTCGCGGTCGATCACCAGCGTCGCCTGCAACGCGTTGTTCTGCAGGTCATTGGTGACATCGGTGAAGGCGCCATGATCGGCAGCCATCGCGTCCGTCAACTTTTGCGCCCAGACATTCGTCAGGCCGGTATCGAGGCCCTGCACGGCAAGCTGGTAGGCACTCGCCGAAGCGCGCGCGCCGAGCCGCAGGTTCTGCACCGGTTGCATGTAGGTTTCGATGCCGGACACATTGGCAAGCTGGCGCCGCAGATCCGCAAGCACCTTGTCGATATTGGGGCGCTGGTCCTTGTCTTTCAGCTGTACAAACAGCTGGCCTTGGTTGAGCGCATTGTTTCCACTGCCCGCCGACCAGCCGACATGCGCGACATAGGGCGAATGGGAGAAGACATCAGCCACTTGCCCCTGCAACTTGACCATGGCGTCGAAGGAGATGTCCTGGCGCGCGATGGTCGTCACCGAGACCTGGCCGATATCCTCCTGCGGGAAGAAGCCCTTCGGCGAGATCTGGATCAGCCACACCGACAGCCCGGCGGTTACCAGGAAGACAAGGAAAACCAGGAAATTGTGGCGCAGGCAGAATGTCAGCAGCCGGTCATAGCCCCGCATGAAGACGTTTTGCCTATGGTCCGCGCCGTGCGCTGCTTTCTGCTCGGCTTTCGATAACGACAACAGCCGCGAGCACAGCATCGGCGTCAGCGTCAGCGAGACGAACATCGACGCCAGGATGGCGACCGTCACCACCACCGCGAACTCGTTGAAGATGCGCCCGATCACGCCGCCCATCAAAAGCACGGGAATGAACACGGCGACCAGCGAGATCGAGATCGAGATGATGGTGAAGCCGATTTCGCGGGCGCCCTTGAGCGACGCCTCCATTGCCGAGAGCCCATCCTCCTCCATATGCCGGAAGATATTTTCCAGCATGACAATGGCGTCGTCGACGACAAGGCCGACCGCCAGCGTCAGTCCCATCAGCGAGATGTTGTCGATGGAAAAGCCGAACAGGTACATCACGCCCAGAGTGGCGATGAGCGAAATCGGCACCGCCACGGCCGGGATCACCGTCGCCGTCACCCGGCGCAGGAACAGGAAGATCACCATCACCACCAGCGCGATAGTGAGCAGGAGCGTGAACTGCACGTCGTCGACCGCCTCGCGGATCGATGTCGAGCGATCGTTGAGCAACTGGATGCTCGCAGCTGCCGGCATCTGACCCTCGAAGGAAGGCAGCATCGCCTTGACGCGGTCGACGACATCGACGGTATTGGCATCCGGCTGACGCTGCACCGCCATGATGATGGCGCGGGTGCCGTCATACCAGCTTGCCGTCGTCGTGGTCTCGACCGAATCGATGACGCGGGTCACCTCGCCGAGCCGCACCGGATGGCCGTTCTTGGTGGCGATGATGATGTTGGAGAATCCCGCCGCGTTGGTCAGCTGCGTGTTCGCCGTGATGGTCAGCTGCTGTTTGTTGTTCTTGAGCACACCGAGCGGCGTGTTGCTGTTGGCCGAGGCAATGGCCGTCTGCAGCTGGTCGATCGAGATGCCGCGTGCGGCGAGCGCCGTCGGATCGATCTGGACGCGGACGGCATATTTCTGTTGGCCGTAGATCGAAACCTGCGCAACGCCGTCGATCGTCGACAGCGACGGCGAAATCACATTCTCGGCAAAGGCATCGAGATCGGTCAGCGGAATGGTGTCGCTGACCAGCGACATCAGCAGGATCGGCGCGTCAGCTGGATTGACCTTGCGATAGCTCGGCGGGCTGGTCATCTCCGGCGGCAATTGTCGTTGCGTGCGTGCGATCGCCGCCTGCACATCGGCGGCGGCTGCATCGATGTCGCGGTTGAGCACGAACTGAATGGCGATCGAGGTCGTGCCGAGCGAATTGGTCGTCGAGATCGAATCGATGCCGGCGATAGTGGCAAACTGCTTGATCAGCGGCGTTGCCACCGAGGTCGCCATGGTTTCCGGCGAGGCCCCAGGCAGCGAGGCCGAGACGTTGACAACCGGAAATTCCGCGCTTGGCAGCGCCGCGACCGGCAGGAATTTGTAAGCAAATAGCCCGCCCAGAACCAAGGCGAACGACATGAGCAGCGTGGCGACGGGCCTGCGGATGCAGAATTCGGAAATCATGGCTGTGTTCCGCCCGTCCTGTCGGCCTCCGCGACCTTCGGAGTCGCCTGGTCGCCGGTACCGGTCGAGGCCTTGCCTTCGCGCACCGCCGCGCCGTTTTTCAGCTTGGTCTGGCCTTCGACGACGACACGCTCGCCGCTTTCCAATCCTTGGCTGATCGCGGTGTTGGCGCCTTCTGTCAGCGCGACCTGCACGGGCCGCATTTCAACGGTGTTGTCCGGCTTGATCACATAGACGAACGGCCCCTTCTGGCTGGGCTGGACGGCGACCGTCGGAACGGACGTCATTTGCGGCATGATGCCGGCATCGAGTACGACATTTACATATTGGCCCGGCCACAGCGAAAGATCGGCGTTGGGCACGCTGGCCCGCGTTGCGATCGTGCCGGATGCCGTGTCCACGCTGGAATCGACGAAATCCAGCGTTCCCTTGCCGATCGGCTTCGGGTCGCCGTCCTTGGTCAGCGTCACCGCGCCTTGCTGCGGCGCCGCCAGCGCCTTGTGCAGTAAGGCAAGATCGCTTTCCGGAAGATTGAAGTTCACCTGCAGCGGGTCGACCTGCGTGATCGTCACCAGCGGCGTCGACGTGCTGCTGCCGTTGCTGGTGGTGACGAGGTCGCCGACCGCGACGCTGACCGCGCCAAGCCTGCCGGAAATCGGCGCTTTGATCGTGGCAAAGCCAAGCTGGACCTCGTCCGCATCGATCGTCGCCTTATCGGCGTCGACAGTGGCCGCGGCGGATTTCTGCGCCGCGACGGCCTGATCATAGGTCTGCTGTGTTCCGGCCTGCCTGGCGACGAGATTTTTGGCGCGCTGAAGATCGGCCGTGGCGCTGGCAAGCAGCGCCTGGTCTTTTGCGAGCGTCGCCTGATCGCGTGCCAGTTGGGCCTTCAATGAGCGATCGTCCAGCGAGAACAGGAGGTCGCCGGTCTTCACCATCTGTCCGTCCTTGACCGCGATTGCGACGATCTGGCTCGAGACCCGTGCGTTGATGCTGACCACGGCGGGAGAGGACACAAAGCCGATGGCATAGCGCCGGACCGGGAAATCGGCCGTCGAGGCGGTGGCGGCAACCACCGAAGTCGAACGCGCGGCATTTGCCGCTGCAGCGGGCTTGTCCGCCGCCGCCGTCGTCTGCTTCGCCGACAGCATCTGCTGAAGACCGCTCATTGCGGTGGGCGAAAGATAAAGCCACGCCGCCGCGGCAACGCAGGCTGCAGCAATCACCGCAAATACGATCTTTCCGCGCATCGACAAAAGGCCTCTCGATCCGACACGCCGCTATCCGGTGGCCGCAGTCTAGCTCAACTCGCAGCCTCTTGCCGCGCTTTTGCCAGATAATAGAGGATGCCGAAGGCGAAAAAGGGCCAAAACCCGTCATTACGAAGATTTAATGTGCAGTGCACAATAAAACGGCAGCTAACGCAGCATCGGCCACAGCGTCGCCCCAAGCATCACGCCCATGGCGATGTTGAACCATTTGAGCCGCACCGCATCAGCCAGAAAACCGCGCAGCGCCATGCCGAAACCGGCCCAAGTCGAAATGCTCGGCAGCATGACGACGGCGAAAGCGGCCGCGATCAGCACCACAGACACAAACGGGCGTTCCGGATTGGTATAGACGGCCATGGCCGTAATCGCCATCACCCAGGCCTTAGGATTGACCCACTGGAAAGCCGCAGCCTCGATGAAGCGCATCGGCTGGCCCTTCGCCTCGCCTTCGCCGCCGAGCGAGCGCGACATGGCGATCTTCCAGGCCAGATAAAGCAGGTAGAGGCCGCCGGCGATCTTCAACCCGGTATGCAGCACCGGAAAGGCCGTCAACACGGCCCCAAGCCCGAAGCCTACGGCAAGCAACAGCACGAGGAAGCCGAAGCCGATGCCGAGCATGTGTGGCACGGTCTTGACCAAGCCGAAATTCACACCCGAGGCCAAAAGCATGAAATTGTTCGGACCCGGCGTGATCGAGGTCACGAAGGCATAGACCAGCAAGGCGAAGAATGCGTCGAATGTCATGCCGTTCCCCTATTCAATGCGATCGGTGGCAAAGCGACGAGATAGAGCCAAGCTGGATGACTACATCCCTTGCGGGCCGCGGTTCATCGCCGCCACTCCGGTACGGCAGATTTCGACCAGGCCGAGCGGCTTCATGATGGCGATGAACTGATCAAGCTTGGAGCCCTTGCCGGTAATCTCGAAGATGAAATGCTCGGTGTTGGCATCGATGACGCTGGCGCGGAATGCATCGGCGAGCCTGAGCGCCTCGACGCGGGCTTCGCCGGTGCCGGCGACCTTGACGAGCGCGAGTTCCCGCTCCAATGGCCGCTCCTGTCCGAATTCCTGCGACCGCACGGTGAGATCGACGACGCGGTGCACCGGTACGATGCGCTCAAGCTGGTGCTTGATCTGCTCCAGCACGTGCGGCGTGCCGCGCGTCACGATGGTGATGCGCGACAGGTGCTTTTCGTGCTCGGTTTCCGAGACCGTCAGGCTCTCGATGTTGTAGCCACGTCCGGAGAACAGGCCGATGACCCGGGCAAGCACGCCCGGCTCGTTGTCGACCAGGACCGAAAGCGTGTGGTTCTCTGGTTTTTCCGTCTCCTTGGCGATGAAATAGGCGGAGCCGGTCGGTTGCAACTGTGCGTTCATGACATGAATCTCGATTTCAAACTTTTGTGCTAATCTGCTGTTTCCGCACAGCTTCCTTGAACCAGGCTACACCAGTTCCCTGCCCTTGGCGTCGATCGCGTTGGCGACAGCTTCGTCGGTCGCCTCATCAGGCAACAGCATCTCGTTATGCGCCTTGCCGGACGGGATCATCGGGAAGCAGTTGGCGAGCGTCGCCACGCGGCAATCGAACAGGACGGGCTTCTTGACCGCGATCATCTCCTTGATGGCGTCATCGAGCTCGTCCGGCTTGTCGCAGCGAATACCGTGGCCGCCATAGGCTTCGGCGAGCTTGACGAAATCCGGCATCGCCTCGGTATAGGAATGCGACAGCCGGTTGCCGTGCAGCAGCTGCTGCCATTGCCGCACCATGCCCATGTACTGGTTGTTGAGGATGAAGATCTTGATCGGCGCCTCGTGCTGTACCGCCGCGCTCATCTCCTGCATCGTCATCTGCACCGAAGCGTCGCCGGCGATATCGATGACCAGCGCATCCGGGTGCGCGATCTGCACGCCGAGCGCGGCCGGCAGGCCGTAGCCCATCGTGCCCAGCCCGCCGGAGGTCATCCAGCGGTTCGGCTTCTCGAAATGATAGTGCTGCGCCGCCCACATCTGGTGCTGGCCGACCTCGGTGGTGATGTAGGTGTCGAGGTCTTTGGTCAGCGCATAAAGCCGCTGGACGGCATATTGCGGCATGATCACCTCATGGTTCATCTTGTAGGCGAGTGAATCGCGCGCGCGCCATTTGGCGATCTGCTCCCACCACGGGTGAAGCGCCTTCTTGTCGGCCTTGGCGGTTGCCCGCCACAGTCGCACAAGATCCTCCAGCACACGGCCGACATCGCCGATGATCGGCACGTCGGTATGGACGTTCTTGTTGATCGAAGACGGGTCGATGTCGATGTGGATCTTCTTCGAATTCGGCGAAAACGCTGTCAGCCGCCCGGTGATGCGGTCGTCGAAGCGCGCGCCGATGCAGAGCATGACGTCGCAATCGTGCATCGCCATGTTCGCTTCGTAGGTGCCGTGCATGCCGAGCATGCCCATCCAGTTCTTGCCCGACGCCGGATAGGCGCCAAGGCCCATCAGCGTCGAGGTGATCGGGAAGCCGGTCAGGTCGACCAGCTCGCGCAGCAGATGGCTCGCCTCCGGGCCGGAATTGATGACGCCGCCGCCCGAATAGATGATCGGCTTCCTGGCGCCGGCCATCAGCTCGACGGCCGCCTTGATCTTCTCCAGGTCGCCCTGGACCTTCGGCTGGTAGCTGGTGCGCGGCGCCGTCTGCGGCGGAACATAGATGCCCTTGGCGAACTGAACGTCCTTCGGGATGTCGACGACGACCGGGCCGGGGCGCCCTGTCGTTGCCACATGGAAGGCCTCGTGGATCGTTGCCGCGAGCTGGTTGACGTCCTTCACCAGCCAGTTGTGCTTGGTGCAGGGCCGCGTGATGCCGACCGTGTCGCACTCCTGGAACGCATCCGAGCCGATCAGCGACGTCGGTACCTGGCCGGTCAGGCAGACCAGCGGGATCGAATCCATCAGCGCATCCTGCAATGGCGTCACCGCATTTGTCGCGCCCGGCCCGGAGGTCACCAGCATGACGCCGGCCTTGCCGGTCGAGCGCGCATAGCCTTCCGCCGCGTGGCCAGCGCCCTGCTCGTGGCGAACGAGGATGTGCTCGACCTCGTCCTGCTGGAAGATTTCATCGTAGATTGGCAGAACCGCGCCGCCCGGATAGCCGAAAACATGCTTGACGCCATTGTCCTTCAGCGCCTGCACCACCATTTCGGCGCCAGTCATCTCGGTTCTTGGCGTTTCGCGCCGCTCATTCTGTCCACTGCTCATCGGTCTGGTCCCGTACTGTTCGCCATCGGGCGATTGCTGGTCGTTTAGTCGTGTTTCGGGCAATAAAAAAGGCCCCCGAGGGAGCCTGTGTCTTGCGCATGGGAGGTCACCGCCTGGCGGTTACACCGCCTTGCCCACGCGCTTTCCTACGAGAATGAGTGCCGTTTTCATGGTCGCGGACAATAGAATTGGTTTGATGGTGCTGTCAACGGCGAATGTGCGCGGGCCGGGACTGTACCAATGCGCTTCCAGTAGATGAGGGTGCCTGTCAGCCCGCCATGCGGCTTCAGCGCATAATCCGGTATTTCGCCGCCCAGCGTGAAGCCGAGCTTTTCATAGAGGCCGGAAGCCCCCTCCTCTTTTGCCGTGTCCAGCACCAACAGCGTGCGGCCTTTCTCCATGGCAACGGCTTCCGCCGCCTCCATCAGGCGGGTTGCGACGCCCTTGCCGCGATAATTGAGGCGGGTCATCAGCTTGGCGATCTCGGCCCGGTGCGGCTGGTTGGGAGGGCAGTCGAGCAGCACGGTGACGGTGCCGATCAGAGCCTCGCCGTTCCAGGCCCCGAGCACCGCCCTTTCGCCTCTGGCGACCGCCTGAAGCGACTTGTTCCAGAAGGCTGCAGCCATCTCCGGCGCCAAGGGATGCATGAAGCTGACCGAGCCGCCGGCGGCAACCGTGCCGATCAGCAAATCGACCAGCATTTTTTTCGTTCCGGCAGTATTGCTGAGCAGGTTGATTTCTATTGAATCCATGTGGTCTCCTCTGTGTGCAACGGGAACGGCAGTGCATCGAGCGGCAGCATGGCCTGCACCGTCAGCCGAAATGACTGGTCCGCTTCCGCTTCCTGGCTCGGCGGATTTCTCCGATGCGCTCGGCGTCTTCCTCTTGCAGATGTCGCCCGCGTTCCAGCAGTTCGAGCGTGTATTCCTCATAGGTCAGGCCTAGCCGCTCGGCCTTGTCCAGCCGCATCAGCATGATCTCGCGGCTCGGCACTTTCCATGCCTGGGCATGGGCGGTCCGCCAGGCAAGAAAGATATAGGGGTCTCCCTTGCCCCAAGGCGGACCCTCGTGGTCGTCGAGCGGCGGACCGCCATTGTCGGAACGTTTCGGACGGCGCGCCATCGTCTCAGCTCCTGGCCAACGCAACCAGATAGTCGGCGGCGTCCGGCCCCGGAGCGTGGAAGACGCAATCGGATGGCGCGCCGAGCGCCAGGCAGTCGCCGGGCTCGAGCCTGTGAACGATGTCGCCCTCGACGAATTCCAGCTGCCCGGAGATCAGCCAGATCTGTTGTCTGATGAAGGCATAGGAGGCCGCCGGGAAGCTCACCTTGGCGCCCGCCGGCAGTTTGACCCGGATCAGTTCGAGCGGCATGTCCGAAACCGGCGAAAGGTGCCGCCGCACATAACCCGTAGCCGGATCGCGCCAGACCGGCTGGTCACGTTCGCGAAGCAGGCCACCGCCTTGCAACTCCGCCCTTGCGATCAAAGTGGAAAGCGTCATGCCGAACGCGGCCGCAATGCGCACGAGGAGTGCCGCCGTCGGGCTCGTCATGCCGCGCTCGATCGTGCTCAGCATGGCTTTCGAGACATCGGACTGCTCCGCCAAATCCGCCAGGGACCAGCTGCGAGCCACCCTTTCGGCGTGTATCCTTCTGCCGATAGTCGATGAGATATCGTTCGCTATATTATCCATTCATCCACTATAGCGAAATCCCGCGCTCGGGCAACGGCCGTTTCGTCCAGTTTTCGCAAACCCCTTAACGTCCGCTAAACCATCCGGCCTCACCCCACCTTAACCCCGTCCGCCTAGGCTCATTGTTTGGGAAAAGGGGATCGGCCTGTCCATGCTCGTCGAACGCGAAACCTCCATTGGAGAACCGACTTTGCTAGAGCGCCGCAGGGCGGAGCAGAACGACAAGCGGATTCTGGGCAATGTCGTGCAATGCGATGGCGCGCGCGCCACCATCAGCGCCTATGCCGACGATATCGAAGGCACGGTCACCGGCCTATGGAGCGTCGGCAAGATGATCTCGATCAATCTCGGTACATCACGAACCGTCGGACTGGTCTACGAAATCGGCAAGTCGGATCGTGCCTGGAGCAGCGAGGGCCAGAATCCGATCGAGGTCAGCATCGAATTGATTGGCGAGGTGCGCGACGGCGCCGAACCCGGCGCCAAGCCGGTATTCGACCGCGGCATCACGACCTATCCGCATATCGGCGCCATTGCCCATCGTATCCGCAGCCGCGACCTACAGGCCGTCTACGATCTCGCCGGGCGTCATTCGATTACCATCGGCACGCTGTCGCAGGACGAGGCCATCGACGCCAATATTGCCATCGACGATACGCTGGCGCGCCATTTCGCCATTGTCGGCACGACCGGGGTCGGCAAATCGACCGCCGTCTCGCTGCTCTTGCGCAAGTCGATCGCCGCCCGGCCCGACCTGCGCGTGCTCATCCTGGATCCACACAACGAGTTCGCCGCGTCCTTGCCCGAATATTGCTTTAGGGTCGATTCGACGACGCTCGACCTGCCTTTCTGGATGTTCAAACTCGAGGAATTCGCCGAGGTGCTGTTTCGCGGCCGCGAGACGGTGCCGGAAGAGGTCGACGCCTTGCGCGATCTCATTCCCGCGGCCAAGAACCTCTATCGCAATCCGAACACCGGCAACTACCTGCGGCGCAGCACCGACGCGCTGACCGCCGACGCGCCGGTACCCTATCGCATTGCCGACCTCATCAAACTGGTCGACGAACGCATGGGATTGCTGGAAAGCAAGAACGATCGTCCAACCCTCAGGTCACTGAAGACACGTATCGAATCGGCGGCATCCGATCCGCGCTACCGTTTCATGTTCAACTCGCGCCTGATCGAGGACACCATTCACGAGACGATCGGCAACATTTTCCGCGTGCCGCATCACGGCCGCCCGGTGACCTGCTTCGAAATGGCCGGTATGCCGTCCGAGGTGGTCAATTCCGTATGCTCGGTGCTGGCGCGGCTGGCGTTCGACCTGGCGTTGTGGAGCGAAGGCCGCTTGCGGCTGCTCTTCCTGTGCGAGGAAGCGCATCGCTATATGCCGGCCGATCCGCGCCTCGGTTTCGCGCCGACCCGGCACGCGCTGTCGCGCATCGCCAAGGAAGGCCGCAAATATGGCTGTTATCTCGGCGTCGTCACCCAGCGCCCGGGCGAGCTTGATCCGACCATCCTGTCGCAGTGCTCGACGTTCTTCGCCATGCGGCTCGCCAATGAGCAGGACCAGGCGATCATCCGCTCGGCGATCGCCGATTCCTCGGCTTCGACGCTGGCGTTCCTGTCTTCCATGGGGCAGCGCGAGGCCATTGCCTTCGGAGAAGGCGTGGCGACGACGATGCGGATGAAATTCGAAAAACTCTCCGAGGATTTGATCCCCGGCACGGCCAAGCGCGAGGACGCCTTGCCCTCCGAAACCGGCAACGATGTCGACCTCGTTGCGATCGTCGAACGGCTGCGCAACGTGCCTAGACCACAACAGGCAATGGCGTTCGCGGAAGTCATTGATCCGGGCCGGCAGGCCGGCGATTCCGACTATCGCAAACCGCCGGCCGTACGTACCCAGCGGGACGAGGATTTCGACTTGCGCTACGGCCTCAAGCCGGCGACCTTCGGCCTGCGTCCCCAGAACGATTGAGCCGAGCGACGTTTAGGCAGACCTCATCGGTGCGTCGGCAACCATCAAAGCTGAACTTCGATGGCTGCCTTGTCTATAACGGACCACACCTGGCGAATTTTCCCTCTCTGAAACTCATAGAATACGTTCTCGGTAAACCAAATTCTCTTCCCGCTTACATCGAGCCCAAGGAACGTTCCCCTTGGGGTGCAGTTGAAGCTTAGCCGGCTCGCTATATAAGGCGGATCGGCAACCAATAGCCGAATGTCGAAGTAAAGGTCCGGAATTTCATCGAAGTCTCTCTCCAACATTTCGAGGTACCCGGATAATCCGAGCGGCCGACCGTTGTGGATCGCTTCATCATGAACAAACTGCCCCAGATTTGGCCAATCCTGCTTGTTCAGACATGCAATATAGCCTCGGTAAAGATCGGAGAGGTCGGATTTGATCACGGCAACACCTCTATCTCCCACAAGCCTTGCAAGGCGCCGTCTCAGCCTACTTGGCGACGTCGGTCTGCGAGCGCCGGAAGCGCAGAAAACGGCACCAGACGGCCAGCATCCCGAATTTCCAGCATCACGAATTTAATGACGGGATTCAGGCGCAGACGCGGTTGCGGCCTTGCCTCTTTGCCTCATAGAGCTGGCGGTCGGCGCGGCGATAGAACTCCTCGGCGGTTTCCTTGCGGTCCCAGACGGCAAGCCCGACGCTGGTGGTGATTTTCAGTCGGACATTGCCTGTCAGCACCGACATGCTGGCGATCGCCTTGCGGATGCGCTCGGCGAATTTGGATAGCAGCTCGGCGTCCATATTGGGCGTGACCACCGCGAACTCCTCGCCGCCCAGGCGCGCCACCACGTCGTGATAGCGTGTCATGTCCTTGAGACAGTTGGCGACGGCCCGCAACACCTCGTCGCCGACATCGTGGCCGTGGCTGTCGTTGACCTGCTTGAAGTGGTCGAGATCGAGGATCATCAGCCCGACTGGTTTTTCGATGCGGCGAAACTCCTCGAGATATTCTTTCAGCGCATCGTCGAAATAGCGCCGATTCTGCATGCCGGTGAGGCTGTCGGTCAGCGCCGCATGCTCCAGCGTCTCCGAGCGCGCACTGAGTGAAACTGTCATCGCGCGCAGCTTGCCTTCTTCCGTCGCCTGCTTTCGGATCAGCGGATAGATGAAGAAAATGCCGAAGAACAGCGCAGTCGCCAGCAGCACGCCGATCGCAAACAGCAGCTTGTTGAGATAGACGATTTCATCGAGTTCCGAAGGCGTATTGCTAATGTCGGCCGCCAGGGTTTGCAGGAGTCCATAGGCGTAAAGCGTCACCAGGCCGGCGGCCAGGATCACAAAAATAAAGACGAAAAACGCTGATTCCGCCTTGTGGAAATGCATCTGCTCCCCGTTGAAAAGTTCCTATCGATCTTATGGCATGCGGGAGCTTACGGACAGTTAACCTGGACAACTTCAACGCGAAATGTCCCTTCGATGTCGACTTTTCAGGTTGCGCTCGAAGGAGGGGGTGAGATCACCCAGTTGATCCCCTCACCGGGACGCAACCTGTGCCATTCCGGACCCAATTGGTGCCTGAACCAGGTCGCCTGCCGCTTTGCATATTGCCGCGTCGCGATCTTCGCACGCTCGATAGCCTCGGGAAAACTGATGGCGCCGGCCAGCGCGGCCTGAAGCTCGCGAACACCGATCGCCTTCATCGCCGGCAGGTCGGGATCGAGGCCGAGCGCCGAAAGCTGCTTCACCTCGTCCAATGCCCCTTTGTCCAGCATGCGGTCGAAGCGGGCATCGATCCGCTCCACCAGCGCCGCCCGCTCCGGCTCGATGACGAAAAAGCGCGCGCTGCTCCTGTCGATCAACGGCTGGCCACGCGCGGCCTGCCAGTCCAGGATGGAGCGGCCCGACGCGTCGAGCACCTCCAGCGCCCGCACGATGCGCTGGCCATCCGTCGGCCTCAGCATCATGCCGGCCGCAGAATCCTCGCGCAACAGGATGCGGTGCAATCTCACAGCGCCCTGTTCTTGCAGCTCGTAGCGCCAGCGCTCGCGGATCGACTGCGGAATGTCGGGCATCTCCGAAATACCTTCCGTGAGCGCCCGGAAATAAAGCCCGGTACCGCCGACGAAAATCACTTGCCGCGCCGAAAGCGTGCCGTCGTCGATCAGCTTCATGACATCACGCAGCCAGGCGCCGGTGGAATAGGCGGTGGACGGATCGACGTGTCCATAAAGAAAGTGAGGGACGCGGGCGAGTTCGGCAGCACCCGGCCGCGCCGTCAGCACGTCGAGCACCGAATAGCCTTGCATGGAATCGGTGTTGACGATGACACCGCCATTGCGCTCGGCGAGGTCGAGTGCGAGCGCCGACTTGCCGCTGGCGGTCGGCCCGGCTATCAGGATCGCGTTCTTCACGCGGCCTTCGCCCGCCTGTCCGCTGGAATTTTCGATGCTGATCGCCACGCTTCTATCCCATCCCGCCGGCCGCGCATTGACGCCGACGCTAGCGAATATGGCGTCTGGGTCTGTCGGCGCAAGCGCTGTTCGCTGGCTGGCCGAAGGCATCGCCTGCGAGCTCGATTTGCCGGAGACCGCCGAAGCTTCCGAAATAACGGCCCGCCTGCATGCCGCGCTTGCTTCCGAACCCATCGACGTGGCCGTCCAACCGGCTGAGAACAGGCGCAAGAAGGTCCTGATCGCCGACATGGATTCGACGATGATCGAGCAGGAATGCATCGACGAGCTTGCCGACGAGATCGGCGTCAAGGATCGCGTCGCCGCCATCACGGCGCGATCGATGAACGGTGAGATCGCATTCGAGCCGGCCTTGCGCGAGCGCGTGGCGCTGCTTAAGGGTCTCGATGCCGCAATCATCGACCGCATCATCGACAATCGCCTGACGCTTGCCTCCGGCGGTCGCACGCTCGTCCAGACAATGGCGGCCAACGGCGCCTGGACGGCGCTGATTTCCGGTGGTTTCGACATCTTCACCACCCGCATCGCAGCATTGCTCGGTTTTCACGAAAATCGCGCCAATCGGCTGATCGAGCAGGATCGCCGCTTCACCGGCTTGGTCGCCGAGCCGATCCTCGGCCGAGCCGCCAAGGCCGAAGCCCTTATCGAGATTTCCGCCCGCCTCGGCCTGACGCCTGCCGATGCCATTGCCGTGGGTGACGGCGCCAACGATCTCGACATGATCCGTCTTGCCGGCATCGGCGTCGCCTTGCACGCCAAGCCGGCCGTGGCAGCCGAGGCAAAGATCCGCATCGACCACGGCGACCTCACCGCCTTGCTTTATCTGCAGGGTTATCGCCGGGAGGAATTTGTCGAATGACGCCGATCCGCACCGAGCGCCTGATCCTGCGCAACTGGGAAGATCGTGACCGCGAGCTCTTCCATCGCATCAATTCCGACGAGCGCGTCATGGAATTCTTTCCGTTTCGCCGCGACCGCGCCCAGGCTGACGCCAAGATGGAGGAGTTGCGCGCCGCTATCGATCGCAACGGCTTCGGCTTCGCGGCCGCTGAGATCACAGCCACAGGTGAATGCATCGGCTTCGTCGGCATAACCCGAACCGATCATTTGCCCTTCCTGCCGCCCGGCACGATCGAGATCGGCTGGCGGCTGGCACCCGAATTCTGGGGCCGCGGCTATGTCACCGAAGCAGCCGAAGCCTGGCTCACCTATGGCTTTGAAAGACTTGGCCTCCACGAAATCGTGTCCTTCGCCGTCAAGGATAACAGCCGGTCCACTGCCGTCATGGAGCGCCTGAACATGATCGCCGACCCGGCCTCCGACTTCGACCATCCCGGTGTTCCGGACAGCCACACCGCACTCAGGCGACATGTCTTCTACAGGCTGTCACGCACAGACTGGCAAGCAAGAAAAAGGGCGGCCCGCTAGCCGCCCTTTTTCTTTTCAAGATCAGAGTGTTGGAGGCTCTTCCGGACTCAATCCATCCGGATTGTCACGAACCTCAGCTCGCCGGTCTTCGACGCCAGCATCAAAAGCGCGTTCTTGCGCCCCTGCTCCTTCAGCGCGCCGATCCGGTCCATGACATCCTTGGGCGTGGCGACCGATTCCTGCGCGATCTCGGTGATCACCTCGCCGGGCTGGATGCCGCGTTCGGCTGCGGCCGAATCCTTGGTGACGTCGGTCACGACGACGCCGGAGACGTCGGTGGCGATGCCGAATTTCGTGCGCGTCTCGTCGTTGAGCTCGCCAATCGTCATGCCGAGTACGGAAGCCGTCGAAACGGCAGGCGCCTTGTCGGCATCGTCCTGATCGGTGTTGCCGTTTTCACCACCGCTGGCAAGCTTCTCGCCATCCTCGAGCCGGCCGAGCGTCACCTTGACGGTCTGCTCGACACCCTTGCGCACGATGATCACGTCGACGGCCTTGCCGACCGGGCTCTCCGCCACGACGCGTGGCAGGTCGCGCATTTCATGGATGTCCTTGCCGTCGAACTTGATGATGACGTCGCCGGCCTGGATGGTGCCGTTGTCGACCGGCCCGCCCTTGATGACGCCGGCAACCAGCGCGCCCTTGGCGGTCGCCATGCCCAAGCTTTCGGCAATGTCGTCGGTCACCGGCTGGATGCGCACGCCGAGCCAGCCGCGCCGCGTCTCGCCGAACTGGCGAAGCTGGTCGACGACGCCCGAGGCGAGCTGTGACGGAATGGAGAAGCCGATGCCAATCGAGCCGCCCGACGGCGAGATGATTGCCGTATTGATGCCGATGACCTCGCCGCTGCTGTTGAACAGCGGTCCGCCGGAATTGCCGCGGTTGATCGCGGCATCGGTCTGGATGAAGTCGTCATACGGGCCGGAATTGATGTCGCGATTGCGCGCCGAGACGATGCCGACCGTCACCGTGCCGCCGAGACCGAACGGATTGCCGATCGCCATCACCCAGTCGCCGACACGCATCGTGTTGGAATCGCCGAACTTCACCGCCGTCAGCTTGTGCCCTTTCGGATCGACCTTCAGCACCGCGACATCGGTCTTGGTGTCGGTGCCGACCAGCGTCGCCTTGAGCGTCACGCCGTCGGAGAAATTCACCTCGATGTCGTCGGCATCGGCGATGACGTGGTTGTTGGTCACCACGATACCCTGCTCGGCGTCGACCACGAAGCCGGAGCCCAGCGACTGCACCTTTTGCGCGCCGCCCTTGTCGCCGCCACGGTTCTTGAAGAAATCGTCGAAGAAGTCCTGGAAGGGCGAGCCTTCCGGAAGCTGCGGCATCGGCACCGCGCCCGGACCTTCCGTGCCCTTCACCGTCTGCGAAGTCGATATGTTAACCACCGCGCCGAGCAGGCCGGCGGCGAGATCGGCAACCGAGGGCGGCCCATCGGCCGCCACCGTCGGCGTCACCAACGACGGAACGGCAACGGCGCCGACCAGAAGCGCTGCGGCCCCGGCGATGAACGTCCGCCTCGCTGCACGCAGAAGGGTGGTGGATGTCATCGAAAGGCCTCCGGGTGTTCTGAAAAAAAGCGCTTCGGCAAAAATGCCGGTTCGCGTCATGTTGGCAAGAAATAAGGCACGTTTGCGGCTATGGCTACCGCCAGAGGATAAATCCTCCGTTACGCCGGCTTCCCCTGCACCGGCCCTACTGGCCGGTGCCTGGCTGTGCCGCTGGCGCGGCGGGAGCGGGCGGCGCTGGCGGTGGTGCCGCCGGTGCCGCGAGCGTTTCCTTGCTGTTCGGGTCGCGGAAAAAGCGGAAGAACTCGGAATTCGGCGACAGCACCATCGTCGTTCCGGTGCTGTTCAGCGCCGTGCCATAGGCATTCATCGATCGATAGAAATCGAAGAAGGCCGGATCGCGCTGATAGGCCCCGGCAAACGTCGCGCTGCGCTGGGCTTCACCTTCACCACGCAGGATTTCAGACTCTTTTTGCGCTTCGGCGACGATTTCCACCACTTCGCGGTCGGCGCGGGCCCTGATCCGCTGCGCTGCCTCATTGCCTCGCGCCCTCAGCCGCTCGGCTTCGGCGAGACGTTCGGCCTTCATGCGGTCGAAGGTCTGCTGCGAGACCTCAGCCGTGAGATCGGTGCGGCGGATGCGGACATCCTCGATCTGCAGGCCAAGCGAGGTGGCGTCGGGCCTCAGTTGATCGCGTACCTCGCGCATCATCACGGCGCGCTCTTCCGAGAGTGCCGCCTCGAAGTCGCGCAGGCCGTAGACGCGGCGCAAGGCGGCGTCGAGACGCGTCCTCAGCCGGGCCTCGGCCAGTTCGATCTGGCCGGAGACCGCGGCGCGAAACACGCGCGGATCCGAGATACGATAGGCGATAAAGGCATCGACCTCATAGAACTTGCCGCCCGAAACCTGGACGCGGATGTTGTCGAGGTCGAAGCGCAGGACCCTGTTTTCGATCAGCTGCACGGTGTCGGCATCGAAGAAGGAGAACGGCGCCTTGAAATAGATGCCTGGCTGGTTCTTGACGTCGACGATTTCGCCGAACCTGAGCACCAGCGCCTGCTGGCGCGCATTGACGACGAAGACAGACGAATAGAGCAGGAACAGGATGACCGCGGCGATGACCGCAATGACGGGAAGACGGTTGGCCATCACTGGTTTCCTCCGGCGGCCGGTGCCGGCGCCTTCTGCTGCAATGCGGGCAGCGGCAGGTAGGGAACGACCCCTTGCCCATTGCCTTGCTCGACGATGACCTTGCTCGAATCCTTCAGCACCCTCTCCATTGTTTCCAGGTAAAGCCGCTTGCGCGTCACCTCCGGCGCCTTTGCATATTCGTCATAGACCGAGATGAAGCGCTGCGCCTCGCCTTCGGCCTCCTGCACGACCCGGTTCTTGTAGGCGGCCGCGTCTTCGCGGATCTGCGCGGCAGCGCCGCGCGCCTGGCCGAGCTTCTGGTTGGAATACTGATTGGCCTGCTCGACGAACTTGTCCTCGTCCTGTTCGGCCCGCTGCACCTCGTCGAACGCGTCCGCCACCTCGCGCGGCGGCGCGGCATCCTCGATCGAAATGGCGTTGACGTTGAGGCCGGCCTTGTAGCCGTCCAGCGTCGTCTGGATGATCTCACGCACCGACGCCGCAATTCCTTGCCGGTCGTCGCGGAAAATGTCCTGCGCCGGGCGCCGGCCGACCGCTTCACGCATCGCGCTTTCGGCGACCTGCTGCAGCATGCCGCCGGGGTCGGACACGTCGAACAGATAGGCCTTCGGGTCGGAAACCTGATAGGCCACAGAGAATTGCACGTTGACGATGTTCTGATCGCCGGAAAGCATCAGACCATTGCCGCTGGTGCTGCCGCCACCGATGCTGACAAGCTGCTCGGCGATGTTGGCGGTCTCGACCGTTTCAATGGGCCACCAATGGAAATGCAGGCCAGGCTGCGAGAGTTCCGCCTTCGGCTTGCCGAACCTGAGCTCCACCGCAACTTCGTCGGGCTGCACGGTGTAGACCGCCTTGAACGCCCACAGCACCACCAGCGCCGCAGCAATCAGCCCGAACACCGCCGGGCTCGCGCCACCGCCGCCCGGCAGTGCGCGCCGCAACCTATCCTGCCCACGCCGGATGATATCCTCGAGATCAGGAGGCGAGCCCTGCGGGCCGCTGGGTCCCTTGGGTCCCTGTCCCCAAGGTCCCTGATTGTTGCCGCCGCCCCACGGGCCGCCGCCGCCGCTCTTGTCGTTCCAGGGCATGAATGTCCTTTCGCTTGGAATTCCCTCAAGCGCCGGCTCACCGGCGCAAAATCCAATATTATTCTTCTATAGGGATGCAACGGCACGCTTTCAACGCGATCGGCTGCCGTCACAGTCCGCCTTTGGGTCCATTTAGACCTGTCGCGACGCTTTGTCGTCTTCAATTCACATCGCGGCGCCGCTCGTAAACCGAATAGCGTGTCGCATGGCTGTCCTTCTCACCGGCCTCAACCTCCTGTGAGTAGACTATCCGCCACAGTGCCGGGTCGATCGGCGGGAAATGAGCGTCGCCGTCGACCGCGGCCAGCACATGGGTGACGTGCAGCCGATCGGCCAGCGGCAGCGCCTGAGCATAGATCTCGCCGCCGCCGATGACGCAGATCTCGTCGGCGCCTGCCATGCAGCGCCCGCGCACCGTCGCCAGCGCGATTGCGTCCTCGATCGAGTGCGCGACTTCTACGCCCTCGGCGCGCCATGCCCTGTCCCGCGTCACCACGATGTTGAGCCTGCCCGGCAACGGCCGGCCGATGCCTTCATAGGTCTTGCGGCCCATGATGATAGGCTTGCCCATCGTATCGGCCTTGAACCGCTTGAGATCGGTGGAAAGCCGCCACGGCAACCCACCCTCGCGCCCAATCACGCCGTTCTCGGCGATGGCGACGTAGATCGCGAGGTCCATCAGCCGCCGTTCCCGCCATCGGATGGCTCCAGCAGCAATATGTCAATGTCGCGCTCGGGGTAGAAGTTCTGCGCCTTCATCTCGAACGTCGTCGGTCCGATCTTCCTGACGTTTTCGCCGCAAAACGAGACCAGGTTCTTCGGATCGCCCTTGTCGACGGTCAGCTTGAACGTGCCGATGTTTCCCGACGCCCAGTTGCCGCCCGTGGTCAGGATATAGGCGATGCGGTTCTCGAAATATTTGGGGTAGCCGTCGGGATCGTCCTTGGCTGCCTTGCGCACGGCGTTCTCGAACGTGTCATCCATGCAGTAGCGGGTCTTGTAGGGGGCATACTGGCCCTGGAACTGGCCGTCATAGAAGAAACTGACCGAGGAGGTGCCGCCGACGCTCGGCTTGTAGCGATGCGAGACATGCACCGCCTTGTTGGCCGGAAAGGTCGAGCGCCACCAATAGGTCGAGCGCAATTGCCAGAACGGCGTATAGACGGTCTTCATGCCCGAACCGTCATCGGCAGTGTCTTCGATGATGATGCCGCGGTTGACCCAGTCGTCGGTGACCGCTTGCGGCAGCTTTGCCAGCGCTGTCTTGGCCGCATCGCCGAATGGATAGAAAGGCACGCCCTGCGCCTCCAGGTCGGCGCCGATGTCGATGGCGAGCGCGAACACCTTCTGCTCGAGCTGCGGCTTTGCCGGCACCCCGTCGATCGTCACTTCGAAGCCGAGGAAATTGTCGCTCTGCGCCTCGGGAATCGCCGGTATTTCTTCGGGGTCGCCTTCGATGTCGGGCATCGGAAAGGCGACGATCGCATCGACATCCTTGTCGGTGTTGTTGCGGAAGACGTAATCGACCGTCACCTTTTCCGGCGAGATGTAGAGATCCTCGCTTTCCATCGCCACCGCATCGCTGCGCGACAGGATCAGCCCACCGGTGCCGAGTTCGGCGACCGAATCATTGGCGAGCGCAGGCGTAGCCGAGAGCGCCAACGCGGTCAGGACGTAACGGAACATGGAAACTCCCCCGGCGAGAATGCCAACATGACTCTAGCCGTTCAATGTGGCGTTTCAAAGCCTTTCGGCAAATGCGCCGGCGCCCTGCCGGCATGTCGTGTCGGTCTAGACACGCCGGTCTCGATCGGGCAGGAGTTCCCTCATGCGCAAGCTTCTTGTCATCGGCATCGGCGCCGGCAATCCGGAGCACATGACGGTCCAGGCCATCAACGGCCTCAATCGGGCCGACGTGCTGTTCATTCCCGACAAGGGCGCCAAGAAGAACGATCTCGCCGAATTGCGCCGCCAGATCTGCGACCGCTTCGTCACCAATCCGAACTCGCGCCGCGTCGAATTCGATGTGCCGGTGCGCGCCGAGCCGGCGCCTTCTTACCGCTCGACCGTCGACGACTGGCACGAGGCGATCGCCGCGATCTATGAAGGCCTGATTCGCGGCGAACTCCCCGAAGATGGCTGCGGCGCCTTCCTGATCTGGGGCGATCCTTCGCTCTATGACAGCGCGCTGCGTATCCTGGAGCGCGTGCGCCTCAGAGGCAATGTCGCGTTCGAACTGGAGGTCATCCCTGGCATCACCGCCATCCAGGCACTCGCAGCCAGTCACAAAATGGCATTGAACCGCATCGGCGACGCCATTTTGATCACCACCGGCCGCCGGCTCGCCGAGGAAGGTCTGCCCGAAAACGCCGGCAGCACCATCGTCATGCTGGACGGCAAATGCGCCTTCAACACGCTGGCCGACAAGGACGTTAGCGTCCACTGGGGCGCCTATCTCGGCACACCCGACGAGATCATCATCTCGGGCCGGATTGGCGACGTCGGCGACGAGATCGTGAGCACTCGTGAGGAGGCCCGCCGGAAAAAGGGCTGGATCATGGACACCTATCTGCTGCGCAAGCCGGGCGAGCCTGAGGAGTGACAGGGATTGAGCGCGGCATGAATTCCGCCGAGTTCACGCAGCATCGATCTCGGCCTGCAGCGCCTCCATATGCGCCGCCGCTGCCGAAGACGCAGCCCGCTCGATGGCGCGGAAGCGGCTGACCACCGCAAGCCCGACCGACGTCAATTGGGCGCCACCGCCTTTCTTGCCGCCCGTCTGTGCCGCAACCAGCGGCTTGCCGAACACGCGGTTCATGTCCTCGACCAGATCCCAAGCGTGCTTGTAGGACATCTCCATGCCGCGCGCCGCGGCCGAAATCGAGCCGAAGGCAGCGATCTGTTCCAGAAGCTCGATCTTGCCCGGCCCGATGCGGCCATCTGGATCGAGATTTATCCGCAAGCTCAGCGACGGCATTTGCTCCTCCGCGGTCACGCCATTCTACAAGTTCTCCAGCGATACCGCTATTCCAAAACGATATAGCGAATCATCGGCCGTTCACCCATCCGCCTCGGCGGGGAGGCCGGCGCCGGTATTTGCCCGGTCGAAGCTCACCGTCTTGACCACCGCGAAGACCTTTCGACCAAGCTGGAGCCCTAGCGTCTGCCGCGACTGTTCAGTGATGCGGGCAAGCACGGTTGCGCCATTGCAGTCGATGCCGATCTCGACCGTAGGCCCTTCGCCCGGCTTTATCGCCATGATCGCGCCCGGGAATATGTTGAGCGCGCTGAGGCCAACCGGCTGCTCGGTGGCGATCATCACGTCGCGGGCGCGGATGCGGACGCGCACCGGCGCACCGACCGGCGTTGCCAGAAGCGGCACACGGATCTCGCCCGCCGCCGAGCCAAGCACGGTCATGCCAAAC
The DNA here is from genome assembly GCF_040317575.1 of Mesorhizobium sp. M1423. Taxonomy (NCBI): domain Bacteria; kingdom Pseudomonadati; phylum Pseudomonadota; class Alphaproteobacteria; order Hyphomicrobiales; family Phyllobacteriaceae; genus Mesorhizobium; species Mesorhizobium sp. M1423. Next base: position 128,117 of record NZ_JAMYKU010000002.1, read on the forward strand.
GCCTCGTCGTGGCGCAGAACCGCGGTATCCAGCACGGCACCGCCCTCGCCGCGCTCTTCGGCCGGCAATAGATCCAGACGCTGCATGATCACTCCGGTTGGACCGGAAGCAGCGACCTTGCCCTGCATCAGTACCACGACGTCGCTCGCCAACCGCGCCACTTCGGCGATCGAGTGGCTGACATAGACGATCGGGATTTTCGTCTCGTCGCGCAGCCGCTCGATATAAGGCAAGATCTCGGCCTTGCGCGCCTCGTCGAGCGACGCCAGCGGCTCGTCCATCAGCAGCAATTTCGGACTGGCAAGCAGCGCCCTGCCGATTGCCACGCGCTGCTTCTCGCCACCGGAGAGTTTTGCCGGCCGCCGGTCGAGCAAATGGCCGATCCCGAGCAGTTCGACCACGCCATTGATATCCGCGTAGCGCTCAGCAGCCGGCGTGAACCAGCGGCCATAGCGCAGATTGCTCGCCACGCTCATATGCGGAAACAGCCGCGCGTCCTGGAACACCATGCCGATCCGCCGCTTGTGCTTCGGCATGAACAAGCCGGCATCGCTATCGACCAGCACACGGCCGTCGGCCGCGATACGGCCTTTGTCGGGGCGGATCAGCCCGGCAATCAGGTTGATCAGCGTCGTCTTTCCGGAGCCGGAAGGCCCGAACAGCGCAGTTAGCCGCCCGGCGCTTTCGAAGCGGGCATTGACGGCGAAATCGCCAAGCCGGTGGCTGATGTCGACCTGAACCGTCATTCGATGTCCATCCGCCGGCCGACGCGTCGCGCCAGCACTTCCGAGGCGACCAGTGCCGCCATCGAGATGACGATCGAGATCAGCGTCAGCCTGAGCGCGCCGGCGTCGCCGCCGGGAACCTGCGTGAAAGTGTAGATCGCCGACGGCAGCGTCTGCGTCTCGTTCGGAATGTTGGAGACGAAGGTGATCGTCGCGCCGAATTCGCCCATCGCCTTGGCGAAGGAGAGGATCGCACCGGCGATCAGGCCGGGCAGGATCAGCGGCAGCGTGATCGTGCCGAACACCCATAATGGATTGGCGCCGAGCGTGCCGGCGGCCGCCTCGATCTTACGGTCGACCGCCTCGATCGACAGCCGGATCGCCCGCACCATCAGCGGAAAACCCATTACGCCGCAGGCGAGCGCGGCGCCGGTCCAGCGGAAGGAAAAAACGATGCCGAAATGCTCGGCCAGGAAAGCGCCGGCCGGACCGCGCTTGCCGAAAGTCAAAAGCAGCAAATAGCCGGTCACCACCGGCGGGAGGATCAGCGGCAGATGCACCAGCCCGTTGAGCAGCGTCTTGCCCCAGAACTGGCCGCGGGCGAGCACAAGAGCGATCGCTACGCCCGGCGGCAGGCTGGCAATCATCGCCACGGTCGCCACCTTGATGGACAGTCGGACCGCATTCCATTCGTCGGGAGCGAGATCCAGCAGCCAGCTCATGCTCAGGGCCGTTCGTCAGTTGCTCGGCGCAAGCACGGTAAAACCTTGCGCCTTGAAGAGTTCGCCAGCCTTGGCGGATTGCAGGCATTTCAGGAATGCCGGGGTATCCTTGCCCTTCGAATCCGCAAGCTGGGCAACCGGATAGATGATCGGCGGATGTGTATTGTCGGGGAAAGTGCCGAGCACCTTCACGCCAGGCTCGGCATGCGCGTCGGTGGCATAGACGATGCCGAGTGCTGCCTCGCCGGTCGACACCAGCTTTAGGGCGGCGCGCACATTCTCGGCCTGCGCCACCTTGCCTTCGACGGAAGACCAGACACCGAGCGATTCGAGCGCCGCCTTGCCGTATTTGCCGGCCGGCACCGCCTTGAAATCGCCCATGGCAAGTTTGCCGTCACCCACGAGCCCGGCAAGATCGAAACCCTTTTCAATCCTGGTTTCAACCTTGGAATCCTGCGGCGCGATCAGCACGATCTGGTTGCCGAGCAATTTCACTTCGGTGTCGGGCTTGGTCAGCTCCTTGTCGGAAAGATATTTCATCCAGTCGAGATCGGCCGAGATGAACACGTCCGCCGGCGCGCCGCTTTCAATCTGCTTGGCCAGCGCCGAGCTCGCCGCGTAGGAAATGGTTGCCGCCTCGCCGACACTGGCCTCGCAGGCCTTGTTGACGGCATCGAGCCCGTCCTTCAGGCTCGCCGCGGCAAACACGACCACCTTGTCATCGGCATCGGCCGCCGGCACCGCGGCCATCAGCATGGCAGCGAGACCCGCGATGGCAATCGTCGTCGAACCTTTGCGCGCCAGCATGAACTCTCCTCGTCTCGGATCGCCCGAAGCCGTCCATCGATATATCCATGTGAACATAACAAGGAAAGGCTCTTTACCAGGCGACGGCATTCTGAGCTGCGGTTTTCTCCGCCTGCGATAACCTCCTTTAGATACAGCGGTATCGAGGTCGAAGAAAATATCGCATGGAATCTGTTGCGCGCACCACAGACGTCGGTCGATCAAGATGGATGCTGACAACGTCCGAAGGCGTAGCCGCAGTAGGCAATTTCGATATGCACAGTCAGGTAGGGTGCTAAACCGCGATCGGCGCCTTGATCGTCGCGTCGGCGAAATAGTTGTCGAGCCGGAAATCCTCGAAGCCGAAGGCAAAGAGATCCTTCACCTCGGGATTGATCCATAGCGTCGGCAACGCCTTGGGCGTACGCCGCAATTGTTCGCGCGCCTGCTCGAAATGGTTCGAGTAAAGATGCGCGTCGCCGAGCGTGTGGATGAAATCGCCGGGTTTCAATCCGGTCACCTGCGCCACCATCAGCGTCAGCAACGCATAGGAAGCGATGTTGAAGGGCACACCGAGAAAGATGTCGGCGGAGCGCTGATAGAGCTGGCAGGAAAGCTTGCCTTCCGAAACATAGAACTGGAACAGGCAGTGGCAGGGCGGCAACGCCATGGCCTCTACCTCGGCAGGGTTCCACGCCGAAACGATCAGCCGCCGCGAGTTAGGATTTTTGCGTATCTCCTTCAGAAGATTCGCAATCTGGTCGATGGCGCCGCCATGGCCGTCCGGCCACGAACGCCATTGCTTGCCATAGACCGGGCCGAGATCGCCATTCTCGTCGGCCCACTCATCCCAGATCGAGACGCCGTGATCGTTGAGATATTTGATGTTGGTGTCGCCGGCCAGGAACCACAAAAGCTCATGGATGATCGACTTGAGGTGCAGCTTCTTGGTGGTGGTGACCGGAAAGCCGCGGGCCAGGTCGAAGCGCATCTGGTAGCCGAATATCGAGCGTGTTCCGGTGCCGGTACGGTCGCCGCGATCTGCGCCGTTTTCCAGCACATGCTTCAGAAGGTCGAGATACTGGCGCATCGGCTCCGGTCCGATTCGGGTTGTCAGCCATCATAGCCGAATGACCGTCGGCCGAACACAGCAAAGCGAGACAATTCCAGCAGAAGCCTCGCCAGCATCAGCGGCGAGTTTGTTCAGAGCGAGCCGAGCATGCCCAGATCCTTGGCGACAAGATAATAGAACGTCACCCGGCTCTTGCTGTTGTCGGCCGCCATCGCCTTGCAGGTCTTTTCGATAGCCGCATCCGCCTTGGCGCCGTCGGTGACACCGAGCTTGCCAGCGACCCAGCTGTTCCTGACGCGCTTCAGTTCCTCCGGGTCGGTGCAGGACACCAGCGAGGAATCGCGGTTCCTGAGCGCGATGCCCAGATGCTTGACGATCTTGGCGACCGCGTCGGCATCCGCCGCCGCATCATATTTTTTTACGTCTGCGAGATAATCGGCCATCGAATTTCCCCTCGTCGGCGCCACGGGATCCGGTCGATGAGGATTGTGGCGCGCTGCCGCAACTGTGCGCTGGGTCTCCTCACCGCCACAAAGCTTCGGTTGAGACCGGCTGCAAGTCAACCCCTTGATGATCCACTTTGACACGGACGAAAGTGGCATTCCGGCCTTTCATTTTCCACCGCCAGTCCCTATATTCGCCTCGTCGGCTCGACCGACTATGGTGATAAACAGGCGATGAAATAAGCCGTTCGGACCCGGGGGCGGTACCCGGCGCCTCCACCAAAAACCGCTGCTCAAGAGCGGCTTTTGCTGGGGGCGAAATAGGATCGACGAAGGTGTAAAGATCGTACTTTTGCCCGGCATTGTACCACCGTTATCGGGCTAAACTTATAGTTGCCAACGACAACTATGCGGAAGCACGTCTCGCCGCGTAAGCGGTGCGATAGCTTCAATTCAAGCCCTAGTGGTTCGCACTTCTAGGCGGGGTTCGGAGGTACCTGGCAACAGAAACCTCCATTTCTTCCTTTTTTGATATGTGCAGCTGCAGGCCTCGCCGGCTGGGCTTTTTATGCGCCCTGATACGCTCAAGACGCCGCGGCGTTTATACCAGCCCCTGGCTGACCGCGTCGATCGCACCGGCGAATGTTTCACCAGTAGCCTCATCGGGCAACAGCATCTCATTGTGCCCTCTGCCCGTCCGGACCATCGGAAAACAATTGGCGAGCTTGGCAACACGACAGTCGAGGAGCACCGGCCGGTCCACGTCGATCATTTCCTGTATCGCATCGTCCAGGTCGGCTGGTTTGTCACAGCGCAGGCCGACCGCTCCGAACGCCTCGGCCAATTTGACAAAATCGGGCAAGGCCTCGGAATAGGAATGCGCGAGGCGGTTGCCATGAAGGATTTGCTGCCACTGGCGAACCATGCCCATATATCCGTTGTTCAGGATGAATATCTTGATCGGCGCGTCGTACTGGACTGCCGTCGACAGCTCTTTCATGGTCATCTGAACCGACGCGTCGCCGGCGATATCGATGACGAGGCTGTCCGGATGAGCGATCTGCACGCCGAGCGCCGCCGGCAGGCCGTAACCCATCGTCCCCAGGCCGCCCGAACCCATCCAGCGGTTCGGCTTTTCGAAGCCGTAGAATTGGGCCGCCCACATCTGATGCTGGCCGACTTCAGTGGTGATGTATGTGTCGCGATCCTTCGTCAGCTCGTAAAGGCGCTGCACCGCATATTGCGGCATGATCACGTCGTTGTTCATCTCATAGGAGAACGAATTGCGTGCGCGCCAGCCGGCGATCTTTCTCCACCAGTCCTGAAGGCGGCTTCCATCCGGTTTCTGAGATAATGCGCGCCATAGACGAACCATGTCACCCAGAACATTGCCGACATCGCCTTGTATGCCGATATCGACGTGGACGTTCTTGTTGATCGAGGACGGATCTATATCGATATGGATCTTCCTGGAGTTGGGCGAAAAAGCATCCACACGCGAGGTCACGCGGTCATCGAAGCGCGCGCCGATACAGATCATGACGTCGCAATCGTGCATCGCCATGTTCGCCTCATAGGAACCATGCAGACCGACCATCTTGGGCCAGTTCTTGCCGGAGGCGGGGTAAGCTCCAAGGCCCATAAGCGTCGAGGTGACCGGAAAGTCGGTCAGTTGAACCAGCTCCCGGAGCAATGTCGATGCTTCCGGGCCGGAATTGACGATGCCGCCGCCGGCATAAATAACGGGACGGCTGGCATTGGCCATCAGCGCTATCGCCTGGCCGATCTTGTTGATGTCGCCCTGCAGCTTCGGTTGATAATTTTTCAGCGCAGCAACGTCCGAAGGCGGCGTGTACATGCCGGACGCAAACAGAACGTCCTTTGGCATGTCGACGAGAACCGGCCCCGGTCGCCCTGACTGGGCGATGTGGAACGCCCTATGGATCGCTGACGCCAGGTCATTGACGTCTTTGACCAAAGAGTTGTGCTTGGTGCAGGATCGCGTGATGCCAATCGTGTCACATTCCTGAAAGGCATCGGAGCCGATCAATGTTGTCGGCACTTGTCCGGACAGACAGACGATCGGCACTGAATCCATCAGTGCGTCCTGCAGGGGCGTCACGGCATTCGTCGTGCCTGGGCCTGACGTGACCAGCATCACGCCGACCTTGCCCGTGGACCGGGCATAACCCTCGGCGGCATGGCCGGCGCCCTGTTCGTGGCGCACAAGGATATGCTTGAGATCGTCCTGCTGGAATATCTCGTCATAGATCGGCAAAATAGCCGCGCCGGGATAGCCGAAAATATGCTCCACACCATTGTCTTTGAGTGCGCGGAGAACGATCTCCGCTCCTGTCATGCGGTTGCTCGTATCCTGAATGGAATTATCGCTTGTCATGGTTCTGTCCCGTAGCGTGATGAGGATGGGTTGACGGGGCATCGCCGAAATCGGGCGTAAGAAGAATTTCGGGCATAAAAAAAGGCCCCGTCAGGAGCCTGTTTGTCGCGCACGGGTGGCTGTCGCCGGACGGTTACACCATCCTGCCCATGCGCTTTCCTACCACTGCAAGAACCATAGCGATCTTCATGATCATCGCTGCTAACACAGAAAATCGCGCATCGTCAACGTCTCAGGCTAAGGCGTCTCAGGCCGAGGCGAAAACCCAAGGGCTTCCCTTCATCGGAATTTCCGATGGCAGCATTCGTATCTTCCCGTTTCCCTTCTCCCCTGCCTTTGTCGAACAAGGCTTCAGTTTCTCGCCGCGTGTCGGTCACGCCCCGCGAGCTACCTGATGGAGAAAAAGATGAACCAGGAAACCACACCAACACCCGAACGCATCCTGATCGTTGGCGGCAGTTCCGGCATGGGGCTGTCGCTTGCCGAACAGCAGCTTGCTGCCGGCGCCGAGGTTACGATCGTCGGCCGCTCCGAGGACCGGTTGTCGGCCGCACGGCAGCACTTGCCTCACCCGGAAAGGCTGAGGACGATCGCAGCCGACGTCACAAGCGAGGACGAGGTCCAGCGCCTGTTCGAGGACGTCGGTACGCTCGACCACATCGTCTCGACCGCCGCAGACATCATCGGCGTCTATGTGTTGCTTCCCGAGATGGACGTCTCGATAGCGCGGAAAGTGATGGATTCCAAAGTCGTCGCGCCGCTTCTTCTCGCCAAACACGGCGCGCCTCGTCTGACGCCCAGGGGGTCGATCACGCTGACCTCGGGCATCGCCGCCTATCGCCCGGCGGCGAAAGGCTCGGTGGTGGCAGCCGTTAATGGGGCCCTTGGCTCACTCGCCTACGCGCTTGCCGTCGAACTGGCGCCGATCCGCGTCAATGTCGTCTCGCCGGGCTGGGTCGACACGCCGATTTGGGATGCCGTCGTCGGCAGCGGAAAGACGGTCGCGCTGGACGCCACGGCAAAGCGTCTGCTCGTCGGCCGGATCGGCCGGGCAGCCGACATCGCTCAAGCCATCACGTCCCTGATGCATAACGGCTTCATCACCGGAACCGTGCTTCATGTCGATGATGGCCAGCGATTGGTCTAGTGATGGCCAGACCTCGCGAACCATTGCGAGGAACAGTCGCAAGACGGGCGCTTGAATGCGCCGGTGGCGCCATACCATGGTGACCGGCGTCACCGGGCTGCTTCCAACCCAAGGCAGCACGACGATATTGGCATCAGCTGCAGAAGCCACGAGACGTGGGACCAGCGCGGATCCAAGACCGGCTGCAACAAGGCTCCGTATCGCGCCCATGCTGGCGAACTCGCCGACTAGTTTTGGACGGTCAGGCAACGTTGCGGCAAACGTTTCGTCGAACATCCGCCTATAGACGCAACCGGGCTGGGTGACGAGGAAGGCCTCGTCAGCCAGATTGTCGGGCGTTATAGCAGAATATCCGGCCAACCGGTGATTTGCCGGCATTATGATGACGAGCTCTTCTTCTGCCACCTGCTCGCTTCGCAGCTCCGGCGCCGCCATCGGGGCGGCCCCGAAAAGCAAAGACACGTCCAGCGCACCGCTGGCCACGCCGGCACGCAACCGGCCGCTATCGTCCGCGTGGAGGTTCAGTTCCACGTCTGGATAGCGCCGGTGGAATTCGCTCAGCAAGGCTGGCAAACGCGTAACGCAAAGCGTCTCCAGACCGCCGACGGTCAGGCGACCGGCAACCGTGCCGCTCGCGTCGGCGACAGCGGAACGGGCTTCGTCCGCGAGGTCGAGGAGATCGTTTGCGTAGTCCAGCAGACGCTGTCCTGCCGCCGTCAGCTTCAAGCCACGCCGTGACCTGTCGAACAGCGACGTGCCCAGATCGGCTTCCAGCGCCTGAATCTGTTCGGTCACGCTCGATTGAGCAAGATGAACCCGCTCGGAGGCGCGTGTGATGTTCAAGGTGGCGGCGACCGCCACGAAGGTCTTGAGATGTCGAAGCTGCATGTCCTGAACCCGTCATATAGGCATAGGCTGCTTTGAACCGGGATCGCAAACGTGAAAAGGCCGGGAACATCGCCCGGCCTTTTTGTCTCGCTAGGAGAGGCTTACTCCGCCGGCGCTTCCGCAGCTTCGCGGCTGCGGCCGAGCGTTACCTTGGCCAGCGTGAAGGAGATCGCCGCGCAGAGCGTGATGCCCGCCACCATTGGCAGCGGCGTGCCGTCAAAGAACACGCCGGCGACACCCATGGCGACCGCGCCGATGGCGAAGTGCAGCGTGCCCATCAGCGCCGACGCCGTGCCGGCGATCTCACCATGCTCTTCCATGGCCAGCACCGACGTCGTCGGGATAACCAGGCCGAGGAAACCGTAGCCGACGAACAGCAGGGCCGCCATCACGTCGAGCCGGTCGACACCCGAGGCCATCACCGCGAACAACACCACCATCGTCGTCGCATAGCCGGTCACCGCGACGCGTACCACGCGCTGCAGCCCGAACCGCTCCGACAGCAACCCGGTCAGCTGCGACATGCCGATGAAGGCAACCGCATTGATCGAGAAGAACACGCTGTAGACCGAAGGCGACAGCCCGTAATGGTCGATCAGGATGAAGGACGAGCTCGACAGATAGACGAAGAAGCTCGCAATGCCGAAGCCGGCGATGGCCGTCAGGCCAAGGAAGTTGCGGTCGCCCATCAGGAAGCGGTAGCCGGAAAGTGCCGTCCCGAAGGACGACCCGGCGCGCTCCTCGACCGGCCGCGTCTCCTTGAGCGAGGTCGCCAGCAGGATGGTGGCGAGCACAGCCGCGCCCGTCACCGTCCAGAACACGGCGCGCCAGCCGAAATTCTCGATGATTTGGCTACCGGTCAGCGGCGCCAGGATCGGCGACACCGAAAAAACCAGCATCAACAGCGACATCAGCTTGGCGGCTTCGGTGCCGGTGTGCAGATCGCGCACGATCGCGCGCGGCACCGCCATACCGGCGCTGGCGCCGAGCCCTTGCAGGAAGCGGAAGGCGATCAGCCATTCGATCGACGGGGCCAGCGCCGAGCCGACGCCGCCGACCATGAACAGCGCCAGGCCGCCATAGAGCGGCAGCTTGCGGCCGACCATATCGGAGATCGGTCCGACGACGATCTGACCGAAGCCCATGGAAAGAAAGAAGATCAGCAGGCTCATCTGCACCGCGGCGGTGCCGGCATGCAGATCCTCGCCGATCGACGGCAAGGCCGGAAGATACATATCGATGGCAAACGGGCCGATGGCGGACAATAGGCCGAGCACGACCGCAATGCGGAGGAATTTGGCGTTCATGATAGCAGGCTCTTTCGAATTCTGGTTGCCGCCGCGGGCCGGCGTGTAACCCTAGGACGTTCCATCCCGTGGAGTTCCGACTCTTCTGCGGAACGAAACCCCCTCGTGTTAGTCCACAAATTTAGACAGGCTTGTCTAATTCGTCAACCACCTCTATATAGTTTTGCATGAAGGCCAACGTTTCTCCTGACATTTTCCCGCCGCGGGGCCATGAGGCCAAGCGGATGTCAATTGTCGACGCCGCCGCCTCGGTCTTCTGCCGCGAAAGCTTCGCCGGTGCCAATATCGACATGATTGCCGCCGAAGCCGGCGTCTCCCGCCAGACCATCTACAATCATCATGGCGACAAGGAAAAACTCTTCGTTGCTATCGTTCGCGAACTCACCGAACGTTGCAATGCCGGCATCTTTGCCACGATCTCCACTTTTCCCGATCGGCCGAAGGATCTCGAGGCCGACCTCATCGCCTTTGCCGTCCGGATGAACCACAACTGCATCTGCAACCGCGACGGAAAATTCCTGCGCAAGCTGATCCAGAGCGAGGGCGAGCGCTACCCCGAGCTCTTCGCCGAATGGCGCGAAGAAGGACCGGGCAGGACATGGCCGGCGATCGCCGCCCGTTTCGCCCGCCTCGCTCATGCCGGCTTCCTTGATATCGACGATCCCGATGTCGCAGCGCGCCAGTTCATGGCGCTTGCCAATGCCGAGTTGCAGACGACGTTCATGCTCGGCGGTACACCGACCGAGGACGAGGTGGTGCAATCGGCGACAAATGGCGTGCGCACCTTCCTGCGCGCCTTCGGCAAGCGGCAGCCTGTGGCCCGAGCAAGCAAACAGGGCGTGCTCGCCAGCGCTTGACGATCAAAGCCGTTTGGCGATCAAATCGTCGCCAACAGGCTTCGCTTCCGCACCCCGGCGATCTATATCCGGTTTACGCCGCGCTCAAGCTTGATTACAGCTATCAGGACGATTCAACGGAAGCCGACAGCCACATGGCCGACGACCACATCCGCTACGACATTCTGGCCCAGGAGGCGTTGCGCGGCGTCATGCGCAAGGTCCTGGCCGAGGTCGCGCGCACCGGTCTCCCAGGCAACCATCACTTCTTCATCACATTTCTCACCGGCGCGCCGGGCGTGCGCGTATCTTCGCGGCTGCGCGAACGCTATCCCGAACAGATGACCATCGTTATTCAGTTCCAATATTGGGACCTGAAGGTGAGCGACACCGGCTTCGAGGTCGGGCTGTCGTTTTCCGACGTGCCGGAGAAACTGGAAATCCCGTTCTCGGCCGTACGCGGCTTTTACGATCCGTCCGTCAACTTCGAGCTCGAATTCGACGTCAAGACGGATACCCCGGCTGAACAGGAGACAAAGGCCAAGCCTGCTCCCGAGCCGCTGGCCATCGTCGCCGAGAAAAAGCCTGAGACGAAGAAGAAAACCGCTGAGGCGGAAAAGAAGCCTGCCGCGGCCGACGCCGGCGCCAAGGGGGCCGACGTGGTGTCGCTCGACGCCTTCCGCAAGAAGTGACCCAACGGGCGGCGTGACATGGCCGAGATCGTCAATCTCCGTCAGGCACGCAAGCAGAAGGCGCGAGCCGAGAAGGAGCGCCTGGCCGAACAGAACCGGGCGCTGCATGGCCGTTCCAAAACCAGCCGGGATCGCGACCGCCTGATCGCCGACAAGGCCGACAAATTCGTCGCCAGTCATCGCCGGGAAAAATCGGGCGATTCGGACAAATCCGATGCTTGAAGTGTGAGGGCGGTCGCGTGAGCCCGGTCGAAAAGCGCTCGGTCACCATTCGCGGCCACCGCACCAGCTATTCGCTCGAAAAGCCTTTTTACGACGACCTGGTCGCCATCGCGGCCGCGCGAAAATTGACGCTCGCCGCGCTTGTCGCCGAAATCGACGAGAGCCGCCCGCGCGATGCGAACCTCTCCTCGGCGCTCAGGCTCTATGTGCTGGACTGGGCCAAGCGCCGCAAGTTGTAGCCTTCAGGCAACGCTATTTTGTTTCCTGCGCCGGATACGGAAGCCCAGCAAAGCCGAGCGGTCGCGTTCTTCGGCCTGCTTCTTCGATCTGACACGCATCAGGTCCTTCCAGCCGACATAGCCCACCAGCCGCGCATTTTCTCGCGTGACGACGGGCAAATGGGACACGTTCGCCATCAGCAGCTTGTCGGAGGGGCCCTCGAGATACTCATCCGGATAGGCAACCGTCTTTGCGAAGCCGGGCTCGTCGCGAGGGACCACGACGAGGAGGACCACCGCCGCGTGCTGCTGCGGCTGACCGACCGCGCCGACGACAGTCTCGCCGATCTGTCAGCCGCTCATCTCGACGAACTCGGGCGGATCGAGCCGATGCTGAAGCGCTTGCTTGCTGGACGCGGCGCATAAGGGATGCGCCGTCACCCGCCATTCAGCGATTTTAGCAGATCGTCGATCGACGAGGGATCGAACTTGAGCTTTGGCGGGGGCGGCACTGAGGGTGGCACGTTATTTGCGGCCGGTGGCGCACGTTCTGCTTTCTGCGCTTGCTCCGCCGCGGCCTTGCGTTCGGCGTCGAGCTTTGCCTTCTCTTCCGAGGCGATCCGCAACGCCTCTTCCGCCCTCTGGCGTTGCTGTTCTTCGGCCTGCGCTGCTTCCTCGGCAGCCTGTTGCGCCGCCTCGGCTTTGGCTTCGGCATCCGCTTTGGCCTTTGCAGCCGCCTCGGCTTTCGCCCTGGCCTCGGCTTCGGCCTTCGCCGCTGCATCCGCTTTCGCCTTGGCTACAGCCTGCGCCCTGGCCTCCGCTTCGGCTTGGGCCTGCGCCTCAGCTTCGGCCTTTGCCTTGGCGTCCGCTTCAGCCTTCGCCTTGGCTTCAGCCTGCGCCCTCGCCTCCGCTTCGGCTTGGGCCTGAGCCTCGGCTTCGGCCTGTGCCTTAGCGTCCGCTTCAGCCTTCGCCTTGGTTTCAGCCTGCGCCCTCGCCTCCGCTTCGGCTTGGGCCTGCGCCTCAGCTTCGGCCTTTGCCTTGGCGTCGGCCTCGGCCTTCAGCCGCGCTGCTTCCTGTTGCCTGCGCAGTTCCTCCGCCGCTCTTTCACGCTCGGTTTGCAGGGCAGCGTAGTAGCGCACCTCACGCCGCAGCCTTTGTTTCTCGAGCAGCGCGGCTTGCATGGCTTCGACCCGCTGCTGCTCCTTTTCCAGCGCACGCTGGGTCAGGAACTGTGCCAGTGGCTCGCTGTCGAACTGCCGTTTGATGGCGCCGAACGGACCGTCGACGCTGAAATTCAAAATTGGTTCGGAGCCGACCAACGCCTCGTCGCCGGGTCGGTAGGCGATCTCGCCCTTGGCATCGACGGTGCTGGTATTCAGATCGGCGGTGATGTCGGCGGACAGCGTCGCGCCCGGGCTTTCGAATTTGACCGGTGGCGCCCTCAGCGTGCCGCCGGCGATGGTGAAGGCAATATCGGTGTCCTGCGCCGGAAAACTTCCCGCCGCGGCGATCTGCGGCACGAAGCCGGCAGTCTTCGACGCGTCGATATCGCGCCCTATCGCGTCGGCCTTGGCGATGAATGCGCCAAAGGCATCGGGATTGAAGCCGGCAATAGTCATGCCCTTCAGCGTCGCCGTGCCGGAACCGGACAGCGCCGCGACCATCGCGTCGACCGATTTGCCGCTGGTCGAAAGCGCCGTCGAGAAATCGCCGCTTCCGCTGAAACCGGCCTCCGGCAGCACGGCTGCCAGATCGGAGCCGGCGAGTTTCATCTGACCGGAGAAAAGCCCGGTGCCGTCATTGTTCTTGAGCTCGAACAGGCCACTCAACTCGCCGCCGAGGAATTTTGCCTTGAGGTCGGAAACACGGATGCCCTCCTGGTCGAGCTGCAGCGAAAGCGCAGCGTCATAGGCGGTGGCAAGCGGGCCGGCGGCAAGCGACGCCGCCGTCAGATCGAGATCGGCGGTAAATGGCAAACTGGATTTCTGGCTGAACGGTGCCGTCGGCCAGGCCCCGTCATTGACGAGGAAGGCCTGGTCGCCGAACAGCATCACCGCCATCGGATCGAGGTCCAGCTCGTCCAGCGACAGCGCGCCGGCAAGATGCGGCAGCCCCTCCTTGACGTCGATATTTACGTCACCGGAAACCGCCGCTTCGTTGACGGCGCCGTTGAGGCCGCTCAGCACCAAAAGACCATTGCCGTAGTCGGCATCGGCAGCAAGCGACGTCGACATGCCGGTCCCCATGCCAGGCAGGCCGACGCCGGTCGTCATCAGCCATGGCTCGATGTCGGCCGTTTCCAGGCTGACCTTGCCCTTGGCGGCCGCGCCCTGAGGCGTGTCGGCAACTGTCCCGTCGAAACCAGCTTTGAAGTCGTTGCCGGCCAGGCTGAAGCGTGTCGCCAGGCCGCCGCCAAGTGTGCCTTTGGCCGAGACGTCGGTGGTCGCCTCGCCGAGCATGCCGAGTGGCAGCGCCGGCAACCCGTAAAGCGCCAGAAGTGCGGTGGCGTCGGCGTTCCGGGCATTGAAGGTCAACGTCACCGGCGCTTCGAGGGGCCGGTCGAGCGCCCCTTTGCCGGACAGCGACGCCGAAAAGGCCGAACCACCGGCCCTGCCCTGTGCGCTCATTGCCAGTCCCGTCGTACCGTCGCCATTGTCTGCGGCACTCGTGACGGCGTCGATACGCGCATCCTGGAACAGCTCCGGATAGGCAGCGGCCCGCGCCGCCAACCCGTTCAGCACCGCATTGTCCGGATAATGCCGGACGGCGACGTCGATCAGCGGCTTGAGGTCGACGGCGACCACCGAGGCGTCGAGCTTCCCGGTCGGGCTCGCCGGGAAGTCCTTGATCCGGCCGGTGGCGCTGATAGAGGCGCCGGCAAGTCCGCCGACCGACAGGCGGTCGATCTCAAGCAGCCCGTCGCGCAATCTAAGCGCGGTGTCGACGCTATCGGCGGTCAACCCACCTGCGCTGACCGGCCCGGCCTTGATCTGGAAATCGAGGTCGCGGTCGGAAAAGCGGTTGGCTCCCTTGTCGCTGACGAAGATCGAGGCGAAGGCGGCGAGTCCATCGACGTCGAGTTCGCCACCTTCCAGTTGCATCAGCACCGATGGCCTTGTGTCTTCGGGCTGGGTGGAATCGATGCGGCCGGAGAACTTCGCCTTGCCGAGGATGAGTTCGAGATCGCTGAAGGCCTGGTGCTTTTCACTCAAATCTACTTTTGCCTTGAAGCCGGCGGCCGGCAAGCGGCGGATCGCCTCGTCGACGTCCTTCGACAGCCAGGCGGCAAAGCCGGAGGGCTGCGCCACAGCCAGAAGCAGCGATCCGGTGAATCCAAAATGATCCTCGACGCTGACCATGCCATTGGCTTCCAGCTTGGCGCGGCCGGGCAGCGTGGCGGCCAGCGATTTCACCGCCCAGCCGCCCTCGGCCGGTTCGGCGGACAGATGCACGTCGCGAACCGTCGTGTCGCCTGCCACCACCGCCGGCAGTCTCACCTCGACCGTGCCCGGTATGGTCGGCTTCGGCAGATCGAGCAGCGCCTGCTCCAGCGCCGCCACCCGCTCGGACAGCGTCAATCCGGCACCGGCCGCCGCCCCCACGGCCTCGTCGAACTGCACCTGTGCGCCATTGGCCTTGATCGAGAAATGCGGCTTCAGCCCAAGGTCGACCGCAGCCTTGCCATCGGCGGTGTAGGGATTGTCGAGCGGTCCGGTCTCGAAGCGGAATTCGTCGACGCCGAGCTCCTGGTGGTCGAGCGAAAACTTGCCGTTCAGCCTGAACCCCGGATCCGGCTTGCCGGCGCTGACTTTCACTGCCTCGCCGTCGGTGCCGCGCAACTGCGCTACAGTCTGGTCTGCGCCCGATATCTTGAACTGGCCCGAATAGACCGCGGCGCCCTCGACGAGGCCCACATTGCCGTCAGTCTCGATGACCAGCGGATAGTCATCCGGACCGGCTTTGAGCCTGAGCCGCATTTGCCCGTCCGGTTCGGCCTTGCCGGTGGAAGCGGCGATCGTGGTCCGCAACCCGTCCAGCAACAGGGAGCCGTCCATCCGCCAGGGGCCGCCCAGCGACTTGGCCGAGATCGTCGAGTTGATCTCGGAAATAAGATGGCTACGGCCGCCGGCGGCGTGGCTGAGCGCGATCTGTCCTTCCGTCACCGTCAGCTTCTCGATGGAGATCTGGCCGGGATCGAACGGCGAGGACGGCCGTATCGTCCAGTCGACCGTGCCGTTGGCGGCGATGTCGATCGTCGCCTTCGGCCGCACCAGGCGCATGTCGAAGATCAGCACCTCGCCGCGCAGGAATGGCGCGAGTTCTGCATCCATCGAAAAGGTTTCGACGGTCATCGCCGGCTGGCCGTTGGGGCCACCGGCGACGGCGACGTTGGAAAAGGTCACCGAGGGAAACGGCAGCAGCCTTGCCGTTGCATCGCCTCGCACGGTCACCTTGCGGCCAAGAACGGCGCTCGCCTCGCGTTCGAAATCGGCGCGATAACCCGTCCAGTCGACAAAGTACGGCACCACCAGCGCCGCACACAGCACCAGCACGAGAAGCCCACCGAAGATCACGAACAGGCGTGCGAGCATGAACTCCGAAGCGGTTGATTGAAAATCAGCCGCACTCTACCCGCATCAGCGTGTCGATAAAGAGGCAATTCCCGCCAGACAGGCGTCCAGGGCAAAAGAAGGCGGCCAAGAAAACTCAGCGCGCGTCGCGCTTTGCCTGCGCCAACTTTGCCGCCTGCCGCTGCCGGCCGAGTTCCATCGGCCGGATCAGATTCTCGGGCCGCCGGCTCACGATCGCGCGCACGCCTTTGTGCGCGGTGCGCGTGTTGAACTCGGGACCGTCTGCCGCAGCGCCCTGCTTCATGGACAGCGCCTTGCGTGCATTCTCGACCAGCGAAACACGCGCTGCCAACTGGCGGCGGCGTTCGGCCTCGCCATTGAGCCGCCGCATGGTCATCGCCAGAACCGCCAGCTTCAACTGCGAACCTTCATCGGCCTTCGAGGCGCCGGCGCCCTTTGGCGCACCCTTGCCGCGCATTTCGCGGCGGCGGCGATGCGCCTCGGTCTGGGCCTTGTCGCGCCGCTCCCTTAGGAGCTTGACCAGGCTGGCGAGTTCGGCGTCGGCAAGATGCTGCACTGCTGGATGGTGCGACTTCTCGACGAGAGCATGTTCGTCGGCGCTCAGCGCCCGAGCCTCTTCCTTGCGTGAAATCGCCATGACACCATTCCTCCGTCTGTGACGCCTGCCTGCCTCTCAGGTCCTTGGAGTCTCGATCCAAATGGTGGTGCGGTCAAGCCAGGGACCATCTGGATCTTCTTCCACTATTCGGCCGGCAATATCTTGCCCGGGTTCATGATATTCAGCGGGTCGAGCGCCTGCTTGATCGTGCGCATGATGTCGACGCCATGACCGAGCTCATGCCGCAGGAAGCCGATCTTGCCCTGCCCTATGCCATGCTCACCAGTGCAGGTGCCGTCCATGGCGATGGCGCGCATATTGAGCCGCGCCACGAATTTTTCCGCCAATGCGATCTCCTTCGGGTCGTCCACGTCCATCAGCACCAATACATGGAAATTGCCGTCGCCGGCATGGCCGACGATCGGTGCGATCAGGCCCATCTCGGCGATATCCGCCTCGGTCTCGGTGACACATTCGGCAAAGCGCGAGATCGGCACGCAGACATCGGTCGACAGGCCCTTGGCGCCCGGCCGCAGCGTCAGCGATGACCAGTAGGCATCGTGCCTGGCTTTCCACAATTTTGTCCGCTCTTCGGCGATGCTGGTCCACAGGAACGGGCCGCCGCCATTTTCCTCGGCGATCATGCCGAAAGTCTCGGCCTGTTCGGCGACGCTGGCATCGCTGCCGTGGAACTCGACGAACAGGCAGGGGCTCTCCGGATAGTCGAGCTTCGAATAGGTCTTCATCGCTCGCATCTGCAGCGCATTGACCAATTCGATGCGCGCCACCGGAATGCCCATCTGGATGGTCGCGATCACCGCGTTGCAGGCCGCCTCGACGCTGGGAAACGGGCAGACGCCGCCCGAAATCGCCTGCGGAATGCCCTGCAGCTTCAAGGTCAGCTGGGTGATGATGCCAAGCGTACCTTCCGAGCCGATCAGCAGCCGCGTCAGATCATAGCCGGCCGAGCTTTTCTTGGCGCGCTTTCCGGTCGTAACCGCTTCGCCGTCGGCCATCACCGCCGTCAGTGACAGGACGTTGTCGCGCATCGTGCCGTAGCGCACGGCGTTGGTGCCCGACGCCCGTGTCGCCGCCATGCCGCCGAGCGAAGCGTTGGCGCCCGGGTCGATCGGAAAGAACAGGCCGGTGTCGCGCAGATGCCGGTTGAGGTCCTCGCGCGTCACGCCGGGCTCGACGATGCAATCGAGGTCCTGCGGATTGACCGCGATGATGCGGTTCATGCGTGACGTATCGAGCGAGATGCCGCCGCCCGGCGCATTGGTGTGACCTTCGAGCGAAGAGCCGACGCCAAAGGCGATCACCGGCACGCGATGTGCCGCGCAGGCACGCACGATCTCCTGCACCTCCTCCGTCGTCTCGGCAAAGGCGACGCCGTCCGGCGCCTGCGTCGGGATATAGGTTGTGGTGTGCGCGTGCTGGGCGCGGATCGCCTGGCCGATCTGGAATCGCTCGCCGAGCCGCTGCTTGAGGATGCCGAGCACGGCGGCAATGCCTTCCTCGTTGCGTTCGACCGGGTTGAGGTCGCTTAGGGCCATCGATTCCTCCGCGAATGGACCAGCGTCCACCCTTGTTCTGCATCTAGGGATGCGTAGTCTCACCAACCACGCTCTGTCCAGTCCACGCTCATCCCGGCATGACGAGAAGGAAGTTTCCGATGCCCATCCCCGCCCCTTTCCTCTCTCGCGCCATGGAGATCGAGAAGGCCTGGATCGATTACAACGGCCATCTCAACATGGCCTATTACAACGTGCTTTTCGACCGTTGCTCCGACGAAGCCTTCGAGATGATGGGGATGGGGATGGACTATGTAAGGGAACGGCGGCTGACCATCTACACCGCGGAAGTCCATGTCTGCTACGTCCAGGAGCTGCATCTCGACCACAAGGTCACGGTCTCGTTCCAACTCCTCGACCATGACGACAAGCGGCTGAGGGCCTATCAGGAAATCCGCCATGTCGACGGCTGGCTTGCCGCCACGTCTGAAACGCTGTCGCTGCATGTCGACATGGCTGGCCCGAAGGTGGCGCCCTTCCCCGCCGACGTCCTTGCCAGAGTGGAAGCGATGCGCGCCGCCCATGCCGCCCTGCCGATGCCGGAGCGCGCCGGCCGCTCGATCGGTATTCGTCGTAAGCCGGCTTGAACCGCAACCCAACCGCCGTTAACCTTACCGAGGTTTTAACGTGAACAAGCCGAATTGAGACGTTGAACGACTCAGCGCGGCGTTGGAAAACCATCCGCATCGAATTGCGATACGGGCGGCGGAGCAGCAGCGGTTCGGGGAACGTGCATGAAAACCGACATCAAGGTCGAGGCGGACAGGCTGGCGGCTGACCCACGCATCACCGACTATGATTTCTGGCGCTCGCTGAAGAACCTCAACAACGAGATCTTCCACATTGCCAACAACAACGAGCCTATTCCCTTCGCCATGATCCGCTGGCGCGCCATCCTTAAGCAGGCGCGGATGAAACGCGGCCACGCCTGAAACTGTTATGATAACACCGAGCTTGCGGCACAAGAAGACAGCGTTGCTTACGACAACGAATGGTCGCCAGGCAGCAAGCCACCGAATTCCGGCATCTATCGTTGCAAGAATTGCGGTGACGAAATTGCGGCGAACAAAGAAAACGGCCAAACAAGGCGATGGATTGGAAGCTGTTTCAGCAGCCAACTACAAACAGACAATCCCTGATCCTCTAAGATTTTAGTCTTCAGGCCCGGTAAATCCACTGTTCTGGCACGCGCACCGAAATCTCCTCGCCGGCCGTGATCGTGCCGGGCTTCTCGACCCAGGCGACGAGGCCGCGCAAACGCTTCGACGCTTTCGCGAACAGCAGCGCGCCGGCCTCGTGATCGGCCATCCCGGCATTTTCGGCGACCGATCGCCCGGCGATGCGGCAAGGCCCGTTCTGCGCGTCGATCTTGACAGTCGCGCCGCCTTTGAAGAACAGCAGCGCGCCGGACGGCAGCATCGAGAGGTGCGGCAGGCCTTCGATTAGGAGATTGGCGCCGATCCATTCCGGCTTGATCTCGGCGATGCCCATCCGTTCGGCGACGGTGGTCAGTTCGTCCGCCGCCACGATCGACAATTGCCGCTCGTTGCGCATCTCGGTGCCACGCGGATACCAGGGTTCCCGTCCGCCGGAGCGCCGCGTCGTGCCAGCGTGGAAATCGCCTTCAATGCCGTCGAAGCCAAGCTGCAAGGTATCGATGGCTCGTGTCTCGAAATGATCGAACGGCGCGAGATAAAGCGCGGCCACCTTGGCGGTGAGCTTTCGCGCCGGCACGATCTCGACCGGATTTTCGGCCTCGGGGAAAAGATCCGGCATGGGTTCGTTCCTCGCGTGATACGCGCAATTAGCCTCGGTAGCTCATCGGGTCCAGTCGAAAGCGCTGATGCTCCGATCAAGCGGACTGATGTGACTATGCCCGGCGGGGTTCCGATGCTGGTTCCGTTCGCGCCGAAATGGTCAGAGCATGCGCAATAGCGCGCCGCCGATCGAGTAGCCGGCGCCGAAGGCGCAGAGCAGGCCGTAGTCGCCGGCCTTCATATCGGCATGGTTCTCCGACAAGGCGATGATGGCACCGGCGGCGGCAGTATTACCGAGGCGCTCCAGCACCATCGGCGCGCGGTCATGGTCGACGTCATGGCCGAACGACAATTTCAGGATCATGGCATTCATCCGCGCATTTGCCTGATGCAGCCAAAAGCGCCGGATCGCTTGCGGTGTCAGCCCGTGTTCGGCCAGGAATTCGACGATGAACTTGTGGCCGGCGACGGTGACTTCCTTGAACACCTTGTTGCCGATCTGCTTGATCAGATTGCCTTCCAGATCGATCATGTACGGATCGTCCTGGGTGGCGCGGGTATAGTAACCGAGATTGGTGCGGATGCTGTTCGACATCTGCGTCCAGGCACGCGTGTCGAGCACCTCGAAACGCCCCGACCGCTTCTCGCCCTGGGCGAGCCCTTCGACGATCATCGACACGGACGCGTCGCCGAAGATGAAATGCGTCTGCCGGTCGCGAAAATTGAGGTGGCCCGTGATGATCTCCGGCGTCGTCACCAGTACGCGTTTATGCGCTCCTGCCCGCACCAGATTGACCGCAATGTGCAATGCGGCCGCCGCCGAAGAGCAGCCAAGCCCCATGTCGAAGCCGGCGCCTCTCGTGCCCAGCGCCTGCTGCATTTCGATGGCGATAGCCGGATAGGGCCGCTGATGGTGCGAGGCCGAGCAGATCACCAGGTCGATGTCCCCAGGCTTCAGCCCGGCATGATCGAGCGCCTTGCTGGCCGAGGCGATGCCGAACTCGGCCTCCAGCGACAGCGCATCGTCGGGCCGCGCCGGGAAGCGCGGCGCCATGCGGGTCGGGTCGAGGATGCCTTCCCGTTCGATGACATGGCGGGTCTCGACGCCCGAGGCGTGGACGATGAAGGCACTGTCCGATTTCTGCAGCAGCGGCTCGCCCGAGACCTCGCGCCGGACGTTCTCCATGTCCACCCAAGTGTTGAAGCTGGCGACGAGCTCCTCATTGGTGATCGACGCTTCGGGGATTTCAACGCCGATGCCGCTGATGATGACGCGATGCATTTCCAGTTCGTCCCGTGCGCAGGCGTTGCGGCTTCATGTCGACGCCGCAAAAGCTCGGCGCAACCTCTTTTTGCACCTAGCCAGTTTATGCCGGCTTAAATCAAGTCCCTGGAACGGGTCTTTACCAGGCGCAGAGCTTGGTATTGGTCTGCGGGTTGTTCCAGCAGGCACCGTCATCATTGCTGCGCACGAATTGTCCGGGCAGCGGCACGTTGCGCTGGCCGAGATTGACATAGCCGTAGGCAAAACCCGGGTCGTCGATCTCCAGGACGTAAGTCGGATAGCCCGGCGCCGAGATGCGAAAGCTGCCGGCATCATCCAGCGCCCGATAGCTGCAGGAGAAATACCCGTCATCGCTGGTGAAGCAGCGCGCTCGCTTGGCCTGCGCCGATATCGAAAAGGCAAGCACAGCGGCCGCACAAATGCTGCCGCCGAAAATGAGCGTTTTCAGTGTCATCATCCACCCCCCATGGCCCATGAGGGCCGCCATCCCCGCCCCAGCGAGATGCGCATGACGGCGAAAGCCGGTCAAGCATCCGCTGCTGGCTGTTTTTGGGTGTAGCTAAGAGTTTCTAAGCAGAACGCCGCGCCACGATGAAGACACGGGGAAAGCGCAGCAACACCTTGCCGCTTGCCGTTTTCGGATAGGCTTCGGCGATCCTGGCCGTGTAGCGCTTCAGGAAAAGCTGCCGCTCGCCTTCGTCGAGCGGATCGAGGAACGGCTTCAGCCCCGTCGACTTCACCCATTCGACGATCGCCTCGGCATCGGCCAGCGGATGGTTGTAGATCGTGTGCCAGATATCGAGCCGATCCGAGAATGGCGACAAAAGGTCGTAATAGAACGCGACAGGCGGCAGCGGCGCGCGGGCCGCACGCTCGAACTTTTCAGTGAACGGCATCTCGGCCGCGGTCTCCCGCATCAGCCGGTGCGAAGGCTCGCCCATATTGTCCGGCATCTGCACGGCAAGCGCGCCGCCGGGCGCCAAAAATCCTATCAGCCGCTGGAACACAGCCGGATGCTCCGGTAGCCACTGAAACACTGCATTGGCGAAGATCACGTCGACCGGTTCGGCCGGCTGCCACGTCGCCGCGTCCGCCAAGGCAAAGGTGACGCCGGGCAGGCGCGCCTTCGCCTTCTCGATCATGTCGGGCGAGGTATCGAAGCCGCTGATCTGTGCCTGCGGCCAGCGCTCGACCAGCAATTCGGTCGAATTGCCCGGCCCACAGCCAATGTCCACCACCCGGCGCGGTTCCGGCACTGGCACCTGCGCTAGGAGGTCGCGCGCCGGCCGCGTGCGCTCATCCTCGAATTTCAGGTAGAGTGCGGCGGACCAGTCGGGTTTTGCCTTTGCCGCTATGCTGTTATTCATCGATAGATCTCGCGACGGTTGCCTATCTCCCGATCAGCACGACGAGCCGGCTGTCCTGAAACTGGGCAATGATTCTGTAGTCGCCGACGCGAAACCGCCAAGCTTCCTTGGTCCCAGTCAGCCGTTTGGCGAGTGCTCTTGGATTGGGGTGCACAGAAACTCTTTGATACAGGAATTCTAGGACACGGCGCTAGTCCTTCGGTGAAAGCCCTTCAATGTCTTTTTCGGCTCGCGTAAACTCGACCTGCCAACTCATTCAGCGGCAGGTTTCTTGTGCCGCTCCTCGACTTCGCGAAGTTCAAGCTTCCGGATCACCTCTTCCAACGGAATGCGTACGCCGTCGTCATCCCTCAGGCGTTCCTCCGCAATCCTGGCATCCTGCCAATCCTCAATGGTTTCGAGGATCGCTTCAACTGCGACCTGATCGATCGTACGGCCGCTGGCCCTGGCAATATCGGCCAGCAGCTTCTCGGCTTTTTGCGGCAATTTGACCGTGATCATGGGCAACTCCATCCGATCAATTTAGGCCAAACGACGATCGCCCGCAACGGATCGAGACCCTACCTCGTCAGCCGCTTATACGTCATGCGGTGCGGATTGACGGCATCGGGCCCAAGCCGGCGGATCTTGTCCTGCTCGTAGTCCTCGAAATTGCCTTCGAACCATTCGACATGGCTGTCGCCCTCGAAGGCGAGGATGTGCGTCGCCAGACGATCGAGGAACATGCGATCGTGCGAGATGATGACGGCGCAGCCGGCGAAGCTCTCGAGCGCGTCTTCAAGTGCGGCCAGCGTTTCGGTATCGAGATCGTTGGTCGGCTCGTCGAGCAGCAGCACATTGCCGCCGGTCTTCAGCATCTTGGCCAGATGCACGCGGTTGCGCTGGCCGCCGGACAGGTTGCCGACCTTCTGCTGCTGATCGCCGCCGCGGAAATTGAACGACGCGCAATAGGCGCGGGTGTTGGCTTCGAACTTGCCGAGCTTGACCACTTCGGCGCCACCCGAGATCTCTTCCCAGACCGTCTTGGTCGGGTCGAGTGCGTCGCGGCTCTGGTCGACATAACCGAGCTTGACCGTCTCGCCGACGCGGATGGTGCCGGCATCGGGCTTTTCCTGGCCGGTGATCATGCGGAAAAGCGTCGTCTTGCCCGCGCCGTTCGGGCCGATGACGCCGACGATGCCGCCGGGCGGCAGCTTGAATTCGAGATCGTCAATCAAAAGCGTGTCGCCAAAGCCCTTCGACAGGTCCTCGACCTCGATCACCACATTGCCGAGCCGCTCGCCATGCGGAATGACGATCTGCGTATCGCTCGGACGCCGCTTGTCGGCCGCATCCAGCAGATCCTGGAACGCCTGGATACGGGCCTTCGACTTGGTCTGCCGGGCTTTCGGGCTGGACTGGATCCACTCGCGCTCGCGGCCGATCGCCCGCTGGCGCGCATCGTCCTCGCGGCCTTCCTGCTTGAGCCGCTTGGCCTTGGCTTCGAGATATTTGGTGTAGTTGCCTTCGTACGGGATACCGCGGCCGCGATCGAGCTCGAGGATCCAGCCGGTGACATTGTCGAGGAAGTAGCGGTCGTGGGTGATGATCATCACCGCGCCCGGATAGGCGCGCAGATGCTTTTCCAGCCACGCCGTCGTCTCGGCGTCGAGATGGTTGGTCGGCTCGTCCAGCAGCAGAAGGTCGGGCTGGCGCAGCAAGAGCTGGCAGAGCGCGACGCGACGGCGTTCGCCGCCCGACAGCTTGGTGACATCGGCCTCCTTGGGCGGGCAGCCGAGTGCCTCCATCGCCATCTCGACCTGCTGCTCGAGATCCCACAGATTGAGCCGGTCCATCTCGTCTTGCAGCTTGGCCGACTCGTCCGCCGTCTCGTCGGAATAGTTCATCATCAATTCGTTGTAGCGCTCGATGATCGCGGTCTTGGCGGCAACGCCTTCCATGACGTTTTCGAACACATTCTTGTTCGGATCGAGCGCCGGCTCCTGCGCCAGGTAACCGACGGTCGCGCCTTCGGCCAGCCAGGCCTCGCCGCTCCACTCCTTGTCGATGCCGGCCATGATCTTGAGAATCGTCGACTTGCCGGCGCCGTTGGGGCCGAGGATGCCGATCTTGGCGTCCGGGTAGAAGGACAGATGAATGTTCTCGAGCACCTTCTTGGTGCCGTAGGCCTTGTTGAGGCCGGCCATGTGATAGATGAACTGGCGTGCCACGCGCGCTTTCCCTGAAAAGTCGACTGATGTCGGATTGAATGGAAGTTGGGCGCTATGTAAGCGATGCGGCCCCGAACGGCAAACAGTTTTGGTCCCAGGCGGAATTGGTCGCACCGCGAACGCTTAGCCGCTTCATTTCGTGCCGGCGCCCGGGCGAAAGCTCCGGTTAACCATTCCGCGTCAAAACAGTGTTGGATGGGAAATCGCTGGCAGCCGCGATTTCGGGGAGAGAGATCGGGCCGTGCTGAACAGTTTCCTGCTTTTTGCCGAAGCGGTTCTCTATTTCGGCATCATGGTCACGCTTTTCCGGTTCAGAGGCCGCATCGGCCTCGGCGTCTTTGTCTGCGCCCTTGGCGTTATGCATTTCCTGGAAACCTACCTCGCCAGCGTCTTCTACGTCGCGCTGCCGTTCGGCATGGTGTCGCCGGGTTCGGCTGTGCTGTTTTCCGGCAAGCTGGTCATGCTTCTCCTGCTCTACATCAAGGAGGACGCGGCAACCGTCCGCCAGCCCATCTACGGCCTGCTGCTCGGCAATGCCCTGATGATCGGGCTCGTGCTGATCCTGCGCCTGCACGACATCGCACCGCTGCCCGACGGCAAGCTTCCGGACATCGGCTTCATCGACGAGATGGGCTGGCTGATGGTGTGGGGCACGACGCTGCTGTTCGTCGACGCCATCCTGATCATCCTGCTCTATGAAAAGCTCGGCAAATATCTGCGCAAAGCGCTTTTCACCCGCATCCTGGTCTCCGTCGCGTGCGTGCTCACCTTCGACCAGGCAGGCTTTTTCACGGCGCTGCATTTCGTCACCGGGGCGCCGGTCGCGGTGTTCTTCGGCGGCTGGTTCGCCAAGGTGGCAGCGGCCTTGGTCTACAGCACCATGCTGGTCGCCTACATCAGATGGTTCGAGGCGCGGCAGGTGCCGGCGCCGCGCGGGCTTTCCGACATTTTCGACACGCTGACCTATCGCGAGCGCTATGAGGCCCTGGTCGAGCACGTCGGTCGCGACGGCCTCACCGGCCTACTGCACAGGGGTCGCTTCGACAGCGATGGCGAGGCCTCCGTGGCAACCAGCCTACGGACCGCCAAGCCGCTCAGCCTGCTGATCATCGATGTCGACCACTTCAAATCGATCAATGACCGCTTCGGCCACGCCGAGGGCGACAAGGTGCTGAAAGCCCTGGCGATTTTGCTTGGCGAACTTGTCGGGACCGAAGATCAATTGTTCAGGATCGGCGGTGAGGAATTCGCCATCCTCTGCTGGCGTCCACAGCCGCTCGCCAGACTGCTGGGCGAAACCGTCAGGCAAGCGGTCAAGACGTCTGCGAGCACCAGCCGGTTCGACATCACCGTCAGCGCCGGCATCTCGACGGTCAGCGAGACGACCCGTTGCCTTGCCGATCTCTTTGCGCTGGCCGACCAGCGTCTCTACAAGGCCAAATCGACCGGACGCGATCGTGTTGTCGGCGAACCGGGTGGCAACGAAGCAGACGGGCGCAACACATGGACCAGGCCGGAGCGCAGCACCGGCGCGTAACGCTCACTCTGGTCTCGGATTGGCGCAATCAGGATTGTTTGCGCCGCTGCCATGCGCCGATCGCAACCGAAACCGCCATCAACCCGATCGCCAGCCATTTCATTGCCGCGATGACCGGGCCGGCATCGATGTCGTAGGCGATGAACAGAAGAATGCCCGGCACCAGCAGGCCGCAAAGCACGAGCGTGATCCGGTTGATCTGCCATGACACTTTTGCCGCAAGCATCTGGTCGCCGGGCACGGCGACAAGCGCGGCCCGCATTGCCTTCGGCGCGACCAGCGCGGTCGAGAGACGCAGCGAAATCGGCAAGCCGATGCCGATGATCAGCAAGGCGCATGCCGCCAGGAGCAGCGAAAACTTGAGCGCACTGGTTTCGGCCGGTACCGGGAACAGCAGCGTCGCCAGCGGCAGGAAGACACAGAAGATACCGAGCGAAGCGATGGCGATGAAGATCGCCGCGTTGACCAGCGTGAACAATTGGTAGGTGCCGCCGCCGATCGGTTTGGCCAGCGTGGTCATGCGCGCCCACTCCACTTCGGTGTAGGAAAAGCCCGGCCACTCCATATGGCCGTCCCGGATCCCCGTCATGCCCCTGGCCCAGAACGCCAGCCGCGCCAGCGCCCCGTTCGTCATGCCACTCATCACCACCCCCTACGAATGTGTGCCCTCAAGACCATACCACCCCCGGCGCAAGGCGACAGTCGCGTTCGGCCCGTTTACTGGAACCCGACGGCGTCGACGGTACCCTTCGGGCAGCCGGCCTTGGCTGTCGGTGCCGAGGCAAGCAGCAGGGCACCGAGCGAGGAGTTCGAGGCGACCGGCCCCGTCAAGCCGAGCGTCAGCTCGCCGATCAGCCGCCTGCCGCTCGAGGGATCGACCACGCAGGATACGCGGACCCGGTCGCCCGCGCCTTTGCCGAAGGCGCTGTCGAAGGTGCTGCGGATCTGATCGGATGTCAGCTGCTTGCCGATGTTGTTGGCGAAGAGATCGCGTACCGGCGACGCGTTCACCGCGCGCATCAGGTTCAAAGCGTCGGAGAAATACTCCTGCTGGCTCTTGCCGTAGCAGGTGCCGTGCTTGATCCATTCATGCCTTTCGAGGGCGGATGCGGTGCCCGGCATCACCTGGTCGAGTTCCGACCGCGTATTCGGGTCAAGCGTGACCGGCGGCAAATCCCGCCAGTGCGCCGGATCGTCGTTCGTCTTGTCGCTTGCCGCGACCTGGCAATAGAAATTTCCATTCGGTTGCGGCCACAACCCATGCAAGGTGAAGTGGGTCGCATCGAAACCGGCGGCGGTCTGCGCCCGGCATTCGGCCTTGCTGGATTTGGTCTCGCAGAAAGCCGGCTGCCAGCTCAGCGCGAAGACATATTCCGGCTTTCCGGACGCCGATGGCTTGTTCGGCTCGGCAGGCGCCGGTGCAGCCGGCATCGTCGACGCGCTGCCGCCCGAAACGTGACCGCAGCCGATCTTGACCCAGCGGCGCTCCGGATCGGCGCCCGGCACCCGAATGAGATAGTGCGTTGGTGCGTCCTTGTTGCCGGCCAGCAGATCATAGCTCTGGCCAGCCGCGGTCGAGATGTTGCCGGGGTTCTTGCCGCTCTTGATCGCCTGCGTTGCCGGACAGGCGGCATCGGCGACGAAAGAGCCGGTCATCTTCACATCGGCCCACGCCGCGCTTGCGCCAGCAAACGCAAGAAACACCGCCCCCCATATCGCCCAAATCCGCATCCCGGCACTCCTCGTGATTCACGCCGCAAGCTAGAAACTTGCGACATGTCAGAATTACGATTTCTTTCGTCGGCCGTAAAACAATCGCCAGCGCATTGAGACGGTTCCCGTGTGGTCGATCAGGCTCCGCCCGCCTCCACCCGTTCTGTCAAGGTGCGCAGCAGATCAAGCGAGGCTTTTAGCGCGTCGGCGTCCATACCCTCCGAAACGCGGTTCGCCCAAACATGCTGGCGTGTGCCGATATTCTTGACCGCTGCCCGGCCGGCATCGGTTATCGACAACAGCTTGGCGCGGCGATGCGCTGGGTTGTCGGCATAGGCGGCAAGCCCCTCCGCAGCCAGTATGTCGGCCAGCCGCTGTACGCTCTGACGGGCGAGACCCATGTCGCGGGCGACGTCGGCCACGGATTTCGGCTCCTTCAAAACCGCACCCAAAACCTGCCAGCGCGCTGCCGTCAGCCCGGTTGGAGCGGCCAGCCGGTCGGCCGCATCCAGAAAACTGCCGTTCATCCTGAACACGGCAAGCACGAGTTCCGTGAACACATTTGCCGCTTCGGTCCTGGTCGTCATTTCTGGCCGGCCTCGATGGTCGCGACGAAATTATTAACGGCTTCGGCTACGACCTCGGGCTTGTCAAGCATCACCCAATGGCCGCTGCCCGCCACGATCTGGCGCGGAATGTCCGTGCGCAGCCGGTAGAGCGCGGCTGGAGTGTCACTGGCCTCGGTAGCCAATACGAACATAGGCCCGCGATACGCATTGAGTGCCGGCTCCGGGTTCCATTCGGCCAGTGCCTTGCCGACACCTGCCCTCGCCGCCGGATCGACCACTGCCACATCGGCCAGAACACGCTGGCGAACAGCCGCGTTAGGGCCGGCAATCGACGTGTAATAGGCGTTCAGGACATCGCGGCCTTGCGGACCGGCCAGATCGCGGACAAAGCCGTCGCGAATCGCCTGCGGCAGCGCACGAGGATTGGTCGCCGGGTCGACGAGCAAGACACCTGCGACCCGGTCGGCATGGCTGGCGGCATAAGCGAGCGCCACACCACCGCCGCCGCTGTGCGCGACAATGAGAAACCGCTTCAGGCCAAACGCGTCGGCCACGGCACCGACATCCATTGCACGGCCGTCATAGCCATAGTCACCGTCCTGCGCCGGCGCGGAGGCGCCATGGCCGCGAAAATCGAAGGCTACCGCCTCGCGGCCTTCGACGGAGAGCTGCATCACCCGGTCCCAGTGGGAAGGGCGGCTGCAATCTCCATGCAGGAACAGGATCGGCAGGCCATTGCCGGCGTTGATCCTATAAGTGGCAAGCTGGCCTTGCGGGCCTGGAACGGTGGACGTCATCATGGGTCATCTCCCTGGTTTCCTGACTGAACGCAGCAATCCCTGGCAACAGGGTGGCCGTCGTGAAGGCGAAGCCCGCCAGCAAGATTGCACGCCGCGAAATGGCCCCGGTGGTTTTCATAGTCATACCCCCAATCTGCTGGCCAATTGACAGTATGCTGTCATGTAATCATATTGACAGCATACTGTCAACTAGCGTCGAATGGGTACCCTACGTCTCTTGACGTCGATCGCTGCGTCGCCCAACAGTCGCCGACGGGAGCGAGACATGCCATTTGACAAGCAGAGGATGCTGGCATCGCCGACCGGCGCCGAGCTCAACCTTTATGTGAAACACGCCACAGGCCAGCCGCGCGCCATTGTCCAGATCAATCACGGGTTGGCCGAGCACGCGGCGCGCTATGCCCGCTTCGCCGATTTCCTCGGCGCGCGCGGCTACCAGGTCTACGCGCACGACCACCGTGGCCACGGCGTCACCAAGGCGCCCGACGCGCCACCTGGCAGGTTCGCCGATGCGGATGGAGGTGCCAAGGTCATCGCCGATGTCGCTGCCGTCCATGATCTGATCGCCAGGGAACAGCCCGGCCTGCCGGTCATCGCCTTCGGTCACTCCTTGGGCGCGTCGGTCGCTCTGAACTTTGTCCTCCGCAACTCGGCGCGCATCCATGCCGCCGCGATCTGGAACGGCAATTTCTCTGCCGGACTGCTCGGCCAAATCGCGCTGGGCATGCTTGCCTGGGAAAAGTTCCGGCTTGGCTCAGACGTGCCGTCGCGCATGCTGCCCCGGCTGACGTTCCGGGCTTGGGGCAAGGCAGTGCCCGATCGCCGGACGCCCTTCGACTGGCTGTCGCGCGATGCCGCCGAAGTCGAGAAATACATCGCCGACCCGCTCTGCGGCTGGGACGCATCGGTGTCGATGTGGCAGGACATCGTCAAGATGACGCTGCATTGCGGCCGCGACCGCAATTTTTCCGGCGTGCGGCGCGACCTGTTCGTCAATCTGGTCGGAGGCGAGCAGGATCCGGCCTCGGACGGCGGCAAGGCGGTCAGCCATCTTGCCGTCCGGATGCACATGATGGGTTTTTCGAATCTCGTTTCAAAGGTTTACGCCGAAACCCGCCACGAAAGCCTGAACGAGATCAACCGAGACATCATAATGGAGGATTTTGCCGCCTGGGCCGACCGCGTGCTGAGGGTGCCGTAACGGTTGGCCCATCGCAAGGGCCGTGACAGCGGCGCGCGGGGTTGATAGAGGCTGCGCTTTCGACCAACCATGGTGATCCATGACTGAGCCTCCGCTCAAAGGCATCCGCGTCATCGAACTCGCACGCATCCTTGCCGGGCCATGGGCCGGGCAGCTGCTTGCTGACCTCGGCGCCGACGTGATCAAGGTCGAGAGCCCGGACGGCGGCGACGACACCCGCAAATGGGGACCGCCCTTCGTCATCGGCCATGATGGCGAGAACCTTTCGGCCGCTTATTACCATTCCTGCAACCGCGGCAAGCACTCCATCGCCATCGACTTCTCGACGCCCGAGGGCGCAGAGACGGTGCGCCGGCTGGTCGCGACCTCGGACGTGCTGATCGAAAACTTCAAGGTCGGCGGACTTAAGAAATACGGCCTCGACTATGACAGCCTGAGGAAAATCAACCCACGGCTGATCTATTGCTCGATCACCGGTTTTGGCCAGTCGGGACCGTATGCGCCGCGCGCCGGTTATGATTTCATCATCCAGGGCATGGCCGGCATGATGTCGATCACCGGCGAAGCCGGCCGCGAACCGCAGAAGGCGGGCGTGGCTATTTCAGATGTCTTCACCGGGCTTTATTCGGTCGTTGCCATCCAGGCGGCACTTCGCCACGCCGAGAAGACCGGCGAAGGCCAGCATATCGACATGGCGCTCTACGACACCCAGATCTCAACGCTCGGCAACCAGAACCTCAACTATCTCGTCTCCGGACAATCGCCGGTGCAGATGGGCAATGCGCATATGAACATCGCGCCCTACGAGGTGGTGCCGGTGAAAGATGGCCACATCATCCTGGCGGTCGGCAATGACGGCCAATTCGCAAAGTTTTGCGCTGCCGTCGGCCTCGATGAGCTGGCTTCGAACCCTGACTTCGCCACCAATCCCGCCCGCGTCGCCAACCGGGCAAAGCTGCGCGAGCACATGGTCGAGGCGCTGAAGGTCTTCGATCGCGACCCGCTGCTGGCCAGGCTGGAGACAGCCGGCGTGCCGGCCAGCCCGATCAACAATATCGGCCAGATGTTTGCCGACCCGCAGACCATCGCGCGCGGCATGCGGCTCGACCTCGATGACGGCCATGGCAATCTCTTGCCCTCGGTGCGCGCGCCGATGGTCATGTCCGGCACGCCGCTGGTCTATGAACGGCCGTCGCCGCGTCTCGGCGAACACACCGAAGAAATCCTTGCCGAACTGGAGAGGTCAGGAAAATGAAGACCGGCGGACAACTCATCGTCGATGCGCTCGAAGCCAACGGAACGGACCGTATCTATTGCGTGCCCGGCGAATCCTATCTGGCGGTGCTCGACGCGCTGCATGATTCGCCAATCCGCACCATCGTCTGCCGCCAGGAGGGCGGTGCCGCAATGATGGCCGACTGTCATGGCCGCCTGACCGGCAAGCCAGGCATCTGCTTCGTCACCCGCGGCCCAGGCGCCACCAATGCCTCGGCCGGCATCCACATCGCCATGCAGGATTCAGTCCCCCTCATCCTGTTCATCGGCCAGGTCGCCAGCCACGCCAAGGGGCGCGAGGCCTTCCAGGAGGTCGACTACGTCAGGTTCTTCGGCGACATCGCCAAATGGGTGGTCGAGATCGACGACGCCGCGCGCATCCCCGAATTCGTCACACGCGCTTTTGCGGTGGCGACGTCCGGCCGGCCCGGCCCGGTCGTCATTTCGCTGCCCGAGGACATGCTGACCAGCCTCGCCGAGGCGCCGGAAGCCGGGCATTACACCCCTGTCGAGACGCGGCCCGGCGAAGTCGAGCTCGACGCGCTGGAAGAGTTGCTCAACAACGCAAAGCGGCCATTCGTCATCCTGGGCGGTACGCGCTGGGATGCGCAGGCCGTTGCACAGATGCGGACGATAGCCGAAGCCTGGTCGCTGCCGGTCGGCTGCTCCTTCCGCCGCCAGATGCTGTTCGACCATCTCCACCCGAACTATGCCGGCGATGTCGGCATCGGCATCAATCCCAAAGTGGCAACCGCCATCAAGCAGGCCGACCTTGTGCTGCTGATCGGCGGCCGCATGGGCGAGATGCCGTCATCCGACTACACGCTGCTGAAGAGCCCCTACCCCGACCAGACGCTGGTCCATATCCATGCCGACGCCGGCGAGCTCGGCCGCGTCTACCGGCCGGCGCTGGCGATCAATACCTCGCCTGCCGCTTTCGTCGAAGCCTTTGCCAAACGCAAGCCGGCCGCAACGCCGGTGTGGGCGGCGGAGGCAGCGAAGCTGCACACCGCCTATCTCGACTGGTCGACGCCTCCGGAGAGCGGCCCCGGCGCCGTGCAGATGGGGCCGATCATGAATTATCTCGAAACGATGCTGCCGGACGACGCCATCCTCACCAATGGCGCCGGCAACTACGCCACCTGGGTGCATCGCTACCATCGCTTCCGGCGTTTCGGCACGCAGGCAGCACCCACATCCGGCTCGATGGGCTACGGCACGCCGGCGGCGGTCGCCGCCAAACAGCTTTTCCCCGACCGCGACGTGATCGCCTTCGCCGGCGACGGCTGTTTCCTGATGAACGGGCAGGAATTCGCCACCGCCGTACAATACGGATTGCCGATCATCGTCATCGTAGTCAACAACGGCATTTATGGCACCATCCGCATGCATCAGGAGCGCGAATATCCCGGCCGTGTCGTCGCCACCGATCTGAAAAACCCCGACTTTGCTGCTTTGGCCCGTGCCTATGGCGGCCATGGCGAGACGGTGGAAAAGACCGCCGACTTCGCGGCGGCCTTCGAGCGCGCGCGTGCTAGCGGCAAGCCGTCGATCGTCGAGATCAGGCTCGACCCCGAAGCGATTACGCCGACGCGGACAATGACCCAGATACGGGAAAAGTCATGATCCGGTAGAAGGGCGGTCGCCCGCCCCTCTATCGGCAGAATGACCGGCGCTACATCGCCTTCTCGATTTGACCCCGGATCTCACCGTCCGCGTGGGCCGCGGTGTGGATGTTGACATAGTATTTGCCCGCCTCCAGGTCGGTGACCTGGG
Source organism: Mesorhizobium sp. M1423 (assembly GCF_040317575.1). Taxonomy (NCBI): domain Bacteria; kingdom Pseudomonadati; phylum Pseudomonadota; class Alphaproteobacteria; order Hyphomicrobiales; family Phyllobacteriaceae; genus Mesorhizobium; species Mesorhizobium sp. M1423. The sequence goes on from NZ_JAMYKU010000002.1 coordinate 161,827, forward strand.
CATCGGTCAATGTCGCCGAACCCTTGATCGGGCTCTTCAGCTTGCCTTCGAACGGCACCACCGGGTCGGCGTTTTCACCCTTTGCCGCCGGGCCGTGAATGTGTGCGGCCTTCGCCGGCCCGCTGAGGCCGGAATATCTAACCGTCCAGCTGAGTTTCTTGGTAGCGGTGTTGAACCTGAGCGTGGCGGTGCCCTTGCCCTTCGTGGTGACGGGCGGGTTCTGCTGAGCACCATCGAGCGTCGCCGTCATCTTTACGGTTTCGGCCAGGGCCGGTGACACCGAGAAGAGGGCTGCAGAAATGGCCAGCGCCGAAAGCATCGGCGTGAAGGACTGGATGCGCATGGAAACCTCCGTTGTGACACCCTTGAGACGGATGCACCGGCACAACGATTTTGCGAGCGGATGTTTCCGCCGGTAACGTTCATTTTACATCCACTAAAAAGGGGCGGTCGCCCGCCCCTTTTTCGTCTTCCAGCAGAGCCTGCTTGATAGCTCTATTTGATGGCCTTGTCGGTGATCGCCGTCGTGTAGGCGCCGGTAGGCTCCTTGCTGATGATCTTCTGGTCGAGCAGCGCCTTGGCGGTGCGCTCGTAGGTCGCCGGATCGAGCTTGCCATCGGCATTGTCGATCAGCTTGGCGACTTCGCCCATCATGCGCTTCTGGTGGTTCTCGTCCTGGCCGCCATTGTCCATGACGATGCCGGCCGCCTCGTCGGAATTGTCGACGGCGTATTTCCAACCCTTCATCGAAGCGCGCACGAAACGCACCATCTTGTCCTCGAAGGCCGGATCCTTGAGCTTGTCCTCCAATGCATAGAGCCCGTCTTCGAGCAGATCGTTGCCCATGGCGGAATAGTTGAAGACGGTCAGCTCTTCCGGCTTGTAGCCGGCGTCGATGAGCTGCCAGTATTCGTTATAGGTCATGACCGAAATGCAATCCGCCTGCTTCTGGATCAGCGGCTGCACGTCAAAGCTCTGCTTGAGCACGGTGACGCCGTCCGGCCCGCCGTCGGTCTTGAGGCCAAGCTTGTTCATCCAGGCATAGAACGGATACTCATTGCCGAAGAACCAGACGCCGAGCGTATGGCCCTTGAAGTCGGCTTCTGTCTTGATCGGACCGTCCTTCGGGCAGACCAGCTCCATGCCGGCCTTCTTGAACGGCTGGGCGATGTTGACCAGCGGCACGCCCTTTTCGCGCGCAGCCAGCGCACCGCCCATCCAGTCGACGATGACGTCGGCGCCGCCGCCGGCAATGACCTGCTCCGGTGCAATATCCGGACCGCCGGGCTTGATGTCGACGTCGAGGCCCTCGGCTTCATAGAAGCCCTTGGCCTTGGCGACATAATAGCCGGCGAACTGTGCCTGCGTGACCCATTTCAGCTGCAGCGTCACCTTATCCGCGGCCATCGCCTGGAAGGCGGCAAGCGACATCGCGCCGGCCAGCATCGAAACAACAAGTCTTTTCATGTTTTTACCCTCTGAAGTTAGCGCCCTAAACCCACCGCCCCTATCCACCACGGACAGAGGGATGCCAAAACGTAATTGCTCTCTCGAAAAGAGCGACCACGCCATAAAAGACCGAACCCGCAAGTGCTGCAACTGCGATTTCGGCCCACACCATGTCGATGTTCATCCGCCCGACTTCCGTCGAAATGCGGAATCCCATGCCGACCACCGGCGTGCCGAAGAACTCGGCGACGATGGCGCCGATCAGCGCCAGCGTCGAATTGATCTTCAACGCATTGAAGATGAACGGTGCCGCCGCCGGCAGCCGCAGCTTGAACAGCGTCTGCCAGTAGCGCGAGGCATAGGTGCGCATCAGGTCGCGCTCCATATGGCCGGAGGCGGTAAGCCCGGCGACGGTGTTCACCAGCATCGGGAAGAAGGTCATGATTATGACCACGGCTGCCTTGGATTGCCAGTCGAAGCCGAACCACATGACCATGATCGGCGCGACGCCGATGATCGGCAGCGCCGACACCATATTGCCGATCGGCAAAAGCCCGCGCCGCAGGAACGGCACACGGTCGGCGGCGATGGCAACGAGGAAGCCGGCGCTGCTGCCCACGACATAGCCGAAGATCACCGCCTTGAAGATGGTCTGCCTGACATCGGCCCCCAGCACCGGCAGCGAGCCGACGATGCGTGCACCGATGGCGCTTGGCGGCGGCAACAGGATGAAGGGAATGCCGGCGCCACGCGTCACCGCCTCCCAGATGATCAGGATCCAAGCGCCGAAGATGGCTGGAATGATCAGGCGCAAGGCGGTTGACGCCCAGCGCGACGTCGGGCGAACCGACGACAAGACCGTTACGCAGCGCCAGGCCAAAAACCACGCCGCGACGAGCAGCAGATAGAAGGAGCCACGAGCGCTGCCCTCATTGCCGGTTATGCCGGCGAGCAACATCCACGCCGCGCCGTGCGCGCCAAGGAACAGCAACACCACCCCGATCATCGGTGGAAAGTTGTCGGCCTCGATTGCCATGAGCAGCAAAATGAAAATCAAAACCGTAGTCGCCATGCCGTAACCGGGCGTAGCACTGACGAGCGGCCAAAGAAGCAGCGCGCCGACAAGAAGGATAAGCGCGGCATATCCTTGCCAGGATCGGGGGGTGATTGAGGAAAGGCTCAGGAGCGAGCTCATGCCGGCCTCCCGCCCATGGCGCGGTCGACAAGGCGCCCAGCAATGCCGACCAGCATAACCAGCAAGGCCGCCACCACCGAGCCGGCGACCAGCGCCGACCAGATGTCGATCGTCTGGCTGTAGTAGGCGCCGGCGAGCAATTTGGCGCCGATGCCGGCGACGGCGCCGGTCGGCAGCTCGCCGACAATGGCGCCGACCAGGCTGGCGGCGACAGCCACCTTCATCGAGGTGAACAGGAACGGCACCGAGGCCGGCACCCGCAATTTCCAGAAGGTCTGCGAGGGACTGGCATTATAGGTATGCATCAGGTCGAGATGGGTGAGCTCGGGCGAGCGAAGCCCCTTCACCATGCCAACCGCCACCGGGAAGAACGACAGATAGGTCGAGATCAGCGCTTTCGGGATCAGCCCGGTGATGCCGACCGCCGCCAGCACGACAATGATCATCGGCGCCACCGCCAGGATCGGAATGGTCTGCGAGGCGATGATCCACGGCATCATGCTGCGGTCGAGCGTCGTCACATGCACGATGCCGACGGCGATGACGATGCCGAGCGCCGTGCCGAAGGCAAAGCCGAGCAGCGTCGACGACAGCGTCACCCAGGCATTGTAGACAAGGCTGCGGTTCGAGGTGATGCTGCGCAAAAAGGTGTTTTCGAAAAAATTCACCGCCACCTGGTGTGGCGCCGGTAGCGTCGGCTTCGGTTGTGCCAGCGTCTTGCCGATGAATTCCACAATGCCCGGTGTCAGATTGGCGCGGCGGTCGAGATCGCGCTGGAACGGCGCGTTGAGGACAACGGCCATGACGTACCAGACGACGACCACGCCCAGGAGGATCGAGGTCACGGGAACGATCTTGTCGCGAAACGAGTCCATCTAGCGATCCTCGGGCGCTTGGCGCCCTCCTCTCCCCAACGGGGAGAGGGTGGCCGGAGCGAAGCGGAGGCCGGGTGAGGGGGTAGAAATCTTTCCGTCGAGGCAAGCCAATATCGTATCAAGGACCGCTCGACGTTCGGCCAGAACTTCATGGTTCCAGAACCGAAGAACGGAATAGCCATAGCCATTCAGCCAAGCAGTTCTCGCCGTATCGGTTGGAGAATCCGCATGCTGACTGCCGTCGACTTCAACAATCAGACCCTTCTCGCGACAAACGAAGTCCGCGATGAAAAGGCCAAGCGGCACCTGCCTCACAAATTTGTAGCCGTTGAGATGACGTCCTCTCAGTTCCCCCCAAAGCCGGTACTCAGCCTCGGTCTCGTCAAACCGGAGCTTTCGGGCACGAGCGGTTGCCCCAACATTTCTTTTAGTTGGATCTGTCGGCGCCGCCCCCTCACCCGACCTCCGCTTCGCTCCGGCCACCCTCTCCCCGTCGGGGAGAGGAGGACCCTCATCCCGCTCAATCATCATAGCTGTGCCCTGCCCTCAGCCCGTCGCGCACCCGTGCCGCGATGGCCAGGAACTCCGGCGTCTCGCGGATATCGAGCGGCCGCTTCTTCGGCAGCGTCGATTCTATGACATCGCTGACACGCCCCGGGCGCGGCGACATGACGATGATGCGCGTCGACAGATAGACCGCCTCGGGGATCGAATGGGTGACGAAGCAGATGGTCTTGTTGGTCCGCTCCCAAAGCTCCAGCAGTTGTTCGTTGAGGTGGTCGCGCACGATCTCGTCCAGCGCGCCGAACGGTTCGTCCATCAACAAAAGGTCGGCATCGAAGGCGAGCGCCCGTGCGATCGAGGCGCGCTGCTGCATGCCGCCCGAAAGCTGCCAGGGGTATTTCTTCTCGAAGCCGCTGAGGTTGACGAGGTCGAGGGTTCGCTTGATGCGCGCCGCCTGCTCCGCCCTGGACAGGCCCATGATCTCCAGCGGCAGCGCCACATTGCGCTCGATCGTGCGCCACGGATAAAGTGCGGCCGCCTGGAAGACATAGCCATAGGCGCGGCGCTGGCGCGCCTGCTCGGGCGTCATGCCGTTGACGGAAATGGCTCCCGATGTCGGCTTCTCCAGATCGGCGATGACGCGCAGCAAGGTCGTCTTGCCGCAGCCGGAGGGCCCGATGAAGGACACGAATTCGCCCTTGCCGATGGTCAGGTCGACATTCGACAGCGCCTGCACCGGACCGTCATTGGTCTGGAAGGTCAGGCCAAGCTTGCTTGCCGAAACAACGGCTGGCGATGCTCCCGTCATCGGCCGTAGCCTGTCGCTTCCGGCCACTGCGCCACCGGCCGGAATCCGATTGATTTTACCCCGATGTTGCTTTCCACTCGCCCAGTCCTACTCGCGCCAGTTCTACGCGCCCCAGTTCTACGTGCCCTTGTCCCATCAGATAGACGCCCGGAGTTGCCCCGATGTCGCCCAAACCGACGTGCCATCTTATCCGCCCTGAAAGCTCTTATGAAGGCAAGCAGGGCCTGAGCTATTTCGCCGGTATCGCCGCCGAAACAGTCGGCTCCTCCGGTATCTGCATGCATCTGCTGACCATGCCTCCGGGCGCCCGCGCCAAGGCGCATATGCACGAAAACCATGAAACCGCGATCTATGTGCTCTCCGGCGAAGTCCATACCTGGTATGGCGACCGGCTCGAACAGCATATCGTGGTCAAGGCCGGCGATCTTTTCTATATTCCCCCCGGTGTGCCGCATCTGCCGGCCAATCTGAGCGACAGCCCCGCCTCGGCGGTTATTGCCCGCACCGATCCCAACGAACAGGAAAGCGTCGTCCTGCTGCCGGAACTGGACGGGTTGGTCGCCTGAGGACTGGGTCGAGGCGGCGGCCGTCATCGGCACCGTCACGAACATGATTTCAGCGGCCCTATCTCCTCAAGGCCGGGAATGGTCACGAAGAAACCGTCCCCTCCTTTGTTGATGACCTTGACGACATCTGTGGTCGTCCCCTCCTCGCCCTCGGCGAAACAGGTGGAGCTCAACAACTGGGTGCCAGGCGTCGTCGTCAATGGCTGTGCGAACTCGCAGCCGCTGCCATAGGTTTCGACGCCCTCGGCGGTCAGCACGACATAATCGTCGCGGTCCTGATAACCGAGCCGTACACCAGCGCAACCGACCTCATTGCCAAAGGAGCCGGCAAGGACGTCCGCCGCCGGCCCGGCGGCAAGGATCACCGCGGCCATTGAGATGATCGCTCCGTGGCTCGCCAAGCTCAAACGCCCGTCGCCGGGATGCCTGTACGCTCCACCTTGCGCGGCGCGGAAATTTCCTTCCAGGTCGACAGTGCCCGGTTGACCGCCGCGTTCGGCTCGCGAGCGACGAACTCGCCATGGCCGGGCTTTGCCTTAACCTCGTTTTCCTCGATCGACAGTTCGCCGCGCGAGAAGACGTAGCGTGGCAGGCCGGTCACCTCGAAACCTTCGAAGACGTTGTAGTCGATGACCGACTGCTGCTTCTTGGCCGTGATTTTCTTCTTGCGCTTCGGGTCCCAGACAAGGATGTCGGCGTCCGCGCCTTCGACGATGGCGCCCTTCTTCGGGTACATGTTGAGGATCTTGGCGATGTTGGTCGAGGTCACCGCGACGAACTCGTTCATCGTCAGCCGGCCGGTGTTGACGCCGGTCGTCCACAGCACCGGCAAACGATCCTCGAGCCCGCCCGTGCCATTCGGGATCTTCGTGAAGTCGCCGACGCCGTTGCGCTTCTGCTTGGTGGTGAAGGCACAATGGTCGGTCGCCACCACTTGCAGTGACCCAGCCTGCAGGCCGGCCCACAGCGAATCCTGATGCCATTTGTTGCGGAAGGGCGGGCTCATAACGCGCCGCGCCGCATGGTCCCAGTCCTTGTTGAAATATTCGCTCTCGTCCAGCGTCAGGTGCTGGACCAGCGGCTCGCCGAATACCCGCATGCCTTTCTGGCGCGCCCGGCGGATGGCCTCGTGGGCCTGCTCGCAGGAGACATGCACGACATAGAGCGGCACGCCGGCCATGTCGGCGATCATGATGGCACGATTGGTCGCCTCGCCTTCGACTTCCGGCGGGCGCGAATAGGCGTGTCCCTCCGGACCACTATTGCCCGCCGCCAGCAGCTTCTGCGACAGTGCCGCTACCACGTCGCCATTCTCGGCATGGACCAGCGGCAGCGCGCCGAGATCGGCGCAGCGCTGGAACGACGAATATAGCTCGTCGTCATCGACCATCAGCGCGCCCTTGTAAGCCATGAAATGCTTGAACGAGGTGATGCCCCTGTCGACGACGGTGGCCATCTCGTCGAACACCTGCTTGCCCCACCAGGTGATCGCCATGTGGAAGGAATAGTCGCAGGACGCCTTCGAAGTCTTGTTGTCCCACATCTGCAGGGCCTCGAGCAGCGATTGCCGCGGCGCCGGCAGGCAGAAGTCGACGACCATCGTCGTCCCGCCGGCAAGGGCGGCGCGGGTGCCACTCTCGAAATCGTCGGCCGAATAGGTACCCATGAACGGCATTTCGAGATGGGTATGCGGGTCGATGCCGCCCGGCATCACATAACAGCCGGTGGCGTCGAACTCATGGTCGCCATGCAGATCCGGCCCGATGCCGACGATCTTGCCGTGCCTGAACAGCACATCGGCCTTCCATGTCCGGTCCGCGGTGACGATGGTGCCATTCTTGATGACTTTGGACATTTTCTTGTTCCCTTGTTCTTTTCGCGCTTCTTGCGAGCGGCGTTGCGAGGTGGCAGCTATCCCATCATTCGACAATCACTGCCGTATCGACCACCGCGTGGAACAGCACATCGGCGCCGGCCGTTGCCCATTCCTTGGTGATCTCCTCGGCCTCGTTGTGGCTGAGCCCGTCGACGCAGGGACACATCACCATCGCCGTCGGTGCGACGCGGTTGATCCAGCAGGCGTCGTGGCCGGCGCCGGAGACGATGTTGCGATGCGTATATCCCAGGCGCTCCGCCGCATCCCGCACAGCCTTGACGCAGCCCGCGTCGAAGGTGACCGGATCGAAATGACCGACCTGATCGATTTGATATTTGATGTCGAGCGCCTCGCAGATCGTGTCGATGCCTTCGCGGATGCGGCCGTCCATGGCGTCCAGCACCTCCTTTTCCGGCGAGCGGATGTCGATGGTGAAGACGGTGCGTCCGGCGATGATGTTGCGCGAGTTCGGATAGACCTCCATATGGCCGACCGCGCCGACGGCGTCCGGCTGGTAGTCCATGGCGATCTCGTGCACCAATTCGATCACCCGCGCCATGCCGAGCCCGGCATTGCGCCGCTTCGGCATCGGCGTAGAGCCGGTATGCGCCTCCCTGCCGGTCAGCGTCACCTGCAGCCATTTCAGTCCCTGGCCATGGGTGACGACGCCAATGTCGATGCCCTCGTCCTCGAGGATCGGGCCCTGCTCGATATGCAATTCGAAGAAGGCGTGGATCTTGCGCTCGCCGACCTTTTCGGTGCCCTTCCAGCCGATCCGTTCGAGCTCCTCGCCGAATTTCTTGCCGTCCTTGTCGACATGCGAATAGATTTCGGCCTGATCGAGCACGCCGGCGAATACCCCGGACGCCATCATCGCCGGCGCAAAGCGCGCGCCTTCCTCGTTGGTCCAGTTGGTGACGACGATCGGGTGCTTGGTCTTGATGCCGAGATCGTCGAGCGAGCGCACAACCTCCAGGCCGCCGAGCACGCCGAGCACGCCGTCGTACTTGCCGCCGGTCGGCTGCGTATCGAGATGGCTGCCGACATACACCGGCGGCAGGCTGGGGTCGGTGCCTTCGCGACGGGCAAACATCGTACCCATCTCGTCGACGCCCATTTCGAGCCCCGCCTCATCGCACCAGCGCTTGAACAGGTGCCGCCCTTCGCCATCCTCGTTGGTAACGGTCTGGCGATTATTGCCGCCGGCAATGCCGGGGCCGATCTTCGCCATCTCCATTATCGAATCCCACAAACGGTCTGAATTGATTCGCAGATTCTCGCCGGGGGCGGCCATTCAAGTTCCTCTCATTTACTCACATTAGGACGACGGTTCCCGTCGTCGCCCTACATGTTGGGGAGCATCTAGTCCACCGCCCTCAGCACTTCGCGCACATGGTCGATCAATTCGTTGATCTGGCCCTTGGTGATGATGAGCGGTGGCGACAGAGCGATGATGTCGCCGGTGGTGCGGATCAGCGCACCGCGCTCGAACGCCTTGACGAAAGCCGAGAAGGCGCGCTTCGTCGGCTGGCCTGCGATCGGCGCCAGCTCGATCGCGCCGATCAGGCCGATGTTGCGGATGTCGATGACGTTCGGTTCGCCCTTCAGCGAGTGCAGCGCGTCCTCCCAGTACGGCGCCAATTCCTCGCCGCGCGTCAGCAGCCCCTCTTCCTTGTAGGTGTCGAGTGTGCCCAGCGCCGCCGCGCAGGCGATCGGATTGCCCGAATAGGTGTAGCCGTGGAAGAACTCAATCATATGCTCGGGCCCGGTCATGAAGGCGTCGTGGATTTCCTTCTTGACGAACACCGCGCCCATCGGGATGACGCCATTGGAGACGCCCTTGGCCGTCGTCATGATATCCGGGGTGACACCGAAATAGTCGGCGGCAAACGGCGTGCCGAGGCGGCCAAAACCGGTGATGACCTCGTCGAAGATCAGCAAGATGCCGTGCTTGGTGCAGATCTCGCGCAGCTTCTGCAGATAGCCCTTCGGCGGCAGGATGACGCCGGTGGAACCGGCAACCGGTTCGACGATGACTGCGGCGATGGTCGACGCGTCGTGCAGGGCGACGATGCGTTCCAGCTCGTTGGCCAGTTCCGCGCCATGCTCGGGCACGCCTTTCGTGAAGGAGTTCTTTTCCGGCAAATGCGTGTGTGGCATGTGATCTACGCCGCCGAGCAGCGTGCCAAACATCTTGCGGTTGGTGACGATGCCGCCGACCGAGATGCCGCCGAAATTGACGCCGTGATAGCCGCGCTCGCGGCCGATCAGCCGGGTGCGCGAGCCCTCGCCTTTTACGCGGTGATAGGCGATCGCCATCTTCAGCGCCGTCTCGACTGATTCCGAGCCGGAATTGGTGAAGAACACATGGTCCATGCCCTTCGGGGCGATGTCGACCAGGCGATTGGCCAGCTCGAACACGATCGGGTGGCCCATCTGGAAGGCCGGCGCATAGTCGAGCTCTGCCGCTTGGCTCTGGATCGCCTCGGTGATCTTCGGGCGGCAGTGGCCGGCATTGACGCACCACAGGCCGGCGGTGCCGTCGAGAACCTTGCGCCCGTCGCTGGTCGTGTAATGCATGTCCTTGGCCGACACCATCATGCGCGGCGCCTGCTTGAACTGCCGGTTTGCCGTGAACGGCATCCAGAATGCGCTGAGATCGTTCGGCGTGACTTTCAGCCGGTTGGACATGACCAAGACTTCCCCTTGTAACCTGTTTCGGTGCGGCTAACGCTTGGTCTTTCCAACACTTGGTCTTTGCTGCGTTTTCGTGCTACGCAAATTTTTGACCGGTTGGACAAACGTTAGCACCGCCTTATCAGCGGTCAAGGGATTACTAGCGGAAATGCGGCTTTCGAAGTGCGCTCCACAGGGCGGGGAAAAACTGGTCCAGAGAATTGGTCCAGACGCTCCTCACAGCGAAGGTTGTTCGAGGTGACGGGGGCGGTCGAAAGCTCCGCTCCACGCCGCACCCGCATCCAGCTGGAAAAGCGCGAGCTCATTCTGGAGGCGGCGCTCGAAGTCTTCTCCACCAACGGTTTTCGCGGTTCGACCATCGACCAGATCGCCGAAGCCGCCGGCATGTCGAAGCCGAACCTGCTCTATTATTTCCGCCGCAAGGAGGACATCCACGAGACGCTGATGCAACGGCTTCTCGACACCTGGCTGGCGCCGCTGCGCGAACTCGACGACATTGGCGATCCGCTGACCGAACTGCGCAACTACATCGGGCGCAAGCTCGAAATGGCGCGCGATTTCCCGCGCGAGAGCCGGCTATTCGCTAATGAGATCCTGCAGGGCGCGCCGCGCATCATGCCGATGCTGGAAGGTGAGTTGAAGACGCTGGTCGACGAGAAAGCCAACGTCATCAAGGGCTGGATGCGCGCCGGCAAGATTGCCCGCACCGACCCCTGGCACCTGATCTTCTCGATCTGGGCGACGACGCAGCATTATGCCGATTTCGACGTCCAGGTCCGCGCCGTGCTCGGCCCCGACCGCGGCGGCGACGGCCGCTTCGAGGATGCCGCAAGGTTTCTCGAGCAACTGTTCATCGACGGGCTGAAGCCGAAAGACTAGCCTTGATGGTTCACGCGCTGCGCCGCGCGGCCGGCAGCGCATCGAGCAGCTTCTGCAGCTTGGCGATCGAGTTCTGCTCGGCGAGCGGCGTGTAGACGATCAGCTTCATGTCCGAGCCGTCGTCGATCGACAGGCTCATATGTTCGAACGCCATGGCGCCCGCTATCGGATGCCTGACATGCTTCACACCCGATAGGTTGCGGGCCACATCGCGCAGCGGCCACCAGGCGCGGAACTCCGGGCTTGAACGCGTCATCAGCGCAATCAACCGCTCGAAATCCGGATCGCCGACATACTTCGCGCTTTCCGCCCGGAATGACGCCAGCACGGCGCGCGCCAGTTCCTCCCAGTCGACGAGCAGGCGCCGATGCTGCGGGCTGGTGAAAACCATATGGACGATGTTGCGGGCATCGCCCTCCAGCAGGCCATAATCGCCGAACACGGCTGCCGCCGCCGGGTTCCAGGCCAGCACATCCCAGCGCCGCCCGACGACATAGGCCGGCTGCAGGACCAGGCTCTGCAGCATGTGCAGCAAGGGGCCGTCGATCTTTTCCGGCGCGTCGACGCGACGCTCCGGCTGCGGCCGGCCGGCGAGAATAAACAGATGCCGTTGCTCAGCCGCGTCCAGGCGCAGCGCCTGGCTGAGTGCGGTCAGCACTTCCACCGACGGCCGAACGTCGCGGCCCTGCTCCAGCCAGGTGTACCAGGTCGTGCCGACGCCGGCGATCATCGCCACCTCCTCGCGCCGCAGCCCGGGCGTGCGCCGGCGTAAGCCGGTCGAGATGCCGGTGGCCGAAGGCGTCAGCCTTTCGCGCCGCGAACGCAGGAAGGCGCCGAGCTCGCGGCGGCGGCTGTCTTCGGCGGAATGCGCGGTGGAATCCATGGCCACTATTATAGCAGTATCGATACCAGGATAAAGTTTGAACTGTTTGGCAAGTGGCTGGTGCCCCATCTTTCCATTCAGAGCGATGAGATGGAGGCTCTGAACATGGAACTGAAAGACAAGACAATCCTCATCACCGGTTCGACCGACGGCGTCGGCCGCGTCGTCGCGCAAAGGCTCGGCGCCGGCGGCGCCCGCATCCTGGTGCATGGCCGCGACGCGACGAGGGGCAAGGCGGTCGTGGCCGAGATCGAAGCCACCGGCGGCGAGGCCGAGCTGCTCGTCGCCGATCTCTCCTCCTTGGCGGAAGTCCGCCGCCTCGCCGAGGCCGTGCGCGCAAGGACCAAGCGGCTCGACGTCCTCATCAACAATGCCGGCGTCGGCACCGCCGGCCCCAACGCGAAACGGCAGGTCAGCGCCGACGGCTACGAACTGCGCTTTGCCGTAAACTATCTCGCCGGCTTCCTGCTCACCACGGAGCTGCTGCCGCTGCTCAAGGCCAGCGCGCCGGCGCGCATCGTCAACGTCGCCTCGGCAGGCCAGCAGGCGATCGATTTCGATGACGTCATGCTTACCCGCTCCTATGACGGCGTCCGTGCCTACTGCCAGAGCAAGCTGGCGCAGATCATGTTCACCATCGATCTGGCGGAGCAGCTGAACGGCACCGGCGTCACGGTCAACAGCCTGCATCCGGCAAGCTACATGAACACCACGATGGTGCGGCAGGCGGGCGTCACACCCTGGAGCTCGGTCCAAACCGGCGCCGAAGCCATCATCAATCTCGCCACATCGCCGGCGCTCGAAGGGCGGAGCGGCCTCTATTTCGACGGCCAGAGGGAATCCCGCGCCGATGCGCAAGCCTATGACGCTAAGGCACGACGTCGATTGCGGGAATTGAGCCTCGGTCTTGTCGGGCTCGCACCGGCTTCCGCAACATCGAAGAGAGAAAATTCATGATCGAGAAAGCGCAGCACACTGTGGTCGTCGGCGGCTCCTCCGGCATCGGCCTCGCCACCGCGAAAAAGCTGCTTGGTCCGGGCATGAAGGTGACGATCACCGGGCGCAACCGGGAAAGGCTCGACAACGCAGGGCAAAGCCTTGGCGGCGCGGTCGGAAAAGCTGCCTTCGATGCCGCGAAGCCGGACGAGGTTCGCCGGTTTTTCAGCGATCTCGGCCCTTTCGATCACCTGGTGCTGGCCGCGAGCGGCGGCAAGGGGCTCGGCCCGTTCGAAACGCTTGACCTGACCGACATCGGCGGCGGCGTCGACGAGAAGGTCCGGCCGCAGCTCTCCTGCCTGCAGGCCGCCTTGCCGACGCTGAACAAGAGCGGCTCGGTGACTTTCATCTCGGCGGTGTTGGCGCAATTGTCGGCGCCGGGTGTCGCCGGCATCGCCGCCGTCAACGGCATGCTGCTGACCGTGGTGCCGATCCTGGCAATGGAGCTGAAGCCGTTACGCGTCAATGTCGTGGCGCCGGGCGTCATTGACACGCCCTGGTGGGATTTTTTGCCTGATGAACAGCGTCATGCGGTGTTTGCCGATTATGCAGGCAAGACGCCGGTCGGCCGCATCGGCCGCGCCGAGGACGTTGCTGAGGCGATCGCGTTCCTGGTTTCGAACAGCTTCGTCACCGGCCAGATCCTGACCTGCGACGGCGGCTTGCGGTATGCGGCGTAACGCGGCTACATCTACGCGGTAATCGCTTTCGACTGCGCGATCAGCGCCAGAAATCCTCCGGTCAGCGCGACGTTGCCGACAAAGCCATTGATGCGGGACGCGCGCTCGGGACCCTGATGATCCCAGAAATTATGGAACATCGGCGTAGCAACGACAAGGAACAACACCAGGCACAGAGCGGCGGCAGCGGTCCAGATGCCCGCGATCACCAGTGCTCCGGTGACGGTCTGCAGGACGATCCCCAGCCAGAGCACCAGCCGCGCCTGCGGCACGCCGCGCGTCGTCATCAATTGGGTCAGGAACGCCGCGTTCTGGATGTTGCGCAGGCCGGCAAAGACAAAGGCGCCGCCGAGCAGCAGGCGGGCCGCGAATAGAATCTCACTATCAAAGCTTGAAAACATGCTGTTGGTCCTTGGGCAGAAAAGAGGCGCGCGACGCAGGCCGCGCGCCTGGTCCATGCTCAAGCGGCCATGACCGCCGGCATCGGATGGATTGCATGGAACGGAACGCAAAGTCGGTTCCAGGTGTTGATCATGCCGAGTGCAACCGACAGCTTGACCAACTCCTGCTCCGAAAAATGCTCGAGCGTCCTTGCGTAGAGTTCGTCCGAAACACCGTTGTCGGCGATCCTGGTCAGCGCGTCGGTCCAGGCAAAGGCTGCGCGTTCGCGCTCTGAAAATAGCGGCGATTCCTTCCAGGCGGAGACGAGATAGAGCCGCTGCTCGCTCTCGCCGTCGTGGCGCGCCTCGCGGCTGTGCATCTCGACGCAATACGAGCAGCCGTTGATCTGCGACGCCCTGAGCTTGATCAGATGCAACAGGCTTTTTTCGAGCCCGCATTCGTCGACTGCCTTGTTGAGCGCCGACACCGCCTTCATGATCTCCGGCGCCGCGCCGAAAAATTGCAGCCTCTCTTTCATCGTTTTTAGCCTTTCATGCTTGCTTGGTTGAACTTGATTTCTGCGGACGCTGATGGCGCTCGACGAAGGCGCAGTTGGCGGCGACCGAACGGGGATCGGCATCGGCCGTGTATTCTGCAACGATGTCGGACAGCCGGGCGTCGGCGAGCGCTGCGCGGTAGGCACGCTCGGCCTTCAGCATCGCCACCTTGATGCCGCAGGGTTTGACATAAACCGAGGCATCGAGCCTGGCGGGGCCGCGCTGGCGGATTTCGGCGCAGCGAAAGGCCGGTTCTCGCCCTTCGACGGCCAACACGATATCGAGCAGCGTAATGCGTTCCGCCGGCCGCGCCAGCCGGTAGCCGCCGGACGGCCCCGGAACCGATTCCAGAATGCCCGACACCGTCAGCATGTTGAGATGCTTGAGGAGATAGCTCGGCGACAGCCCGAACGCTTCCGCCATGGCAGCACCCGGCATGGTCGCGGCGCCATCAACGCCAGCAAGCATCGCGGCGCAGTGGATGGCCGCTTCGACGCCCTCACCCAGCTTCATTTCGCTCTCCTAGTCATGGATATAGATTATCGTGGATAATCTTTGTCCGCAATAGGGAAATTAAAAAAGCGGCGCCCGTGAACGCCGCTTTTTTTTCGCAATGCTATTCCGCCGCCACCTTGGCCATCGGGTTGTTCGGATGCGTCGTCCAGTTGGCGTAGATCGGTGACACCGGCTTGCCGGTGCGCTGGTCCATGACGCCGACCGCCAGCGGCTCCATGGTGATGCAGTTCTGGACCGGGCAGACATTGACGCAGAGATTGCAGCCGACGCATTCGGCCTCGATCACCTCGAAATGCCTGACGCCGTCCACCATGCTGGTGATCGCCTGGTGCGAGGTGTCCTCGCAGGCGATGTGGCAGCGGCCGCATTTGATGCAGGCGTCCTGGTCGATATGCGCCTTGGCGACGTAGTTGAGGTTGAGATATTGCCAGTCGGTGACGTTGGGCGTGGCGCGGCCGACGATGTCGTCGAGCGAGGCATGGCCCTTCTCGTCCATCCAGTTTTCCAGACCGGCGATCATCTCCTGCACGATCTTGAAGCCATAGGTCATGGCCGCCGTGCACACCTGCACATTGCCGGCGCCGAGCGCCATGAACTCGGCGGCGTCGCGCCAGGTGGTGATGCCGCCGATACCGGAGATCGGCAGGCCATGCGTTTCCGGGTCGCGCGCGATCTCGGCCACCATGTTCATGGCGATCGGCTTCACCGCCGGACCGCAATAGCCGCCATGCGAACCCTTGCCGTCGATCGTCGGCTCCGGTGCGAAATTGTCGAGATTGACGCCGGTGATCGAATTGATGGTGTTGATCAGCGACACCGCGTCGGTGCCGCCGGCAAGGGCAGCGCGCGCCGGCTTGCGTATGTCGGTAATGTTGGGCGTCAGCTTGGTGATCACCGGCATGCGGGTGTTGGCCTTGCACCAGCGCACCACCATTTCGATGTATTCCGGCACCTGGCCGACCGCCGCACCCATGCCGCGTTCCGACATGCCGTGCGGGCAGCCGAAATTGAGCTCGATACCATCGGCGCCGGTCTCCTCGACCACCGGCAGGATCGCCTTCCAGGCATGCTCCTCGCACGGCACCATCAGCGAGACGACGATTGCCCGGTCGGGCCAGTCCATCTTGACCTGCTTTATCTCGCGCAGGTTGATCTGCAGGTCGCGGTCGGTGATCAGCTCGATGTTGTTCAGGCCAAGCAGGCGGCGATCGGCGCCCCAGATCGCGCCGTAGCGCGGGCCGTTGACGTTGACCACCGGCGGACCCTCCTCGCCGAGCGTCTTCCAGACGACACCGCCCCAGCCGGCCTTGAAGGCGCGGATGACGTTATAGGCCTTGTCGGTCGGCGGCGCCGAGGCCAGCCAGAACGGGTTCGGGGATTTGATGCCGACGAAATTGTTGCGGATGTCTGCCATGCTCATGCCCTCCCGTTCGAGGCCAGTGCCCGATGAATGCTTTCCGCCGCGTCTCGGCCTTGCGCGACGGCCGAGACGGTCAGGTCGTCACCGCCAAAGATGCAGTCGCCGCCGGCCCAGACGTTTGGCAGCGAGGTGCGGCCTTCGGCGTCGACCTTGATGCGGCCGGCTTCCAGGTCAAGCAAAGCCCCGCTGCCGTTGAGCGCAGCCGGGACAAAACTCTGGCCGATCGCCTTGAACACCTGGTCGGCGGTCAGCGTCAGCCGCTCGCCGGTGCCGACGAGCCGGTCGCCGTCCATCGCGGTGTATTCGAGCTCGATCGCCGACACCTTGCCGCCATCGGCAATGACCCGCTTCGGCTGCAACCAGTGCCGGATGATGACGCCGTTGGCGGCAGCCAGGTCCTGCTCGAATTCGGAGGCGTTCATGTGCTCCGGGCCGCGCCGATAGCAGATCGTCACCTCTTCGGCGCCGAGCAGCTTCGATTGCACCGCCGCGTCGATCGCCGTCATGCCGCCGCCGATGACGACGACGCGCCGGCCGACCGCCAGGCTGGCCAGATCACTGGCCTGACGGAGCTCGGCAATGAACTCGACAGCATTGGTGACGCCTTGCGCCTCCTCGCCATCCGCTCGCAAGGCATTGACGCCGGCAAGCCCCATGCCGAGGAAAACCGCGTCGTAATTCCTAGTCAGGTCCGACAGCTGGTAATCACGGCCGAGCGCCTTGCCGTTCTGGATGTCGATCCCGCCGATCGACGTGACATAGTCGACCTCGGCCTGGGCGAAATTGTCGACGCTCTTATAGGCGGCGATACCGTACTCATTGAGGCCGCCGGCCTTCGGGCGGGCTTCCAGGATGGTCACGTCGTGGCCGTGGCGGGCAAGCCGATGCGCGGCCGCAAGCCCGGCCGGTCCGGCGCCGACCACAGCGACCGTCTTGCCGGTCGGTTCGGGGCGCTTGTAGAACTGCTTGTTTTCGGCCATGGCGACATCGGTGGCGTAGCGCTGCAGGCGACCGATCTGCACCGGCTTGCCTTCGGCCACCTCGCGCACGCAGACTTCTTCGCACAGCGTTTCGGTCGGGCAGACGCGGGCGCACATGCCGCCCAAAATGTTCTGGTCGAAAATCGTCTTGGCCGAGCCGATCGGATTGCCCGTCGAAATCTGGCGGATGAACAGCGGGATGTCGATCGAGGTCGGGCATGCATTCATGCACGGCGCGTCATAGCAGAAATAGCAGCGGTCGGATTCGACCAGCGCCTCGTGATGATCGAGCGGCGGATGCAGGTCGGCAAAATTGTCGGCATATTGTTCCGGCGAAAGCCGCCCGCCGGCAATGCCTTGCTTGAACTGGCCTTCTGCCATCGTCAGTTCCCCATGTTCTTGTTTTGGGGAAGGCTAGCACGTTTTATTTTTTTATCAATTGGTCAATTTTCGGCGCAAGCGACTGAAAAGCTTCAACAAACATGACTGTAATAATCATGTTTTTCCAAACGGCCATATACGTCACGAAGCAGGTACGGAGCCGCATTCAGGAGCGTTGCCATGGATCAACCTGATCTCGTCGCACAGCGCGACAAGTTCGGAAGTGAGCGACATCCGGCGCATGGATCAACAACCCCTCGTTGACTGCAAGCAAAGTCGAAAACCACAGGGCGCGCAACCCGGTAACATTTCCGGTTTGCCGTCATCTTTTTTGGTTGGCTGTCGGATTTTCGTCGTGAAGATCGTCCTAGAATGGATCGCGCATGATCGAAAAACCGCAAGGAGCACGACAATGCCACAGTCCCCCATGCCCTTCTTCTGGTACGAGCTGATGACCACCGATCTCGACGCCGCCGAGGCGTTCTACACCGCCGTGGTAGGCTGGCGGGGGCAGCCTTTCGACGGGGCGCCGGGCATGCCGCGCTATATCGTCATGAATGTCGGCGAGCGCGGTGTCGGCGGGCTGATGACGCTGCCCGATGACGCGCGCAAGATGGGAATGCCGCCGGCCTGGATCGGTTATATCCTCACCAGGGATGTCGATGCCGCAACGGCCTCCCTCAAGAAGGCTGGTGGCGCGGTTCACCGCGAGCCAGACGACATTCCGGGCGTTGGCCGCTTCGCCGTCGTTGCCGATCCGCAAGGCGCGATGTTCAACTTCCTGCAGCCCAGCGGTCCCGACCAGCCGCCGCTACCATTGGCGACACCCGGCAACATCGGCTGGCATGAGCTCTACACATCAGACTGGAAGGCGGCGTCCGATTTCTATTCCAGTCAGTTCGGCTGGGAGAAGGGCGACGCCATGGATATGGGTCCGATGGGCGTCTACCAGCTTTTCGCCTTCGGCGGCGAGCCCGTTGGCGGCATAATGAACAAGCCCGAGCAGATCCCGATGCCGGTCTGGCAGTTCTATTTCAACGTGCCCGGCATCGACGCGGCAGCCAAGCGCGTCACCGACAATGGCGGCAAGATCCTGATGGGTCCGATGGAGGTCCCCGGCGGCAGCTGGATCGTGCAGTGCACAGACCCGCAAGGCGCCCATTTCGCGCTAATGGCACCGGTGCGGTAGCAACGTCGCGTCGCGATTGGCGAAACCGGCAGCAAAAACCGATCTCCCCCCTCGTGGGGGAGATGTCCGGCAGGACAGAGAGGGGCGCTGTCCCTCCAACCTTACGCTCTTTGAGAACTATTCCGGCGTCAGCACGGAAACTTTGAGATCGGGCTTCTTGGCGCCGCTGAGCTGGATGGTCGCCGGGCCGGCGGCTAGCTTGAAGCGCACGCTCTTGCGGATCCCCGGACAGGTTTTTATACCACTGAAAGCCGCCGACTTCACGGCTTTACCGTCCTGAACGACATCGATCCAAGCCTCATCAGACAGGCTGATCTGGAGCTCTCCCTCCGGGGGCACGGCCACGCTCGCCATCGCGCCGAATGTACCGGCTGCCGGCGCGCGTTCCGGCGGAACGGTGAAGCTGATCGTGCCGACCGGCGCCAACGCCACATCTGCAGCCTCGCCGACCGAAAGGTCAGCGCCGGACTGCGCGGCGGGCGCCGCCGCAAACAGGGCCTCCTCGCGCGTCACCGGCCATTTGAAGGCAGCACAGCCGGCATCGTCGGCCGTGGCGACGCTGGTGCCTGCAAGGATGGCGAATAGGCTGACGACGACTTTTCTCATGGCAAACGGAACCCACATGGTTTGGAGTGTCTGGATATCACTACAACTATAGCATTTAAAATACAACCCTGGAGAGAAAAATATTAAAAGGACGAGGAACATTTCCAATCACTGATTGTGGCTGGCGGGCCATGCGAAGTGAATGGTCCCCTGTCGGGCGATGATCTATGGCCGGTTCGGGGGTAAAATGGAGTCTTAGATGAAGCTTTTCGACGGTCTTGTCAGATATCAGCTGCAGGCTCTGGCCGCATTGCGCTTCGTGACGGCACTGCAATTCATCGAACATGGTACGCAAAAGCTGTTCAATTTCCCCGTCGGCGACCATGCCGGCGCCCTGAGCGGGCTATCGCTGACCGCGGCCATCCTGGAATTCGCCGGTGGCATCCTGCTGGTATTGGGGCTTTTCACTAGGCCGGTGGCATTCCTTCTCAGCGGTGAGATGGCGATCGCCTATTTCATGGCGCACATGCCGCGCGACTTCTTCCCGGTCAACAATGGTGGCGATGCGGCAATATCGTTCTGCTTCATCTTCCTCTATCTGGTATTCGCCGGCGCCGGCGCATTGGCGCTGGATAACCGCCGCAGCGCCTGAAATCTCACCCACGCATCCGCTCGAAGTTCGCGTCGAACAGTGGGACCGGCTGCATGCGCGCAACATGGCGTTTGCCCAGAAGCTCGATCTCAAAACCGTCGACTTCGTCGGCAATCTCTTTCGGCACATAGCCGATAGCGACGGATTTTTTCGAATGATGCGCATAGCCGCCCGACGTGACCCAGCCGCGCACGGCGCCGCCATGCCAGATTGGTTCGTCGCCGATGACGTCGGCATCGACAGCATCGACGACGACAAAGGCCCGCAGCCGCAGTCTGCCGCCTTGCTTGCGCTCTGCCAGCGCCGCCTGCTTGCCGATGAAATCGGCCTCCTTGGCATAGGCGACGAAGCGATCGAGGCCGGCCTCCAGCGGCCCATAGATCGGCCGGTATTCGCGCGCCCATGAGCCGTAATTCTTTTCCAGCCGCAATGCGTTGAGCGCTCGCGAGCCGAGCAGGCCGATGCCGAATTCTTCGCCCGCCGCCATCAGCGCCTGATAGGCGGCGCGCTGATATTCCGGCGCCACCCAGATCTCGTAGCCGAGATCGCCGGTGTAGCTGACACGCCCGACCAGACACGGCGCCATGCCGATGTCCATCTTGCTGATGGCCATGAACGGAAAGGCCGTATTCGACACATCAGATCGTGTGACCTTTTCAAGAAGGTTCCGCGCGCTCGGCCCGGCGATCGATAAGCCGGTGAGTTTTGCTCCCAGCGCTTCGATACTGACCGAGCCGTCCTTCGGCAGATGCGCTTCGAACCAGCGCATATGGTACTGCTCGGCGACGCCGGAGCCGGCCAGGAACCAGCCGTCCCTTTCCGAATTTGGGCTGCTGAGATTGGCTAGCGTGAAATCGCCAATCAGCCTGCCGTCTTCCTTCAGCATCGGCGCCAGCGTCATGCGGCCGGGCCTTGGCAGCTTGCAGGCAAGCAGGCGGTCGAGCCAGGCTGCAGCGCCCTCGCCCGTCACCTTGTATTTGGCGAAGCTCGAAATCTCCGACAGGCCAACGCCTTCTCGAACGGTCTTGACCTCATTTGCGACATGCTCGAAATCGCTCGAGCGCCACCACGAGAACTCGTCCCTCACGCCTTCCGGCGCATACCACAGCGGCACTTCCAGCCCATAGGCGACGCCCCATTGCGCGCCTTTGTCCGACAGGAGATCATAGACCGGTGTGGTCTTGAGCGGCCGTCCGGCCGGTAGTTCCTCATTCGGGAAGCGGATCGAAAACCGCCGCGAATAATTCTCACGCACCTTGGCATTGGTGTAGGCCATCGTCGCCCAGTCGCCGTAGCGCGACACATCCATCGCCCAGATGTCGGCGCCGGGATCGCCCTCGATCATCCAGTTCGACAGCGCCAGCCCGACGCCGCCCCCCTGTGAGAACCCGGCCATGACACCACAGGCCACCCAGAACCCCGGCAGGCCGCGCACCGGCCCGACCAGCGGATTGCCGTCCGGCGCGAAGGTGAAGGGCCCGTTGATGATCTGCTTGATACCGGTGTTCTGGAAGGCCGGGAAATGCCGGAAGCCGACCTCCAGCGATGGCGCGATGCGGTCGATGTCGGGCTCGAGCAACTCGTGGCCGAAGTTCCACGGCGTCTGGAACTCGGACCATGGCTTGTTGGCCTTTTCGTAAGTACCCATCAGCATGCCGCCGCGCTCCTGACGCAGATAGAGCTCGCCATCAAAGTCGACTGCATGGATGATTTCCGTGCCGGTCTTCTGGTTCCAGGCGGCGACTTCCGGCATGTCCTCGGTGATCAGGTACATGTGCTCCATCGCCAGCACCGGCAGCTCCAGCCCGACCATGCGGCCGACCTCGCGCGCCCACAGGCCGCCGGCGTTGACGACATGCTCGGCCACCACCTCGCCCTTGTTGGTAATGACGCGCCACAGCCCGTCGGCGCGCCGCACGATGTCCTCGACCTTGGTGAAGCGCTCAACCTCGGCCCCAAGCTTCCTCGCGGCCTTGGCGTAGGCGTGGGTAACGCCGGATGGATCGAGATGGCCATCCTCCTTGTTGCGGACGGCACCGACGAACTGCTTGGGATCGAGCAGAGGCATCAGTTCGGCGGCTTCGGCCGGCGATATCTCCTCGAGCTCGATGCCGAGATAGCGGCCCTTGGCGACAACGCCGCGCAGCCAGTCGAGCCGCGCCTCGGTCGCCGCCAGCAGCACACCGCCGGTCAGATGCACGCCGGTCGCCTGGCCGGACAGTTCCTCAATCTCCTTGTAGAGCGAGATCGTGTATTTCTGCAGCTTGGCGACATTGGGATCGCCGTTGATCGTGTGCATGCCGCCGGCCGCGTGCCAGGTCGAGCCGGAGGTCAATTCATCGCGCTCCAGGAGCACGATGTCGGTCCAGCCGTGCCGGGCCAGATGGAACAGCACGGAGCACCCGACGACGCCACCGCCAATAACCACGACCTTTGCATGTGATTTCATGGGATTCTCGTCATTTCAAAGAGTTGGATGGGTTCATGATTCTGGAAGAGAAGAAAATGAATCCGAGAAGAGTGGTGCTTAAGGCTCGCTTTGCCCGATCGCTTCCTTGCGCTTGGCCAGGTACGCCTCCAGCGCCTCGCGCCTGGAGATTTCCATCACCGGCTCGATATAGTCCTCCAGCGCCTTCTTCCACAGCCTGGTCGCACGCGACGTGGCGTCGAGCCCACCGGCCTCCTGCCAGGCCTCGTAGTTCTGCCAGTTGGACAGTATCGGCTGGTAGAAGGCCGTGGCGTAGCGCTCCAGCGTGTGTGGCTCGCCGAAGAAGTGGCCGCCGGTCGGAACCGCACCCAGAGCCTCGACGGCAAGCTCGGCCTCGTTGACTTCGATCGGGCGCAAAAACTCCATCATGTGCTGGATCATCTCGACGTCGATGATGAACTTTTCGAACGATGCAGTCAGTCCGCCCTCCTGCCAGCCGGCGGCGTGATAGACGAGGTTGCCGTGGCCTAGCACCGCGCCCCACAGCGCCATCAGCGTCTCATAGGCGCCTTGCGCGTCGGCGGCATTGGAGGCTGAGCCCGGTGTCGTGCGATAAGGCAGCTTGTAACGCCGCGCCAACTGTCCGGACGCGATGTTCGCCTTGGTATTTTCAGGCGTGCCGAAGGCCGGCGCGCCCGATTTCATATCGACATTGGAGGTGAAGGCGCCATACATCACCGGCGCGCCGCGACGGACGAGCTGCGTCAGCACAACGCCAAACAGCGCCTCGGCATTCTGCTGGGCGAGCGCGCCGGCAAGCGTCACCGGGCTCATCGCTCCCATCAGCGTGAACGGCGTCACCGCCACCGACTGGCCGAACTCGGCCATCGTCATCAGCCCCTCGGCCATCATCTCGTCGAAGCGGCGCGGCGAGTTGACCGAAATGATCGTGGTGACCCCGGGATCGTCGCGCATCTCGTCAAGCGTCAGTCCGCGCGCGATTGCCATCATCTTGATGCCGTCGAGCGCCCTGCCACGGCCGATGGCCGAGACGTGAAAGCTTTTGTCCGTCAGCGTCAGATTGGCGAAATAGGTGTCGAGATGACGGGAATTCGCCGGCAATTCCACCGGCGCGCAGACCTGGTTGCCGAGCATGTGGATGCAGTTGAAATGCTGCGCCAGCCGGACGAGATCGGAATAATCGCGCAAATTGCCGGCACGGCGGCCGCGCTCCATGTCGTGCACATTGGGCGGCCCGGCGACGAGCGTGAAGTTGATGGTATTGCCGCCGAGGTGGACGGCATGGGCGGGATTGCGCGGCGTCAGCGTGTAGCTGGACCGCGTCGTCTTCAGCGCTTCCTCGATCATGCCGCGATCGATGCGGACGTTCATCGAGGCATGATCGACCTTGGCCCCGGCCTTCTCGAACAGTGACAGCGCCCGCGGGCTCATCACCTCAATGCCGAAATTCTCCAGGATATGTATCGACGCCTGGTGGATCGCCTCGATCTGGTCGGCCGACAGCATCGCCATCGGCGGATAAGGGTTTGTCACCCGCCTGAGCGGCAGTTGCGGGATGGCGGTGGGTCCCCTGTTGCTCGTTCGCTCGGCGCCGCGCTTGCGTCTTGGTTCGCTCATGCGGCGCATCAAAGCGCCGGCACAAAGATCGGGCTGTCAAGAATCCGCCACCTGCGGGCGTGATTTTAGCCAAGGCGCCATACCGGGAATTTCACATCGGTAAAAGCGACAACAAATGTCGGAAGGTTCATACTTGCTCAGCGCCAGCCAAAGCGGCCGATGAGCCGTTAAGGAACGCAGCAAGATTCCTTTTATGTTTTCGGCCTAATGCTCTTCCAATGCGTAGGTCGAGTTTTAGTAAAATTGTAGCGATTGCCGTGCCGCTGGCACTTTCGGCCTGCGCGACGCCGCCGAACCACATCAACGATGTCTGCGCCGTTTTCGACCAGAACGATGGCTGGTTCGACAACTGGCAGGCGGCCGCACAGCGCGCCGAGCAGAAATATGGGGTGCCAGTCCCAGTACTGATGGCGACGGTGCGCAAGGAATCCGGCTTTAAGAGCAATGCACGGCCGCCGCGCACCAAGCTGCTGGGTTTCATTCCCTGGAAACATATCTCCAGCGCCACCGGCTTCTCGCAGGCGCTCGACGGCACCTGGGCGCAATACCAGAACGAGACCGGCAGTTGGGCGGCGCGCCGCACCAGGTTTGCCGATGCCGTCGATTTTGTCGGCTGGTATCATTCCAAGACCGCCGACACACTCGGCGTCCCCCGCAACGACACCTACAATCTATATCTCGCCTACTATCTCGGCTGGAATGCCTATAAGCGCGGCAATCGCGGCGACGCCGACGTGCAGCGCTATGCGCACGCCACCGAACAGATGGCGCAGGACTACGCCGCGCAGCTACGGCAATGCGCGCCCTAGCACATCAGCGGCATTTTAGCCGCCCTTGGGTCTGCGCGGCTTGCGCGTGGCGTTCTCGGCCTGGCGGCCGTCGCCGACTGTCGGCGGCGTGATTGGTGCCACTGCGCTATCAGCAGAGCTTGAGATGCCGCCGGTCTCTGAAACCTCGTCGCGAACCTCGTGACGGCGGGCTTTGGCGACCGCTTCGGCATTCTCCGCTGCCTGACCCTCGGCATCGGCTTCAACGCTGCCAGTCTTGCCATGCGGGCGCTTGGGCGGATCTCCAGCAAAGCCCGGGCCAACACCGTGGTTTGCATCATCCGGCACGCCCTCATTCGCCGCGTGTTCCTTGTCGAATTTAATCACCGGCTCCATTTTTGCCAGCACGTCGTCGGCCAGCCAGCACAGGCTCATATGACCGTCGCCGAGATTTTTGACCGGCGGCACCGTAGTTTCGCAAAGATTGTCCGGCACAAGTTTCTTGTAGCCGCAGCGCGTCTGGAACGGGCAGCCCGAGGGCGGGTTCATCGCCGACGGAATGTCGCCTTCGAGCACGATATGCCTTTTCACCACGCTGGTATCGGCAATCGGGATCGCCGACAGCAGCGCCTCGGTATAGGGGTGATAGGGCGGCGAAAATATCTGGTCGGTCGTGCCTTGCTCGACGATATAGCCGAGATACATGACGACGACGCGGTCGGCGATGTAGCGCACCACCGACAGATCGTGGCTGATGAACAGCATCGTGGTCTTGTTCTTGCGCTGGATGTCCATCAAGAGTTCGGTCACCGCCGCCTGGACGGACACATCCAGCGCCGAGACCGGCTCGTCGGCCACCACCACCTTGGCGTCGCCGGCAAAGGCCCGCGCCACGCCGATGCGCTGTTTCTGGCCACCTGAAAGCTGGCGCGGCTTGCGCGTCTCGAATGCCCTTGGCAGCTTCACCAGATCGAGCAGTTCCAGCATCCGCTTGCGGCGGTCGGCCACCGTGTCGCCGACATTGAACTTTTCCAGCGTACGGATGATCTGCGAACCGACCGAATGGCTGGGATTGAGTGTGTCGAACGGATTTTGGAACACCATCTGGATCGACGACACGGTGTCGACGCTGCGCTTCTCGATCCCGGTCGACTGGATTTCCTTGTTGCCCAGCTTCACGCGGCCGGAGCTTGCCGTTTCGAGGCCGAGCAACACCTTGGCCAGGGTCGATTTTCCGCAGCCGGATTCGCCAACGATAGCGACGGTCTCGGATTCGCGCGCCATGAAAGAGATCGTCTCGTTGGCCTTGACGACACGTCCTTCGCTCGAGCCGAACACTTCGCTGCCGCCGACTTTGTAGTACTTCCTGAGGTCTTCGATCTGGAGCACCGGCGCACCGGGCACCACGCGCTCGTTGACTTTCTTGGCGCCAGGCGGCAGCGCCTCCCAGTCGATCTCGTTGAAGCGTACGCAGCGCGAGAAATGCCCGTCATGGCCTTCGACCGCGATCATCGGAATTTCGGCGGCGTTGCAGACGCCCTCGACGAAATGGTGGCAGCGCGGGCCGAAATTGCAGCCCTTCGGCCGCTCGTGCGGCAGCGGCAACTGCCCCGGAATGGATATCAGAGGCCGCGAATTCTTGTCGGCGCCCGGCAACGGGATCGAGCGGAACAGGCCTTGCGTGTAGGGATGGCGCATCCGGTCGAAGACGTCCTTGATCTTGCCCGTCTCCACCGCTTCGCCCGAATACATCACCGTGATGCGGTCGCAGGTCTCCAGGATCAGGCCGAGATTGTGCGACACGAAGATCATCGAGGTCCCGAACTTCTCGCCCAGCCCCTTGACCAGATCGACGATACCGGCCTCAACCGTCACGTCGAGCGCTGTCGTCGGCTCGTCGAGCAGAAGCAGCGCAGGCTTCGACAGCAGCGCCATGGCAATGACGATGCGCTGCTGCTGGCCGCCGGAAAGCTGGTGTGGGTAGGAACGCATCATGCGCTCGGGATCCGGCAGCTTCACCGCGCGCACCATTTCCAACGCGCGTTTATAGGCTTCATCCTTCGATACCTTGTCGTGGATCAGTGGCACTTCCATCAGCTGCTGGCCGACCTTCATCGCCGGGTTGAGACTGGCCATCGGCTCCTGGTAGATCATGGCGATCTTGTTGCCGCGGATGGCGCGCAGTTCCTCGTCGGACAGTTCTCCCATGTCCTTGCCTTGGAACTTGATCTTTCCGCCGACGATCTTTCCGATGTTCGAGAGGTCGCGCATGATGCCGAGCGACACGGTCGACTTGCCGCAGCCGGATTCGCCGACGATGCCCATCGCCTCGCCGGGCATGACCGTGCAGGAAAAATCCATGACGGCCGGGATCTCTCCCTTGCGGGTGAAGAAGGAGATCGACAGGTTCTCGATCTCGATGATCGGCCCATTGGTCGGCTTGGCGGGATTTCGAACTGCCTCATTCATGGGTCGCTCCAATCCTTGTTCTGCAGGCATGTCGGGCCGAACCCGGCATCGATCTTTCCCGGTTCAATCTTTCCCGGCATCAATCCTTCATCGACTGTTCGCGCAACGAATCCGCCAGGAGGTTGAGGCCGAGCACGAACGACATCAATGCGATCGTCGGCGGCAGCGCCGGGTGGATGAAAGAGCGCAGCAGCCGGCTGGCATCCTTGATCGCCGTGCCCCAGTCCGGGCTTTCCGGCGCCAGCCCCAGCCCGAAATAGCCGAGCGTGCCGAGCAGGATCGTAGTGTAGCCGATGCGCAGGCAGGCGTCGACGATCAGCGGCCCGCGCGCATTGGGCAATATCTCCCACAGCATGATGTACCAGGGCGATTCACCGCGCGTCTGCGCCGCCGCAACATAGTCGCGCGTTTTGATATCCATGACCAGGCCGCGCACGATGCGGAACACGCCCGGGCTGGAGGCGAACACCACTGCCACGAAGATGTTGAGCTGGTTGGGATCGATGTGGATGATCTTGAACGGATCGGCGTCGAAGACAAGGCCGGCATAGATCCAGCCGCCAACGACCAACGTCAGGCCAAGCAGGATATAGAGGCGGTCGGGCCGGTTCTTGTAGCGCGTCCAGAACAGCACGCTGAAGAAGATGATCGGGAACAGGAAGAACAGCCCGGCCATCGCGTAGGGGATCGGCGTGTCCATGATGCCTGGCGTCACCAGGAGGTAGAACAGCAGGATCACCGGGAAGGCCAGCACCAAATTGGCGAGGAAGGAGAGCACCGTATCGATCCTGCCGCCGTAATAGCCAGCCGGCAGGCCGAGCGTGATGCCGACCATCAGTGCAAAGCCGGTTGCCGCCGGCGCGATGATCAGCACGATCTGGCTGCCATAGACCATGCGGGAGAACACGTCGCGGGCGAGCTTGTCGCCGCCGAAATAGTATACAAGCTTCGACGCCGGCTCGATCGCGCCCGGCAGCGCGTCCTTCATGATCGGCACCTGGGCGAGCGGATCGAAGGGCGCGACGGTCGATGCGAAGATCGCCGTGAACAGCCAGAACAGGCAGATGCCGACGCCGACGATGCCGACGCCGCTGTCGAAAAGCTGGCCGTAAAGGCCAAGCTTCTTCTTGTAGCCGAAGCTCGCCCCCATCACCAGGGCGAGAGCGATCCAGACCGGCCAGAAGCGGGTAAGCACGCCGAGTACGACGTTGAAGGCGCTGAGATATTCGACCTGCATCCGCCCGGTCTCCTATTGAACTCTGATGCGCGGATTGAGGAACGCGTAGCCGACATCGGAGATGAGCTGTGTGATCAGGACGATAAACACCGAGACCAGCGAGCAGCCGAGCAGAAGATCGATGTCGTTGTTGCCGGCCGCCTCGACCAGCGTGTAGCCGAACCCCTGGTAGCGGAACATCACCTCGACGATGACGACGCCGGTGAGCAGCCAGGGGAACTGCAGCATGATGACCGTGAACGGTGCGATCAGCGCGTTGCGCAGAGCGTGCTTTACCACCACGCTGCCGAAGGAGAGGCCCTTCAGCCGGGCGGTTCGGATATATTGCTGCGTCATCACCTCGACCATCGAGGCGCGGGTCATGCGGGCGATGTAGCCGATGCCGTAGATCGCCAGCGTCATCACCGGCAAGGTGAAATTGTAGAAGGTGATGCCCTGGCTGGCCGAGGCCGCCGAGCCGTTCAGCACGCCGAGCCAGGAGGCGAAGATGACGGTGAAGATGACGCCCGAAACATATTCGGGCGTCGCCGTCGAGGCGATCGAAGCCACCGACAATGTGCGGTCGGTGCGTGAGCCCTCGCGCATGCCGGCAAGAATGCCGATCAGGAGCGAGACCGGCACCATAACCGCAAGCACGCAGAGCATCAGGATGCCGGTGGCGCTGAGCGCCGGAAAGAGTTTCGAGGCGACCGTCGTCTTGAATTTGGTCGAGCAGCCGAAATCGCCTTGCAGGATGCCGGAAAATGTCGGCACGACCGGATCGTTGCAGAAGGAGAAACGCTGCGCTGGCTTGCCTGTCGCCGGGTCGGTCACCGGCTGCTTGGGCACGACGCCCAGCCATTGTCCGTAGCGGACAAAGAAATTCTGCCGATAGCCATGATTGACCAGCCAAGCCTCGAGCTGCTCGGCCGATGTGTGCATTTCGGTTTGGCTGATCGCGAGCTTCTTCAGATTGGGCCCGAGATTGACCAGGAAGAAGACGATCATCGTCAGGCACAGCATCGTCAATGCCATGGTGCCGAGACGCCTGATAACGAAAGAAAGCATGGCGGTCCCCTGCCGGTCGGGTTGGGGGGTGGAACCGGTTTGCAAGCCGTGCCCTGCCGCCAGCGGCAGAACAAGCCTTCAGACCAGTCCCAGATGCAATACCCTTTTTATTGCAGACCCCGGCCGAAGAGTCCGCAACTTTTTGCTGCGCCGACTTCCGGTCCAAGGACCATGCAACCAGCGAGAGAAAGGGGCCAGACGCCCCTTTCCGGATCGTCCGGTCAGGCCTGGTCGAGCCAGACCTTACCGTAGTCGCGCTCGAAGGTCGGGTGCATCTTGTAGTTCTGCACCGCCTTGACCGAATGGCTGTAGAGCTTGCGCCAATAAGGCTGGATGATAATGCCGGAATCCTGCAGGATCTGCTCGATATCCTTCATCATTTCCTTGCGCTTGGCGGCGTCGGCAACTGCCAGCGCAGCGTTGAGCTTGGCATCCCACTCGGGATTCGACCAAGCCGTCTCGTTCCAGGCTTCACCTGTACGATAGCCGATCGCCAGAACCTGGACGCCGAGCGGCCGCATGTTCCAGTTGGTCATCGACAGCGGATACTTCGTCCAGTCGTTCCAGAAGGTCGAACCCGGCAGCACCGTACGCTTTACCTTGATGCCGGCGTCGCGCATCTGCGCGGCGATCGCATCGCCGGTGTTCTTGTGCCAGTCTTCGTCGACCGTGATCAGCTCGTGCTCGAAATCGGCTTGGCCGGCTTCCGCCATCAGCGCCTTTGCCTTGGCCGGGTCGCGAGCAACCTTCGGCAATTCGTAGTATTCCGGATGGATCGGGGCGACATGGTGGTTCTCGGCAACCGTGCCGGCATTGCCGTAGCCGAGCTGGAGGACGACAGCGTTGTCGACCGCGAGCTGCAGGGCGTTGCGAACCTTCTGGTCGCCGTAAGGCTTGTTGGTCACATTGGTGCGGCAGACGATCGTCGAGGCGGTGACGACCTCGGACTTCGCCAGGTCCATGCCGTCGAGGATCGACACATAGTCGGCCGAGGTTTCGAAATTGGTGTGCACTTCGCCAGCTTCGAAAGCGCTGACCATCGCCGCCGGATCGGTGCCGTAGTCGATGAACTCGATGCCGTCGAGGAAGACCTCGCCATCCCACCACTTGTTGTCTTCACGACGCTTGTAGACCACTTTCTGGCCGACATCGTAAGAGACCAGCTCGAACGGCCCAGTGCCGATCGGGCAGGACTTGAAGTCGCCGCCTTTTTCGTCGAACGTCTTGTGGACGATGAGGCCGGGATAGTCGCACACGTTGGGAATGAGGGCGATATCGGGCTTGCTGAGCGTCAGCTTGATCGTGTGGTCGTCGACTTTGGTCACCGCGCTCTCATCCAGCTTGTCGTCCTTGACCAGCGAACCGAGGCGACCGGGCATAGAATTGCCTTCGGCCTTCTTGTCGGCCCAACGCTTGAGGTTGAAGATGACGTCGTCTGCGGTGAACGGATCGCCGTTGTTCCAGGTGACGCCTTTGCGC
This sequence comes from Mesorhizobium sp. M1423, assembly GCF_040317575.1. Taxonomy (NCBI): domain Bacteria; kingdom Pseudomonadati; phylum Pseudomonadota; class Alphaproteobacteria; order Hyphomicrobiales; family Phyllobacteriaceae; genus Mesorhizobium; species Mesorhizobium sp. M1423. The sequence continues at coordinate 192,922 of NZ_JAMYKU010000002.1, forward strand.
ACATGCAGCGTGTATTCGGTAGCGTCGTCATTCACGTCCCAGCTCTCCAGCAGATAGGGGCGGAATGTGTATTCGGTGGTATATTTGACCAGCGGCTCGAGCGCCTGACGCTCGGCATTGGCGATTTCCGACCAGTCGGACTTGCGCGGATCCTTCGGATCCTTGATCCACTGCGCGACCTTCAATACGCCGCCTTTCTTGCCCTGGACCTCTTCCGCCTTGGCTGGCGTCGGGTCTGCAAGGCCAAGCATGCCATATGCCATCGCCGTCGACGCACCGAAGACGCTGGCGAGAGCCAGAAATTCGCGACGATCCATCTTGCCTGCCTTGGCGTCTTCGGCCATGGCCAGGATGTGATCGGGAACGCGGTCGCCGTTACTCTTGTAGATCGTCATGACTAACTCCCATTGTTGGCTTTCTGCCTTTTAACATTCCGCATTCGCGCCATGATGTCAAAGACGGCACGGATTGGGAACATGCCAAGGAATGTGCAACTTTGAAAGCAGGGCGGTTCGCGCGATAACGACAGTCTTGGCGCAAATTTGCTACTGCGCCAGGGATTTCGCGCGAAATCTCCACGGACAATTAAACCGGGACATTTGCTGCTGCGCCGCTCGTTCTTCGGGCAACCAACTGTTCTGCGCGAACAGCCGTTTCAATATTCCCGTTCATAGAAAACACCGCCTTTGGCTTCGCCGGCGTCGGTTGCCTCACCACGCAGCTTGACGCCGCGCCCGACGTCGAGATCGACGGTTGCCTTGCCCGAGCCGGGCCTATCGCCCTTCTGGATCGTCACGTAAGTGCGGTCGTTGAGATACTTGCCCGCCGAGACGGCGGTGCCGCCCTCTTCGTCGGTGATTACGTCGAGATCGTCGACGCCGATCGCGCTGCGCAGGTTCTGCAGCAGGGAGGTCGAGCCGCCGACGCCGGCCAGTTGTCCGGCAGCCTCGGCAAGCTGCGCGATCTGCAGCGGCGACAGGTTCGACATCGAACGGCCGAAGATCAGCTGCGCCAGCACCTCGTCCTCCGGCAGCGCGGGTACCGAGGAGAAGGTGAATTTCGGGTTGGTCGCCTCGCCCGACACCACGATGGTCACGGTGGCGCTGGTTGTCTTGGATTGCGCCGTAAGGTTGAGGTAGGGCACCAGAGAGCCCGAGAAGCCGACCGTGCCTTCGGTGAAGGTCAGCCGCTTGGCAAGGATCGTCAGCCGCCCGCGCCGCAAGGTGAAGGTGCCGACCGCCTGGGGTGACGATGCCGGACCGGTCAGCCGCAGCGAACCGCCGAGCTCGGCGTCGACGCCCCTGCCCTGGATGAAGATCTGGCTCGGCGCATTGATCGTGACGTCGAGGTTGAGGCCACTGCCGCCGCCACCGCTGCTTGCAGCGGCCGGGCGCAACGCCTTGTCCTGCGCACGCACGGCTGCCGGCGCATTCTTGTGCTTGACGTTGAGCTCGGCCAGCGAGCCGGGCAGCTTTTCGGGTACGGTGATGACGGTCTTGGCCAGGTTGACGGTACCGGAAATCACCGGCCCGGAGGTGAGCGGTCCCTTGATGGTCAGGTCGCCGCCGAGGTTAGCAGTGACCACCTTGCCGTCGGTATAACGGCCGTCGACCAGTTTGACCGACAGGTCGGCTGGGAAACCCTTAGCCGGATCGATGCCGACGGTGCCGCTGGCCGAAAGGCTGCCACGCGTCGACAGCGTGCCGGTCAGGCGGTTGATCCTGGCCACGCCACCACCGATAGCGACATCGGCGGTGATGTCGTTGATCGCAAGCCCCGAGCGCGCGTCGACCAGGCGGGCGCCTGACGTACGGACCGTGCCTGAGATCACCGGCGACGTCGCCGGGCCGCGCACCTGCACATCGACGTCGGCCGTGCCGCTCAAGGACAGGCCTTGCGCGGCGAGTGTCCTGGTGAGGAAGGCGAACGGCACCTTGCCGGAAAAGTTGAGATCAAGGGTGGGCGCGCCTGATGTCGTCATCGTGCCGCCGCCCTTGAGGCCAAGGCCGGCGGCATCGCTCATGTTGGCGTCGAAGGTCAGTCTGTTGCCCGAATACGTACCTGAAGACGAAACGCCCATGCCGCCGAAACCTGCACCGCGGGTCTGCGACGTCTGAACGCCTGTGGCGTCGATCTTGAAGGCGACGGCCGGATTGGCCGGCGCGCCCGTGATCTTCACCGTGCCCGAGACGGAGCCGGCGGCATCGAGGCCAGGCGAAAAACTGTTGGCTATCGAGATCGGGACGCGGGCCAGCGTCGCGTTGAGGTCGAGCGCCTGCCCAGCCTTGCCCGTGACCGTCGCCGTTCCGCCGCCGAGGTTGAGCACCAGCCTGTCGAGGCTGGTCACTCCATTGGCGATGTTGATGGTCGAGGCCTGGGCGATAGCCGCCTTGATGCCGCGAATGGTCGCCTCGCCGGAGGCAAGTTCGACCGTCGTCGTGCCCTTGACCGCCCTGACCCGGCCGCCGGCCTTCAGCGGAATATCCTTCACGGTGGCGCCACCGGAGAAACCGGTCCATTCGCCGTCGCGCTTGAGATCGACGTCGACACCACGGATAACCGTGCCGCCGGAAGTGACGCTGTCGGCACGGATTTTTCCGGAGATCACCGGTGCCGCCAGGTAGTTGGCGATCAGCGCATCGATGGTCACGGCCTTGGCCGAGACATCGCCGCGCGAGATCGAGCCCGTCGTCGCCTTGATGGCGACCTGCGGCACGGCGCCAGCCTTGGAGAAGGCGATCGTGCCGCGCACATCGCCATCGGCCTTTTCCAGTGCCAGGGCAGCAAGCGGACCGATATCGGGCAGGTCCAGTGCTACCGTACCGACCGGCACGAAGGCATCGTCGAGCGCCAGGTCGCCGGAAATACGGTTCTTGCCCAGCGACAGCAAAAGCCCGTTGATGGCGCGTTTGCCGTCCGATGTCGCCAGCACGGCACTACCCTGCAGCGACTGGCCCGCGACATTTCCGGTGAGTTGTACATTCGCCGCCGGGTTGGCGGCATCAGCCTTGCCGGTGGCGGTGAGCTTCAGTCCGGTGATCTCACGCGCCGCCACCGAAAGCCTATCGCTGTTGACAGTCAGCGACAGATCCGGCGCGGTGCTGGCGCCTTGCGCATTCAGCGCGAAAGAAATAGCGCCTTTGGCATCCTTGGATAGCAGCGAGACGTCGCCCAGCGCGCCTTTGACGTCGGCGCTCAGCTTGTTATCGGCAAGGCTCGCCTGCCCGTCTGCGGTCAGCGCGCCTGATGACAGCCTGATCGCGTTGGCGGTGACATTGCCGTTGGCGTCCCGCTTCAGCGCGGCACTGAGTTGCGTCCGCTCGGCGAGCATGCCACGCGCCGCTACCGGCAGCGCCGCCGACGCGGCATCCGCCTTGAGATTTAGATCGATGGCGCCGTCGGCCAGCGAGACCCGCCCGTTGAAGCCGCTGTTCAACGCGTCGCTGGTCACGGTGCCGCTATCGATGATGACAGCGTCGGCGGCAAGGCTGCCGGCGACTTTGGCAGTGACCTTGCCGGCGATCAGCGGCGCGACGGTCGGATTGTCGAGGCCGATTTTTTCGGCGGTCACCGAGCCGGAGATCGGCCCGCTCCGGGCTTTCACGTCGAAGCGGTCGGAGTGCAGCGCAAGCGTGATGCCCTCGATCTTAGCTAGATTGGTGGCGGCCGATGGCAGCGTCGCGGAGATGTCGAGCTTCGGCTGGGTGCCCTGCCCGGCCGCCTTTAGCGACAGCGTCTGCAGCTCGAGCTTGATCGGGCTCTCCTTGCTGCCGAGCGAAAGCGGCAGGCTCGGGCCGGTGGATGCGAGGTCGAGCGAGAAATCGCTGGCACCGTTCGGATTGATGGTGCCGGCTGCCTTGCCGGAGATTTTCTCGCCGGCAAGCGTCGCATGCTCGATGGCGACGCCGCTGGCCGACGAGAAACGGCCAGCCGCATCGAGATTGAGCGGCCCGAGCCCGGCCCGCCGGGTCTGGCTGGTTTCGCCGCCGCTGAGCCGGGCGTTGAAGCGAATGTCTGGGGCAGCCGACGATCCCGTGACTTGCGCGGTGCCGCTGAGCGTGCCCGCGGCATCGAGGCCCGGTGAAAAATCATTGGCAAGTGCTGCCGGCACCGCCGACAAGGTGGCAGCGAGATCGAGCGTCTGGCCAGCCGTACCCGACACGGCAACCGAACCACCGCCGACACCGAGCGCCAGTTTCTCTATGCTCACCATGCCATTGGCGATTGTCAGCGCCGATGGCTGCGCGACCGCTGCCTTGATGCCGCGGATGGTCGCCTCGCCGGAGGCAAGCTCGATGCTGGTGATGCCGTTCGCAACCCTGACCCGCCCGGCCGCGCTGGCCGGAATGCCGGCGACCGTGGCGCCGCCGCTAAAGCCGGTCCAGTCGCCATCGCGCTTCAGGTCGACGTCGATGCCGCTGATCACCGTGGTTCCGGAGGTGATCGTGTCGGCCTTGATCTTGCCGGAGATCGCCGGGGCTTTGAGATAATTGGCGACCAGAGCGTTGACGGCGATTGTCTTCGCCGCCAGTTCGCCGCGCGAAATCGCGGCGCTCGTCGCATCGATCGCGACCGTCGGCGCACCATTGTCATTCGCGAAACGGATCGTGCCACGCACGTCGCCGGCTACCGTTTGGCCGGCAAGTCTGGCCAGCGGAGCAATATCCGCGGCATCGAGGTTCAACGTGCCGAGCGGCAGCAGGTTGTCGTCGAGCCCGAGGTCGCCGGAGACCTTGTTGTCGGCCAGTGAGACGGCAAGTCCATTGATGGAGCGCTTGCCGTCGGTGGTGACCAGCGATGCCTTGAGGTCGAGCGGCTGGTCGTCGACCGAGCCGGTCAGCGAGACATCGGCGGCAGGGCTGGCAATGTCGGCCTTGCCGCTCGCGCTCAACTTGATCTGCTTCACCGCATGGCCGGACGCCGTCAGGCTGTCGCTGTTGGCCGAAACCGAGAAATCCGGTGCGCTGCGCGCGCCGCTTGCCGTCAGCGCGAAACCGACGGCGCCGCCGACCTTCGCGCCGACCAGCGGCGACAGTACCGACACGTCGCCGAGCGTGCCCTTGATATCGGCCCGGATATCGGTGCCTTGCGCACTGACGGTGCCGCTGGCACTAAGCGTACCGGAGGTGAGCTGCAATGCGTTGGCGGCGAACGCACCGTCCGGGTCGCGTGTCGCGGTTGCGGAAAACTGCACACGCTCGCCGAGAACCGAGCTGATCTGCGGCGGCAGCGCCGCCGAAGCCGCGTCGGCATTCATCTTGAGCGTCATCGACAGATCGGCCAGCGCCACAGTGGCCGTCACGGACGCATTGAGCGCGTCGCTGCGCAGCGTGCCTTGGTCGACAACGACCTGTTCCTTGCTGACCGAGCCGGCGAGACCGGCGCTGACCCTTCCCGTTATCAGCGGCGCCAATGTCGCAACGTCGGTGTTCAGGCCGGCCGCCGTCAGCTTGATGGTGACGGGCCCGCTACGGTTCTGGATGTCGAAGCCATCAGAATGCACTTGCCCGATCAGGTCGTCCACCCGCGTGCCGCCCGCCACCACGGAGACCAGCGACGCGCCGATATCCACCATCGGCGCCTTGCCATCGCCGAAAGCGCGGGCCGTGGCGTCCTTGATCGCCACGGTTATCGGCTGTGCCTCGCTGCCGAGGCTAAGCACGATCGGCGGTCCTTTCGCGGCGAGTTTCACAAAAAGATCGCTGACGCCGTTCGGATCGACAATGCCGGCGGCGGTCGCGTGCACGGCGCCGCTGTCGATATTGGCGCGCTCGACATCGACGCCGCCGGCCGCGGTCGCTGTGCCGGCAAGGTCGAAGGTGGTCTTGCCGGCAAACAGCGGTTTCAGGGTTTCGGGCAGGAAGCGCTCGAATTCGCCATCGCCGTTGGCCTCGACATAATGGCCCTTATCGGTGAGCTGATGGCGACCGGTGAGTTGGGTGACGATCCGGCCGTCGACAACGAAAGTCCCAATACCATTCCAGTTGGCGAGCGGTCCTGTGCCGGAAACGACAATGTCGACTGGCGGCGCGCCCGGCAGCTTGAGCAGGTTGGCGATGATGCCGCCGGCCGGCTCGGATGCCTTAAGGTCTAAGTCGAGCTTGTTGTCAGCCGGCGCGAAATGGGCTTTGGCGTCGACCGTGCCTTGCTTGCCGTCATGGCGAACGATGTTGAGGCTGCTCTCGATGGCCAATGGCGAGGCGTCCGCCTTGAGCGCTCCCTTGGCTGCAAGTTCGGCGACACCGCTGCCGGCCAGAGCCTGCCCGAGCGCGATTTCGGGAAGGTCGAGCTGCTTGACGTCGATGGAAACCGGCAGCGTGGTCGCTCCGCTTTGGCTCGGCTGTGTGCTGGCCACCGGCAGCCTTGCCAACTCGATACGCTCGGCCCCAATACGATCGGCGCTGAAGCTCTTCGACAGGAGTGCCAGCGGCGACCAGTCGACAGCCACCTTGCGCGCCACCATCCAGGCGCCTTCGCGATCCTCCAGAACGAGATGATCGACCCTCAGCGCGCCCGACCAGATACCGTCGATGCCGACGACAGTGACCTTGCGATCGCCGGTCGAGGCCATGGTCGAGATGATGCCGGCAAGGTTTTCGCGGCCGCGCTCGGTTTTGGTCAGCACGACGAGTGCCCCCACCGCCGCTGCCACCACGATGAGCAGCGTGTAGAAAAGGATACGGAGGATGCGCCTGAATATTGCCATCAGAATGCCTGGCCGATGCCGGCATAAATGCCGAAATGAGGATCGTCGGGGCCGCGGTTGAGCGGCACTGCCGCGTCGATGCGCAGCGGCCCGAACGCCGTCAGATAGCGCAAGCCTACACCCGCGCCGACCTTCATGTCCGAAAAATCGGGGACCTGCCTGGTGGACACCGTGCCGGCATCGACGAACGGCACGACGCCGATCTTGTCGGTGACAGCGATGCGCATCTCGACCGAGGTCTCGAAGAAGGAAAGCCCGCCGATCGGCTCTCCGTTGCTGTCCTTCGGGCCGATGCCCTGATAGGCATAACCGCGCACCGAGCCGCCGCCGCCGGAGTAGAAGCGCCGGTCGGCCGGAACATCCTGAAGACCGGCGCCGATGATCGAGCCGATGGCGACACGTTCGGCAAAAACGAATTTCGAGGCCGAATCGAGCGACTGGTAGGCCGACCCCTCGCCTTTCAGCTTGACGAACGCAGCCCCGCTCAAAATGTCGTAGCTCGGCTCGGCATAGGCCAGCACCCTGAAGCCCCTGGTCGGATTGAGCTTGCTGTCGCGATTATCGTAGACATATTGCAGCGGAATGCTGGCGATCAGATAGGTGTGTTTGCCGAAAGTGTCGTGGATCCTGGAATAGTCGAGCGCGACTTGCGCGGAAACCGTCTGCTTCTTGTCGAGTTCGTAGGACAGGCCGGTGCTGCCCTTGACCGAGAAATGGTCGTAGGCGTCGGGGTGCTCCAGCACGGTGTTGACACTGGCAATGAATTTCGACGCCGGCCCGACCACGCCCGGCTTTTCGAACATGACGCCGGCATTGTAATTGAGCTGGGTCAAGTCGTTGCTGCCGATGCCGCTAATCTTGCCGTCGATGCGCAGCTTTTCGGCGCGGCCAAACAGATTGCGGTGGCCCCAATAGCCTTCGAGGCCCAGCCCTTCGGTGTTTGAGAAACTGCCGCCAATGCCGAAATAGCGCGGCTTGCGTTCGCTTACCTGGACACCGATCGGGATGTTGCCGTCGGCGTCGAGGGCGTCGGCTTCCTTCACCGTCACGCTGTTGAAGACCTCGAGCCCGAGCAGCCGGTCGCGCGCATCGTCGATCTCATCGGGCGAATATTGGCGGCCGCGCTTCAGGCCGGTCATATATTCGGTGAAGTCGCGGTCGACCTTTTCGGTGCCCTCGACAGTGGTGTCGCCATAGCCGGCGACCGGCCCGGCCGCGACGGTGAGCGTCACGTCGAGCGTCGACCCGGCGTGCTCGGCGACGATCTCGCGGCCCGTCACCTTGGCCAGCGGCCTGCCTTCTTGCTTGAGTGCCCGCACGATCGCCGCCTCGGCTTTGAGCACCGCGCCCGAACTGGCGTCACCGCCGGCGATCAGGCCGAAATCGGCACTTGCCAGCCCCGCTGCATCGCCTTTCAGTCTGATGTTGCCAAGCGTGAATTTCGGCCCGGCTGCTATGCTTATCACCACCGGAATCGGCTGCGGGCCGGAAAACTCGGCATCGGGCGGCAGATCGTCGAGCGGCTTGCCCTGAATAGTGATGGTGACGACACCCTCGTAGCGCGCGTCCGCGTAGAGCGCGGCGACAAGTTGCTCACGGTCGCTGCGCGCCTTGGCCAAAAGACCCAGCGAACCTGATACCGGGTGTTCCTCGTCGGCTTTCAGCGCCGAGGCGTTTTCGAGCTTCTCGGCAAGATCCTCGTCGGCGTCGGGCGCTTCTATCGTCACCGCATAGCGCAGTGGGTCGACGATGTCGGCATCTTCGTCCTTTGACGACCCCCACAGCTTGATGCCGAAAATCTCGAAGGCTGCCGCACTTCCGGTTTCGGCAACAAGTGCCGTCGAGCACAACAAAGCGAAAAGCAGGGCGCGCGAAAGCGCGCGCTGTGGCGCGGTTCCTCCCGACATCTGCCTTTCATACGCCGGCATTATGCTCCTAGCCTAGCTCGCAAACCTAAAATTGGAATGAAGTTCTGAAGCACTCGTAAAGGGGCCACAATCCAATTGCTGAAATAGACAGGGCTTGGAACTCACACCTTCTGCGTCGCCGCAAGAAAGCGTGATCCCCTGTCCTATGGAGCTACTACCGGTCACCGACCGGAAAGCAAACCGTTGGCAGGCGGATCCTGCCGCGTCCTGATGTTGACAAGCGCGACTGAAGCTTGAAGATTTCTGGACGTAAGCACTTGTCTGGAGGGGTTTATGGCAATGCGCGCGGCTCGTGGTCTATCGATTCTTTTCCTTCTCTTTTTCGCCTGGAGCGGTGTCGCGCAAGCGGCCGAAGCCCGGCGGGTGGTGACATCGGATAATTCCGACTATTTTGGTTTCGATCTCAGATCCGACCAGAATGTCAGCCTCGATCAGTGCAAGACCACCTGCCTCGGCGACCCGGCCTGCCGTGCCTTCACCTACAACCTCAAGGCCAAATGGTGCTTCCTTAAATCCGATTACAACTCGTTGAAACCCTTCGGCGGCGCCGTCGCCGGCAAGGTCGTCAACATCGATGGCGATCCCGACATCGGCGCGCCACCCGAACTCGCCTTCTTCCCCAACTGGATGGCCGACCAGGCCCAGCAATACCGCAACAAGCTCACCGGCCCGACCTACACCAAGCCGACAGAGGGGCTGACGGCGCTGAGGGCCGCCGCCGAACAGTCGGCGCTGACGGGCGATCATCGCTCGGCCATGCACAAATACGAAGCGGCGGTTTCGGTGCTGCCGGACGATGGCCAGCTCTGGCTCGAGCTGGCGCGCGAAACGCTTGCCGTCCATCCGACCGCCAACAGTTCGGAGCCGTCGACCCTACCGGCGAACGCCACTTCCGCCGCCTTCAACGCCTACAAATTGCTGCGCACCACCAAGACGCGCGCCGACGTGCTGGCGCTGCTCGGCGACGGCCTTGACCGCCGCGACCTCTACAGGCCGGCCCTGCAGGCCTACGAGGCGAGCCTCGCTTTGGTCAATTCGCCGGCGGTCAGGGCCGCTTATCAGGATCTCAAGGCCCGCAAGGGCTTCCGCGTCATCGATCATACCGTCGATGCCGACACCAGCGCGCCGCGTATCTGCGCGCAGTTCTCCGAGGAGTTGGTCAAGACCGGCGTCGATTATTCCCAGTTCGTCACCGTCGACAACGCCGCTCCCAAGGGCGTCGAAGCCAAGGACAAGCAGATCTGCGTCGAAGGGCTCGAGCACGGCCAGCATTATGACGTGACCTTCCGCGCCGGCCTGCCGGCCGCCATTGGCGAGGTCACCGCGGCACCGGTGGTACTGTCGATCTACGTGCAGGACCGCGCGCCTTCGGCCCGCTTCACCGGCGACAGCTTCGTGCTGCCCGCCGGCGCACGCCGCGGCATACCGGTCGTCACCGTCAACATGAATGCCGCCGAAATGAAGCTCTTCCGCATCGGCGACCGCTCGCTGGCCCAGCTTCTGTCGGGGTATCAGTTCCTGCGCCAACTTGACGGCTACGACATTTCGAACATCTCCGAACAGATGGGCGAGCCGGTCTGGCAAGGCCAGCTCGACATCGCCAACGACCTCAACAAGGAAGTCACCACCTCCTTCCCCATCGACGAGGCGTTGCCGAAGCGCAAGCCCGGCGTCTATGTGCTGACCGCACAAGCCGTCAACGATCGCAGCGACGACTATGATTCGCACGCCACGCAATGGTTCGTCGTCTCCGACATCGGCCTGTCGACCTATACCGGACAGGATGGGCTGAACGTCTTTGCCCGTTCGCTTGCAACCGCCGAGCCGATCGCCGGCGCCGAGCTGACGCTGCTGGCCAGGAACAACGAAATCCTCGGCACCGCGACCACCGACGCGGAAGGGCGGGCGGTGTTCAATCCCGGCCTGACGCGCGGCGACAGCGGCATGGCGCCGGCGGTGCTGATGGCCAAGCAGGGCGACGACGACTTCGTCTTCCTCGATATGGGCCGCGCCGGCTTCGACCTGTCCGATCGCGGCGTCGCCGGACGCGCGGCGCCGGGCGCGCTCGACGTCTATGCCTGGACCGAGCGCGGCATCTACCGCGCCGGCGAGGACGTCCATGTCTCGGCTCTTGCCCGCGACAGTGCCGCCAAGGCGGTCGAGAACCTGCCGCTCACCTTCATCTTCTCGCGGCCCGACGGCGTCGAGGACCGCCGCATCGTCAGCGACGGAGCATCGGCCGGCGGCCACGCCGTCGACCTGCCGCTGGAACCCAACGCCATGCGCGGCACCTGGACAGTGGCGATCCACACCGATCCCAAGCAGGCGGCGGTCGCCAGCCAGATGTTCCTGGTCGAGGACTTCGTCCCGGATCGCATCGAGTTCGACCTGTCCGCCGACAAGCAGGAGATCGCCCAGGGCGAGACCGCCAACATCACCGTCGACGGCCGCTTTCTCTATGGCGCGCCGGCCGCGGGCCTCGCGCTCGAAGGCGAATTGACGCTGTCGACCGGCCGCGACTGGGACCGCTTCAAAGGCTATTCCTTCGGTCTGGCCGACGAACAGTCGGCCGAACCAACGGTGACGCCCTTCACCGGCCTGCCGGTGGTCGGCGACGACGGCAAGGCGACCTTCCCGGTTTCCGTCGATCAATTGCCATCCACCACCAAGCTGGTCGATGCCAAGGTCACGGTCCGGTTGCGCGAGACCGGCGGCCGTGCGATCGAGCGCTCGCTGAATATCGGCATCCGCCCGCAGGGCCACATGATCGGCATCCGCCCCGATTTCGACGGCGACGAGGTACCGCAAGGCGGCACGGCCAAGTTCAGCCTGATCGCCGTCGACCCAGACGGCAAGCGTGAAGCGCTGAAGGGCGCGCAGTGGTCACTGGTCAAGGTCGAGCGCAGCTACCAGTGGTACCGCTCGAGCAATTCCTGGAACTATGAGCCGGTCATCTTCACCAAGGCGGTGGCCAACGGCAGGGTCGACCTGAGCGCCGATGGCGAGGCTACCATGTCGCTGCCGGTCGACTGGGGCCGCTACCGGCTCGAGATCGAGACATCGGATCCGGAAGGCCCGGCGACCAGCTACGAGTTCGACGCCGGCTGGTATGTCAGTTCCACCACGACCGAAACGCCCGACGGGCTCGAGATCGCCCTCGACAAGGAAACCTATGCGGCGGGCGAAGTAGCCAAGCTCAAAGTATCGCCGCACTTTGCCGGCGAATTGCTCGTCACCATCGGCGCCGACAAGCTCTTGAGGACGGTCACGGCCAGCGTGCCGGCCGGCGGCAGCACTGTCGACATCACGGTCGGCGACGATTGGGGTGCCGGCGCCTACGTCACGGCAACGCTGTTCAGGCCGGGCGATGCGCAAGAGACGCGCATGCCGGCGCGCGCCATCGGCGTCAAATGGCTGAAGCTCGATCCCGGCTCGCGTAAGCTTGCCGTCAGCTTGGCGCCGCCGGACAAGACCATGCCGCGCCAGCAGCTGTCGATCCCGGTCGCCGTTGCCGGCGTGCAGCCCGGCACCAACGCCTATGTCATGGTCGCGGCCGTTGACGTCGGCATCCTCAACCTGACCAACTACAAGGTACCGGATCCGGAGAACTGGTTCTTCGGCCAGCGCATGCTCGGTCTCGAGGTTCGCGACATCTATGGCCGGCTGATCGACGGCTCGCTGGGCACGACCGGCAAGCTGCGCACTGGCGGCGATGGCGCCAACATGCAGTCGCAAGGCAGTCCGCCGACCGAAAAGCTGGTCGCCTTCTTCTCCGGCCCGGTCCAGCTCGACGCCGACGGCAAGGCGCGGATCGACTTCGACATACCACAGTTCAACGGCACCGTGCGCGTCATGGCCGTCGCCTGGACCAAGGAAGCGGTCGGCCATGCCCAGTCAGACGTCATCGTGCGCGATCCGGTGGTGATCACCGCCGGCCTGCCGCGCTTCCTGGCGCCCGGCGATTCCGCCGTCATGCGGCTCGACGTCGCCGACACCGATGGCCCCGCTGGCGACTACAAGCTGACCATCGACACGACGGGCGACCTGTCTACCGGCAGTGCCGCCTTGCCTGAAAAGCTGACGCTGGCCAAAGGCAAGCGGCAGACACTGACCGTGCCGTTGATTGCGCAGACCGCGGGCAACGCCTCGATCACCATCAAGCTTGCGCATGCCGATGGCACCGCCGTCGAGCAGACGCTCTATGTGCCGGTGCGCCCGGCGCAACTGCCGGTGACCACCCGCATGGTCGTCGACCTCAAGGGCAATGGCGGCGCGCTGCGCGTCGACAAGGAACTGTTGGCGGCAAGCCTGCTCGATGGCGCTTCGGTGAGCGTCGGCGTTTCGCAATCAGCTGCCTTCGATGTGCCGTCGCTGCTGATGACGCTCGACCGCTATCCCTATGGTTGCGCCGAGCAGACCACCAGCCGCGCCATGCCGCTTCTCTACGTCAACGAGATGGCTTCCGGCATCGGCATGGCCAGCGACCCCGATCTGCATGGCCGCGTCCAGGACGCCATCTACAAGGTGCTGAGCTACCAAGCCTCGGCCGGCAGCTTCGGCCTGTGGGGTCCGGGTTCCGGCGATCTGTGGCTCGACGCCTATGTCACCGATTTCCTGACCCGGGCGCGCGAGCAGAAATACGACGTGCCGGCCCTGGCGATGAACCAGGCGCTGAGCAATCTGCAGAACGCGATCGGCTACGACCAGGACGTCCAGGATCGCGGCAGTGAGATCGCTTATGCGCTCTATGTGCTTGCCCGCAACAAGAAGGCCTCGGTCGGCGATCTGCGTTATTACGCCGACACCCAGCTCGAAGCCTTTACCAGCCCGATGGCCGTCGCCCAACTGGCGGCCTCTCTCGCGCTCTACGGTGACACGCAGCGCTCGGAGGCAACCTTCCAGGCCGCGTTGCAACTGGCCAAGTCGACGCCGGAATATGACTATTACCGGTCCGACTATGGCTCGCCGCTGCGTGACGGTGCGGCGATCCTGGCGCTTGCCGCGGAAAGCAAGCCGGTGCCGACCATCGTGCCGGCGCTGATCCAGCTGGTGACCAGGGAACGCGCCGACGCCAGGTGGACCAGCACCCAGGACGAGTCCTGGATGCTGCTGGCGGCCCGCGCGCTGAAGGCCGGCAATGATTCGATCGCGCTGACCGTCAACGGCGCACCGCATGCCGGCGGCTATTCGGACCAGATCGCCGGTGGCGAACTGGCCGACAGTCCGCTGACCATCGTCAACACCGGCAGAAATCCGCTGCAGGCGGTCGTCACCACCGTGGCCTCGCCGATCCAGCCTCTGCCGGCCGGCGGCAACGGCTTTACCATCAGCCGTACCTACTACAAGCTCGACGGCACAGAGGCCAACGTGACGGAGGTCAAGCAGAACGAACGCTATGTCGTCGTGCTCAAGGTTTACGAGCAGAACACCTGGCCTTCGCGGCTGCTGATCACCGACCTGTTGCCGGCCGGCTTCGAGATCGACAATCCGGGCCTGGTCTCCAGCGCCCAATTGACGAACTTCTCCTGGCTGGCGCAGACCGATGCTGCCCATCTCGAATTCCGCAACGACCGTTTCGTCGCGGCCTTCAATCCGAACGACGGCGACGGCGACCGCAACATCACGCTCGCCTACGTCGTGCGCGCGGTGACGCCGGGCATCTACGCCCACCCGGCGGCAACGATCGAGGACATGTACCGGCCGCAATATTCGGCCCGCACCGCCACCGGCATGATGGAGGTCATGGCGCCGTAACGATGGAGAGGGACGCAGACCGGTTGACTGCAGGTAACGACGTGATGCCGCGCCGCCCCTCACCCTTACCCTCTCCCCGTGAAGGACGGGGAGAGGGGGTCGCCAGCGTTGCGGCCATTCACCTTCTCCCCGTCCTCCACGGGAAGAAGGTGCCGGCAGGCGGATGAGGGGCGGCGCCGTGCTCTCCAAAAGATTCCTCCGCCGAGCGGCCATTGCGGGCATTTCCTTCGCCGCAATCACCGCTGTCGCCCTCTGGCAGCTCGACCGCGCTTTTCCGCCGCCGCTGCCGGCTGCGCTGACGGTCTCGACCGAGGTGCAGGACCGTGACGGCCAGCTGTTGCGGGCCTTCGCCACGCCGGATGGCTATTGGCGGCTTGCGACCAACCTGGACCAGGTTGACAACCAGTTCGTCGACATGCTGGTCACCTATGAGGACAAGCGCTTCTGGGATCATCAAGGCGTCGACGTGCTGGCACTGGCGCGTGCCGCCGGCCAGTTCGTGACCAGCGGCCATATCGTCTCCGGTGGTTCGACGCTCTCGATGCAACTCGCCCGGCTGATCGAACCGCGCGACAGCCGCAGCCTCGGCTCGAAGATCAAACAGATGCTGCGCGCCGTCCAGATAGAACGGCGGCTGTCCAAGCGCGAGATCCTCGAACGCTACCTGACGCTGGCGCCCTATGGCGGCAATCTCGAAGGCGTGCGCGCCGCTTCGCTCGCCTATTTCGGCAAGGAGCCGAAGCCGCTGACGGTCTCTGAGGCGGCCCTGCTCGTCGCTTTGCCGCAATTGCCGGAAAAGCGACGCCCTGACCGCAACCTCGAAGTCGCTCATGCCGCCCGCGACCGCGTGCTGACCCGCATGGTGTCGGCAGGCCTGCTCGGCGAACGCGAGGCCGCGCGAGCCGCGCTCGACGATGTGTCGGGGCTGCGGCGGACCTTGCCGGCGCTCGCTGCTCATGCTGCCTATGCAATGCTGCCCAAGGCCATTCCCGGCCAGAAGCTGCAACTGACGATCCGCAAGAGTGTCCAGGAAGGGCTGGAGCAGGTGGCCAAGGATGCCGCCGCCAAGCTCGGCCCTCGCCTCTCGGTGGCCATGGTGCTGGCCGATGCCCGCACCGGCGATATTCTTGGCGAGGTCGGCTCTGCCGATTTCTTCGATGCCAGCCGTTCGGGCTGGATCGACATGACCAAGGTCGTTCGCTCGCCTGGCTCGACGCTGAAGCCGTTCATCTACGGCCTCGCCTTCGAGCAAGGCCTGGTGGCGCAGGAGATGCTGATCGAGGACAGCCCGGCCGATTTCTCCGGTTACCGGCCGAAGAACTTCGACATGGGCTATCAGGGCGATGTCAGCATCAGGCAGGCGCTGCAATTGTCGCTCAACGTGCCGGCGATCCGCGTGCTCGACGCGGTCGGCCCGGCCCGGCTGATGGCGCGCTTTCGCCAGGCAGGCGTGATGCCGATACTGCCCGTCAACGAAGCGCCTGGCCTGGCGATCGGCCTCGGTGGCGTCGGAGTGACGCTGCGCGACCTCGTCCAACTCTATGCCGGCCTTGCCAATGGCGGCAAGGCACACACGCTGCATGACGGCACCGAGCCGGCGAACACCGAACGCTCGACCACCACCATCCTCGATGGTCAGGCGAATTGGCAGATCACCGACATCCTGTCGGGCGTCAAGCCGCCCCAGGGTGCCGCCCAACGCGGCATCGCCTACAAGACCGGCACCTCCTACGGCTATCGCGACGCCTGGTCGGTCGGCTTCGACGGCCGTTATGTGCTCGGCGTCTGGGTCGGCCGCCCCGATGCCGGCGCGGTGCCCGGTCTGTCCGGCTATGTCTCGGCCGCGCCCATTCTGTTCGAAGGCTTTGTCCGTTCCAGCCTAGCCGCCGTGCCGCTGCCAAGCCAACCGTCCGGCGTCCGCCGGCCAAAGCGCGAAGAATTGCCGGTGACGCTGACGCGCTTCGGCGCCGGCGTCGACGGGCTGGTGCAGGCGACGCCGACCGAACCTGCACCAACCATCGTCTTTCCGCCTGACGGCGCCCGTGTCGATCTCGGCACTTCCTCGGCCGACGCCTCGCCGCTGGTGCTCAAGCTGCAAGGCGGCCGCGCACCGTTCCGCTGGCTGGCCAACGGCAAGCCGCTGGTCGGCATCGACCGGCGGCGCACCGCGACCTGGCAGCCGGACGGCGCCGGCTATTCCACCCTGACCGTAATCGATGCGGCGGGGCGCGCGGCCAGTGTGAAGGTTTTTGTCGAGTGAAAGTTTCCCTTGAATAGTTTCCGGCAGGTGATTCAGCGGATTGGGTTTTACGCCTTGCTTTCGGCCGCCGGTATTTCCTCGGCCTCTGCTGACGCCCTCCCCGCCGGCTTTGTTCGGCTGGCCGACATCGATCCCAGTATCCGGCAGGATATCCGCTATGCCGGCCTCGAAAACTTCCTGCATCGCAAGGTAAGCGGTTACGATGCGCCGGTATGCGTCCTCACCAGCCAAGCGGCGCAAGCGCTTTCCGCAGTGCAGAAAGCGATTGCTGCCGGAGGGCTGACGCTGGTCGTGTTCGACTGCTACCGCCCTGCGCGTGCTGTCTCCGACATGGGTGACTGGACAAAAACGAGCGGACCACCGGACCCGCAATGGTACCCAAAGGTCAAGCGCAAGGATCTCATCGCCAAGGGCTATATCGGCGAACTGTCCACCCATTCGCGCGGATCGACGGTCGATGTCGCCATCACGCGAGCGGACCGCAAGAGCGCTCCGAAACCGGCCTGCGGCGCGACCGATGCCGACACGCTGGATTTCGGCACCGGTTTCGACTGTTTCGATCCGACGAGCGAAACGGCTCACCGACCGATCGCCAGTGAAGCGGCGGCAAACCGCAAAAAACTTGTCGAGGCGATGCGCGCCGGCGGCTTCAAGAATTACGCACGCGAATGGTGGCACTTCACGCTGGAAAACGAGCCGTTTCCAAGAGAGCGCTTCAACTTTCCCGTCACCGCCGAATAGTCCGCCAAAACCTCGTTCGGACGCGACGCCGCCATTGCCGAAGAGCTAGCCGTCTCTAGATAATCGCGTCGGGAGCGTAGGTCCCGCGCAAGGGAAAATAGTTCCTCCCATCGCCGAAAGTAGGCGAAAAATTGCTTCAATAGGCCAAAAAAGGCAACATTGAATGCATCTAAATTCTATCAATTCGGTAGATTTGGCGCGAGTTCAACGGAGGCGGAAATGACCAAACCTCATTTCAGGAAACTGCTCGGCGCACTGGTCGCCACATCGGTCCAGTTCGGCACGCTCGGTTTCGCGTTTGCCGACACCACCATTCTCAACGTGTCCTATGACCCGACGCGTGAGCTCTACAAGCAATTCGATGAGGCCTTTGTCGCCCACTGGAAGGCCGAGACAGGCGAGACGGTGACCATCCAGCAGTCGCATGGCGGATCCGGCGCCCAGGCGCGCGCCGTGATCGACGGGCTCGACGCCGACGTGGTGACGCTGGCGCTCGAAGGCGATATCAACGCCATTGTCTCGAAAACGAAGAAGATCAATCCCGACTGGCGGACGAAATTCGAAAACAATTCGGCGCCTTACACCTCGACCATCATCTTCCTCGTCCGCAAGGGAAACCCCAAGGGCATTCATGATTGGGGCGATCTGGTCAAGGATGACGTCCAGGTGATCACGCCCAATCCGAAGACCTCCGGCGGCGCGCGCTGGAACTATCTTGCCGCCTGGGCCTATGCCAGCGCCAAGGATGGCGGCGACGAGGCCAAGACCAAGGGATTCGTTGGCAATCTCTATGCGCATGTCCCGGTTCTCGACACCGGTGCGCGCGGCGCCACCGTGACCTTTGCGCAAAAAGGGCTAGGCGACGTGCTGCTCGCCTGGGAAAACGAGGCCTATCTGGCGCTCGACGAGTTCGGCGCTGACAATTTCGATATCGTCTACCCGCCGACCTCGATCCTGGCCGAGCCGCCGGTCGCAGTGGTCGACGCCAATGTCGACGCCAAAGGCACACGCAAAGTTGCCGAAGCCTATCTGAGCTACCTCTATTCCAAGGAAGGCCAGACGATCATCGCCAAGAACCATTATCGCCCTTCGAAGCCCGACCTGGTGCCGGCGGAGGACCTGGCCAAGCAGCCTGAGATCAAGCTGGTCACCATCGACGACCCACTTTTTGGCGGCTGGAAGAAGGCACAGCCTTATCATTTCGGCGACGGTGGTATATTCGACCAGATCTATAAGCCGGCCCAGTAGCATTTAGATCAGGACGACATGACCACAGCACCCGCCAAGGCGGGGTGGCGGTTCAGGCAGCCGAGCGTCATTCCGGGTTTCGGATTGACGCTCGGCTTCTCGCTTGCCTACCTCACCCTCATCATCCTCATTCCCCTGTCCGGGTTGATCTGGCGCTCGGCGGCGCTCGGCTGGACCGACTTCTGGGCGATCGTCACCGACCGCCGCACCATCAACGCGCTTGAAATCAGCTTCGGCACCGCCTTCATTGCCGCCGCCGTCAACGTCGTCTTCGGCACGATCGTCGCCTGGGTGCTGGTGCGCTACAGCTTTCCCGGCCGCCGCATCGTCGATGCCATGGTCGACCTGCCCTTTGCGCTGCCGACGGCGGTTGCCGGCATCGCGCTGACCACGCTTTACGCACCGAACGGCTGGATCGGCAGCCTGCTGACGCCGCTCGGCATCAAAGTCGCTTATACGCCACTCGGCATTGTCATTGCGCTGATCTTCATCGGGCTGCCCTTCGTCGTGCGCACCGTGCAGCCGATCATGGAGGAGATCGACAAGGAGGTCGAGGAAGTGGCCGCAACGCTCGGCGCCAATCGCTTCCAGATCATCAGCCGCGTCCTGCTTCCCGGACTGGCGCCGGCCATCGTCACCGGTTTCGCGCTGGCCTTCGCGCGCGGCGTCGGCGAGTACGGCTCAGTCATCTTCATCGCCGGCAACCTGCCCTATAAATCCGAGATCGCACCGCTTCTGATTGTCATCAGGCTCGAGGAATATAATTACGCTGCGGCGACCGCGATCGCGGCGATCATGCTGGCGCTGTCCTTCGTGATGCTGCTGGTCATCAACCTGGTGCAGACGTGGAGCCGCAAGCGCTATGGCTGACCCGGAGATCAAATCCTACGCGCCGCACCACGAAAGCCAGTCGCCGGCGGTGACCGAAAGCCGCACGGCGAGAACCGTGCTGATGATCGTGACCTTTGCCTTCCTCGGCATTTTCCTGCTCTTGCCGCTGATCATCGTCTTCAAGGAAGCTTTCGCCAAAGGCATCGAGGCCTACACACAGGCGCTGTCGGAACCGGATACGCGCTCGGCGATCCGCCTGACGCTTCTAGTCGCGGCGATCTCGGTGCCGCTCAACGTCGTCTTCGGCATTTCCGCCGCCTGGGCGATTGCCAAGTTCGAGTTCAAGGGCAAGGCGTTCCTGACCACGCTGATCGACCTGCCGTTTTCGGTCTCCCCGGTCATCTCCGGCCTGGTCTATGTACTCCTCTTCGGCGCGCAAGGCCTGCTCGGTGCCTGGCTCAAGGCGCATGGCATCGTCATCCTGTTTGCCGTGCCGGGCATCGTGCTGGCCACCATCTTCGTCACCTTCCCCTTCGTCGCCCGCGAATTGATCCCGCTGATGCAGGAGCAGGGCAATGGCGACGAGGAGGCGGCCCTGTCGCTCGGCGCCAATGGCTGGCAGGCGTTCTGGTACGTGACGTTGCCTAACGTCAAATGGGGATTGCTCTACGGCGTACTGTTGTGCAATGCCCGCGCCATGGGTGAGTTCGGCGCGGTCTCGGTGGTGTCGGGTCACATACGCGGGCTGACCAACACCATGCCGCTGCATGTCGAAATCCTTTATAACGAGTACAATGCCGCCGCCGCCTTTGCCGTCGCTTCGCTGCTTGCCGGCCTGGCGCTCGTCACACTGGTCTTGAAAACACTTCTCGAGATGCGCTACGGCGCCGAGATCGCCGCGACGCGCGGCCACTGACAAAATGCATGTCGCCCAAAAGTGGGAACCGGTTTTGGGATAACGACATGCATCAACTACAAAAGGGATTTGTATGGAAGTTCGCGTTGCCAACGTGCGCAAGGAGTTTGAGCGGTTTCCGGCCCTTCACGACGTTTCGCTCGACATCAAGTCGGGTGAGTTGATCGCGTTGCTGGGGCCATCCGGTTCCGGCAAGACGACGCTGCTCAGGCTGATTGCCGGGTTGGAGCGGCCGACCCGCGGAAAGATCTTCTTCGGCGAAGAGGATGCCTCGCAAAAGTCGATCCAGGAGCGCAATGTCGGCTTCGTCTTTCAGCATTACGCGCTGTTTCGCCATATGACGGTCGCCGACAATATCGGCTTCGGACTCAAGGTCCGGCACGGGCCGTCACGCCCGTCGGCGAAGGAAATCCGCCGCCGCGCCTCGGAACTCCTCAACCTCGTTCAGCTTTCCGGTCTGGAAAAACGCTATCCGGCGCAGCTTTCGGGCGGCCAGCGCCAGCGCGTGGCGCTGGCCCGCGCCATGGCGATCGAACCGGCCGTGCTTTTGCTCGACGAGCCGTTCGGCGCGCTCGATGCCCAGGTGCGCCGCGAACTGCGCCGCTGGCTGCGCGACATCCACGACGCCACCGGCCACACCACGGTCTTCGTCACCCATGACCAGGAAGAGGCGCTGGAGCTTGCCGACCGCGTCGTGGTGATGAGCCAGGGCCGCATCGAGCAGGTTGGCACCGCCGACGAGATCTACGACACGCCGAACTCGCCCTTCGTCTATGGCTTCATCGGCGAATCGAGCTCGATCCCGGTCAAGGTCGAGGACGGCCAGGTCTGGATCGCCGACCGGCCGATCGGGCTTTCCGCGCCGCACGCACCGCAAGGTGAAGCGACGCTGTTCTTCCGCCCGCACGACGTCGATCTGGTGGAAGAATGCAACGGCTGCATCGCCGGCACGGTTGTCGCCAGCCGCCGCGTCGCCGGCACCAGGCGGGTCGAGCTCGAAATCGGCGGCGAACGCCAGCGGGTCGAGATCGAGTTGCCAGTCGACCATCCGGCGGCGCAGAAAAGCCGGGTGGCTTTCAGGCCGCGGCGCTGGAAGCTTTTTCCGGCTGCTTGATCATCTTTTAGGCGCTACACCAGCCAGTTCTCGACCTTCAGGCCTTTGATCCGGTTGAACTCGCCGGTGTTGGCGATCACCAGGGTAGTTCCCAGTGCATAGGCGTGGGCAGCAATAAAAAGGTCGTTTTGGCCGATGGTCTGGCCCCTTCCTTCCAGCTCTGCGCGAATCGCGCCGTACTCGGCATCTACCGGCACATCGAGCGGCAAGACAGGAATCTCAGCCAGCAATTCCTCGACCTTCTTGAGCAACTTGGCCGACTCTTTCCTGGCGCAGCCATATCGCAGTTCCGAGGCGACCACGATGCTGGTACACACGGCGGCGTCTCCCACGCGCAGGACGGCGGCGGCGGCTTTCCCGGCCGGATTTCGGATCATGTCGCTGATAATGTTCGTGTCCAGCATGAACCGCATCAAAAAAATTCCTCTGATTTGACAGGCATATCCTCGACTTCGGGAAAGTCCTCCTCGGAACCGGGGGGCGGCTCTTTCGCCCATTGCGCGAGCAGCGCCGTGAGGCCGGGTTTGCGAACCGGCTCGATGATCAGGCGGTCGCCTTCACGACTGATCAAGACCTTTTCGCCGGGAAGTTCGAACTCGACAGGAATGCGCACCGCCTGACTGCGATTGTTACGAAACAGCTTCGCCTCTTTCGGCGGGGTTGTTGAATGGCGGCGTTGAGGCATGACGATAGCTCCTTGTATATACCATTTGTATATGCCAGACCGCGCGGCGATGCAATCGCCATCGCGTTGGCCGGCCGGGAACCATCGTGCACGCCGACGGCATCGGCACCGCTGCCAAGCTGCCCGGAAGACTCTGCCTGAAAGAAAAAACTAGAAATCCTCCACAGCGGGAATATTTCTTCTATCGACAACGTGGAGCGGCCGCTCTGCGTGCCTCGTCGCGCACAATGCCTTGCCGCTATGGTCCGGCAATAAGCGCACGCATTGGAGCCTTGTTTTCATGAAGCGATTTTTGCTTGGCGTCGCCACATTGGCCGGCCTGTTCCTCGCATCCTCCCAAGCCTGGTCGGCCGACAAATTGCTGAACGCTTCTTACGATGTCGGCCGCGAGCTGTTTGCGCAGGTCAACAAGGCGTTCGTCGCCGGCCACCCAGGCGTCACCATCGATCAGTCGCATGCCGGGACGTCTGCGCAGGCACGTGCCATCGCCGAGGGCCTCGGCGCCGATGTGGTCACCTTCAACCAGGTCCTCGACATCGACTTCCTGGTCAGGAAGGGTCTCATCTCCGCGGATTGGCAGAAAGATTTTCCCGACAACGCCTCGCCCTTCTATTCGCTGCCCTCCTTCCTGGTGCGCGCCGGCAATCCGAAGCACATCAAGGATTGGAACGATCTCGTGCGCGACGACGTCCAGGTGATCTTCCCCAATCCGAAAACCTCCGGCAATGCCCGGTACACCTACCTTGCGGCCACCGCCTACGCCAAGGAAGCCTTCAAGGGCGACGACGCCAAGGTGAAGGAATTCGTCACCAAGCTGTTCAACAGCGTACCGATCTTCGACAGCGGCGGACGCGCCGCGACCACCACTTTCGTGCAGCGCGAGATCGGCGACGTGCTGATCACCTTTGAGTCGGAAACGCGCGGCGTCCGCAAGGAGTATGGCGAGGACAAATTCGAGCAGGTGACGCCCTCGGTCAGCCTTTTGGCCGAGTTTCCGGTGGCGATCGTCGACACGATCGCCGACGAGCATGGCACGCGCGACCTCGCCAAGACCTATCTCGACTTCCTTTATACGCTGGAGGGCCAGGACATCGCCGCCCGCAACGGCCTGCGGACCCGCGACGCGACGGTCGCCGCCAAATACAAGGCTGAGTTTCCCGATGTCCGCCTATTGACGGTGGAGGATGTCTTCGGCGGCTGGGCCAAGGTCCAGGCCGAGCATTTCGCCGCTGGCGGCCTGCTCGACCAGACTTACGGCAGCCGCTGACGTCTGCAACCTCGTGAACTGATTGAAAGCGGGCGTTTGCCGGCTTTCTTCATTTGCTCGCCGAAAACGTGGCCTCCGCCCGTTCCGGACGCCCGCCCTCCAAAACGTTACGAAGAATCAACGCGTTTGCGCGCAATATGTCTTCGGGCGGCCTGTCTGCGCGAACGGCATCGCACGGCCAAACCGTCATTATTTGCACACAAACAGCCGCCAGATGCGGGTGGTTGGGGCTTAATGGGTTGACTCGGGCATGCTTACCAAAAAAGGCAAATACGGCCTCAAGGCTCTCGTGCATCTGTCCGGCCTGCCGGTCGGCCAGCTCGCATTCGTCAACGACATTGCGGTCGCCAACAACATCCCCAAGAAATTCCTGGATGCCATCCTGGGCGAGTTGCGCAATGCCGGCTTCGTCCAGAGCCGCAAGGGCAAGGAAGGCGGTTACCGCCTCGCCCGTCCCGCTTCCGAAATCAAGATCGGCCATGTCGTGCGTGTCCTCGACGGGCCGCTGGCGCCGATCCCTTGCGCCAGCCGCACACAATACCAGCGCTGCGAGGATTGCGACGAGGCGACCTGCCAGGTCCGGCACATGATGCTGGAGGTGCGTCAGGCGATCGCAGAGGTGCTGGACAACCGCAGCCTCGCCGCCATGCGCGACGCCGACAATGACGATTTCCCGGTCGAGCTGACGTCGCAGATTTAATCTAGCTTCAGGCCGGGCGCTTCACCGCCCCTAGCGGCGAGCGTGCCACTACCGGCGTCGACTGGATGATCGCCGTGTTGGTCATCGCATGGGGAATGATCCGGTCGATCACCCGCTCGAGCTCGGCGACCGAGCCGACATGCGCCAGCGCGATGAAACAGTCTTCGCCGGTGACCCGGTCTCGTTGGGCGATTTCCGGCAGGTCGCGGATGATTTCGGCCACGACGGCGAGTTGCCCCGGCACCGGCCTGATGCGCAGCCATGCCGACAGCTTCATGCCGAGCGCGGCCGGATTAATCCGCACCGTATAGGCCTCGATCACGCCGCTTTCCTGCAGCCGCTTGATGCGCTCGGCGACGCTCGGCGCCGACAGGCCGACTGAGCGCGCCAGTTCGGCAATACTGGTGCGCGCATCCTCCTCCAGCAGGCGCAGGATTTTTAGATCCGCCGGATCCAGATCGGTATTTTCATTTCGAAGGCGTTTCAGCGGAATACTCCTTGCTTTCGAAAAGGGAATAGCCGCAATGCCCGGCCATCATCCATATCAACGGCAAAAATCGCCTGCGATACTGACCCCATGGAAGATCGGACGCAAGCCCCAGCAGCAAGTCCGGCACTCGCCGGCCCGGCTTTTACCTTGGCAAGCTCGGTGCCGCCCCATCTGTGGTTCGGCGTCAGCGCCGTGTTCCACTATCTCGGCCCCGCTTTCGCAGTCCTGCTTTTCTCGCATGTCGGCGTGCTCGGCATGGCGTGGCTGCGCATCGCCACCGCGGCACTGGTCTTTGCCCCGCTGACCCGACCATGGGCGGTCTTCGCCCGCGCCGATCGCTCGACGCGGTTGTTGCTTGTGGGTTTCGGCGTCTGCCTTGGGGTGATGAATTGCTCGTTTTACCTGGCGCTCGACCGGCTGCCGATCTCGCTGGTAGCGGCGATCGAATTCGTCGGCACCATCGGCGTCGCGCTTGTCGGCCTCAGAAGCCCGCGCAATCTCGCCGCCCTTGCAATCGCCGTCGCCGGCACCTTGCTGCTCATCGAC
Source organism: Mesorhizobium sp. M1423 (assembly GCF_040317575.1). Lineage (NCBI taxonomy): Bacteria > Pseudomonadati > Pseudomonadota > Alphaproteobacteria > Hyphomicrobiales > Phyllobacteriaceae > Mesorhizobium > Mesorhizobium sp. M1423. The sequence goes on from NZ_JAMYKU010000002.1 coordinate 218,108, forward strand.
GTCAAATGGTCGAGCGATCCTGTCGGCCTGTTCTGGGCCTTCCTCAATGGCGCGCTGTTCGTCTTCTATATCGTGCTCGGCCACCGCGTCGCGCGCGCCGACGCCGGCGATGGCATCGCCGGGCTGGGTGCCGCCATGGCGGTCGCCCTTCTCGTCGTTCTGCCGATCGGTCTTGCCGATGCGCTGCCGGCGTTCTCGACGCCGCCGCTGCTGCTTGCGGCGGTCGGTGTCGGCATCTGCTCGTCGGTCATTCCCTATATTTGCGACCAGCTTGCCATGTCGCGGCTGCCGCGCTCCAGTTTCGCGCTGATGCTGTCATTGCTTCCGGTTACCGCGACGTTGATCGGCGTCATCGTGCTGCGGCAGGTGCCGAGCCTCACCGACTGCCTCGGCATCGCGCTGGTGGTGGCCGGCGTCGCCCTTCACAAACCGGCGCTGGCGCCCGCCTGATCAGGCCAACTTCTCCTTGAGGAAAGCGATCGTCCGCCCCCAGGCGAGGTCAGCCGCCTTCTTGTCGTAACGGGCCGCCGATGTGTCGTTGTTGAAGGCATGGTTGGCGCCTTCATAGACATAGACCGAATATTCGATATGGGCCGCGTCGAGTTCCTTCTTGAAGGCCTCGATGCCGGCATTGGTGCGGGTGTCGAGCCCGGCATAATGCAGCATGAGCGGCGCCTTGATCTTCGGCACGTCCTCGGCCTTCGGCTGCATGCCGTAATAGGCAACGGCGGCTGCAAGATCCGGCGCGTTGACGGCCAGCATGTTCACCGTGCCGCCGCCCCAGCAGAAGCCGACGGCGCCGACCTTGCCGTTGCCGTCCTTGTGGCCTTTGAGGTAGGCGACCGTTGCGACGGCATTGGTGGCGACCTGTGCTGGATCGAGCTGGGAAAACAGGTCACGTGCCCTGTTTTCATCGGCCGGCGTGCCGCCGAGCGGTGTCATGAAGTCCGGGGCAAGCGCCACGAACCCCTCCAGCGCCACGCGCCGCGCCACGTCGCGAATATGCGGGTTGAGCCCCCGGTTTTCGTGCACGACGATGACCGTGCCCAGCCTGCCGGTCTGACCCGCCGGCTTGACCAGATAACCCTTCATCTCGCCGCCGCTGCCTGGATAGCTGATGTCCTCGCCTTTCACGCGCGGATCGTTTTCCGCGACGATTGCCGCCTGGGCCGAATTCGCCGCCAGCAGCGGCGCGATCGCGGCCGCTGCCGCACCCGACCCGGCAAGCCTGGTCAACTGCTCCATGAAGCGCCGCCGGTCGAGCGTCAGATGCGTGTATTCATCATAGGCATCGATCATCGCCTGGGTAATGACAGGCTTGGCGGGGCCGGCAGGTGTTGTCATGGCGCGCTCCTAGGTCTTCGGCCCCCGGCAGCAACATAGGGTCGAAGCCTGGCTGGTCCAGTCACGGCTGAGTGAGGGCTGCCATAAGTCTCTGCACGATGGCCTTGATGCCGCGTTGGTCCAGCAGGCCGAGACAGCCGCCGGCCCGCAGCTGACCAACGAGGTACTTGCATCGGTACCCGACCTGAAAGGGCATCTCGGGCTCTGAGGAACTTCTCTATTTCGGCAGCGTATAGGCCATCACATAATCGCCCGGCTTGGTGCCGACCGAGCCGTGGCCGCCGGCAACGATGACGACGAACTGGCGTCCGTCGGCTACCGTGTAGGTCATCGGTGTCGACTGCCCGCCGGCAGGCAGCCGCGCCTGCCAGAGCTGTTTGCCGGTCGTCAGGTCATAAGCGCGCACATAGTCGTCGACCGCCGCACCGAGAAAGGCGACGCCGCCGGCAGTGATCATCGGCCCGCCAATGCCTGGCACGCCGACCTTGAACGGCAGCGGCAGCGGCGTCATGTCGTAGACGGTGCCGTTGCGATGCTTGTAGACGATCTTGCCGGTCCGAAGGTCGGCGCCGGCCACATAGCCCCACGGAGGCGCCTGGCAGGGAATGCCGAGCGGCGACAGGAATGGCTTCAATATCACTGCGTAAGGCGCACCGTCATTGCGGTTCAGGCCTTGTTCGCTGCCCTTGGTATCGCCCGGCGGCGGCACGTCGGCGCGCGGCACCAATTTGGAGATGAACGCCAGGTATGTCGGCATGCCGAACATCACCTGCCGGACCGGATCGACTGCCACGCCGCCCCAGTTGAAGGTGCCGAAATTGCCGGGATAGATCAGCGAGCCTTGCAGCGACGGCGGCGTATAGCGGCCCTCATACCGCAGCTTCCGAAGCTCGATCCGGCAGGCCAGCTGGTCGAACATGGTGATGCCCCACATATCCGCGCCGGTCAGTGGCTTCGGACTGAAGCTGAGGTCCGAGACCGGCTGCGTCGGCGAGGTATGGTCGCCTTCGATCGCGCCGCCCGGCGCCGGCACTTCCTTGACCGGAACGATCGGCTCGCCGCTGCGCCGGTCGAGCACATAGAGGTCGCCCTGCTTGGTCGGCCCGACCAGCGCCGGCACCACACCACTGGCCGTGGTTATGTCGACCAGCGTCGGCTGCGCCGGCACGTCCATGTCCCAGAGATCGTGATGCACGGTCTGCCGCACCCAGCGCAATTGTCCGGTGTTGAGATCGAGCGCGGTGATCGAGGAAGAGAATTTCTCGTCATTGGCGCTGCGTCCGGCGCCGAGCTGGTCCGGCGTCTTGTTGCCGAGCGGCACATACAGCAGGCCGAGCTTCTCGTCGGCGCTCGCCGTCGACCACATATTGGGCGAGTTGTTGGTGTAGGTCTGGCCCGGCGGCAGCGGCGTCGTCTGGTCCGGATTGCCGGAATCCCAATTCCATAACAGCGCGCCGGTGTCGGCATCGTAGGCACGGATGACCCCGGACGGCTCCTGCGTCGAATAATTGTCGTTGACCGCGCCGCCGACGATGATCTTGTTGGCGACGATCAGCGGCGCGGAAGTCGAATAGTAATAGCCCGGCTTCGGATATGGCATGTTGGCGAGCAGGTTCAGCGTGCCGCCCTCGGCAAATGTCGGACAGACCTGGCCATTCGCCGCGTCGAGCGCGATCAGCCGGGCGTCCGATGTCGGCAGATAGATGCGCGTGGCGCAGGGCTGGCCGGCGGCGATCTTGGCATCGGCATAGTAAGCCACGCCGCGGCAGGTCTGGTGCTGGCGGTCCTTGTTGAGCTTGACCTGCGGATCGAAGCGCCATTTCTCCTTGCCGCTCGCGGCATCGATGGCGATGGCGAAATTATGTGGCGTGCAGATGTAGAGCGTGTCGGCGATTTTCAGCGGCGTCACCTGATAGGTCGTCTCGCCGATGTCGTCGGGCCCTTTCACGTCGCCGGTGCGATAGGTCCAGGCCGGCTGCAGATTGGCAACGTTTTCGGGGGTGATCTGGTCGAGCGGCGAATAGCGCTGGCCATATTGCGTGCGACCGTAATAGTGCCATTCGCCGGCCGGCACATTGCCGCCGAGTTCGGCCGTCGGCGTCACCTTGTCGGTGTTGAGTTGGCCGGCAATATCCTTTGGGTCCGTCGTCATCGAATAACCGGCGACGCCGAGCGATGCCAGCACCGCGAGGATCAGCGGCGCTCGTCCGTCGGGACCGGTAAGCCCGCGCCGCGCCCATGGCGTCAATAGCCACAGCGCGACAAGCACGATGATGCCGCCGCGCGGGCCGAGCTCCCACCAGTCGAAGCCGGTTTCCCAGACAGCCCAGGCGAGCGTGCCGAGCACGATCGCCGCGTAGAGCCACAGCGCCGTGGATCTGCGCCTGTAGAGCAGCCAGGCAGCGATCAGGAAAGCTATGCCGGCGATGACGTAATACCAGCTGCCGCCCAGCGTCACGAGCCAGATGCCGCCGCCGCCAAGCGCCAGACCGATGAGGAAAAGGATCAGGGAGGTGATGACCACAGCCAAGACGGTGCTCCTTCGACTGGTGCGCTCCGCGACGCGTCCATGGGCAACCCCGCATTGCGTGCCTGCCCCCACGCAACTTTCTCCGGCCCGCTTCCCCTGTCAAGCAAGCTCGGCGTTTTACGGCGTCGACCCACGGCAAGCTCGGCGTTTTGGTTAGCGGACCCATTCAGATTGTGAGTCTACCGACTGGACAGAGAACAAAACGGAGACACTTCTGGCCTTTCGCTGCCGAATCACTACATTCGGGGAGAGATGTCCGGCTTTTCGGAAGACATGCCCTTTTTTGACGAACCGAACGCGCGGCCCGTGGCCCCGTCGGGCATCGCCGCGCGCGCCATGGCTGCCCGCAGCAATCAAAACAACGCGCCCGATTATCTCAACGGCCTCAACCCCGAGCAGCGGCTGGCGGTGGAAACCACCGAAGGCCCGGTGCTGGTGCTGGCCGGCGCCGGCACCGGCAAGACGCGCGTCTTGACCACCCGCATCGCCCACATCCTTGCCACCGGCAAGGCCTTCCCTTCGCAGATCCTCGCCGTCACCTTCACCAACAAGGCGGCGCGCGAGATGAAGCAGCGCATCGGCCTGTTGATCGGCGAAGGCAATGTCGAGGGCATGCCGTGGCTCGGCACCTTCCACTCGATTGGCGTGAAGCTGCTGCGCCGACATGCCGAGCTGGCCGGGCTCAAATCCGACTTCACCATTCTCGACACCGACGATGTCGTGCGGCTGATCAAACAGCTCATCCAGGCGGAAGGGCTGGACGACAAGCGCTGGCCGGCCAAGCAGTTCGCCCAGATGATCGACGGCTGGAAGAACAAGGGCCTCGGTCCCGCCGACATCCCCGAGGGCGATGCCCGTGCCTTCGCCAACGGCAAGGGCCGCGAACTCTACAAGGCCTATCAGGAGCGGCTGCAGACGCTGAATGCCTGTGACTTCGGCGATCTCCTATGTCACCCGATCCGCATCTTCCGCGCCAATCCGGACGTGCTGAAGGAATACCACAAGCGCTTCCGCTACATCCTCGTCGACGAGTACCAGGACACCAACACCGCACAGTACATGTGGCTGCGCCTGCTGGCCCAGCGGCCTCAAGGCAAGCCAATCTCCCCCCTCGCGGGGGAGATGTCCGGCAGGACAGAGGGGGGCGCGAAGGATCGCGACGCTTCCAATGGTCCTGGCGGAAGCGCTGGCGGGACAGCGCCCCCCTCTGTCGGCTCCGCCGACATCTCCCCCACGAGGGGGGAGATTGGGCGCTCTTCGGCCGAAGGCCGCAAGCCCGACCGGGCGTCGGCCGGCCAGGCCGCCCCCGCGGAGGCCAGCGAGCGAAGCTCGCGCGCGGCCGTGAGCGAAAGCAAAGTTAACATCTGCTGCGTCGGCGACGACGACCAGTCGATCTATGGCTGGCGCGGCGCCGAAGTCGACAACATCCTGCGCTTCGACAAGGATTTCCCCGGCGCCACCATCATCCGGCTGGAGCGCAACTACCGCTCGACCGCGCACATCCTCGGCACCGCCTCGCATCTCATCGCCCACAATGAGGGCCGCTTCGGCAAGACGCTGTTTACCGAGAAGATCGCCGAGGACGACGAGAAGGTGCATGTCCACGCCGCCTGGGATTCCGAGGAGGAGGCCCGCGCCGTCGGCGAGACCATCGAGGCCTACCAGCGCCAGAAGCACAATTTGAACGATATGGCGATTCTCGTCCGCGCGTCTTTCCAGATGCGCGAATTCGAGGACCGCTTCGTCACGCTCGGGCTCAATTACCGCGTCATCGGCGGCCCGCGCTTCTATGAGCGGCTCGAGATTCGCGACGCATTGGCCTTCTTCCGCGTCGTCGCACAAGGCGCCGACGACCTCGCCTTCGAGCGCATCGTCAACGTGCCGAAACGCGGGTTGGGCGAGGCCACCATCCGCCAGGTCCACGACACCGCACGCGCGCTGCGCATCCCGATGCTGGAGGCGGCGGCAAAACTGGCCGAAAGCGACGAGCTGAAGCCGAAGCCGCGTGCCGCACTTCGCGAGGTATCAGCCAATTTCGAGCGCTGGCAAAAGGCTCTCGAAACCACCCCGCACACCGAACTCGCCGAGACCATTTTGGAGGAGAGCGGCTACACCGACATGTGGAAGAACGACCGCTCGGTCGAAGCGCCCGGCCGGCTGGAGAACCTAAAGGAGCTGATACGCTCCATGGAGGAGTATGAATCGCTGCGCTCCTTCCTCGAACATGTCGCGCTGGTGATGGACGCCGAGCAGAACGCTGAGCTCGACGCCGTCAACATCATGACGCTGCATTCGGCCAAGGGCCTCGAATTCGAAACCGTGTTCCTGCCCGGCTGGGAGGAAGGCCTGTTCCCGCACCAGCGTTCCCTCGACGAGGGTGGCCGGTCCGGGCTCGAGGAGGAGCGCCGCCTTGCCTATGTCGGCCTGACCCGCGCCAAGAAGAACCTGCATCTCTGGTTTGTCTCCAACCGCCGCATCCACGGCCTCTGGCAATCGACCATCCCGTCGCGCTTCCTCGACGAGCTGCCGGAAGCCCATGTCGAGGTCGCCGAGAGCGGCAACTCCTATGGCGGCTACGGCAATGCCTATGGTGGCGGCTCGTTCGCTCCCGGTCGTGGCGGCCAGGGGGCTGGACGACAGAATCCTTATGGGGCGTCGCGCTTCGATAACATCGGTGGCAACAACGGCGCCGAGAAATCCGGCGCCTTCTCCAGCACCTATGCGACACCGGGCTGGCAACGTGCTCAGGCCAACCGCACCGAAGCGACCGACCGCAATTGGGGCACGCGCTCCGGCCACCAGGTCGAGCGCATCGGCTATGGCGAAACCGACTCGGGCTACGGTGCCGGCCGCACCTCGATCAAGGGCCGCACCATCGACGGCGAGCTGGTCGCCAAATCCGTCGCCGACACGCCCTCCCCCTTCAGCGTTGGCGACCGCGTCTTCCACCAGAAATTCGGCAACGGCAACATCTCGGCCATCGAAGGCAACAAGCTGACCATCGACTTCGACAAGGCCGGCCAGAAACGCGTGCTGGACGGGTTTGTCACGGGGGTTTGAGGCCGCCGGTCACCGATACCGCGCTTGGTTCCACTTATGGCCGAGCAGCGACAGGATGATGATCAGCCCGTTGAAGAACTGGACGTAGAAGCCGCTCAGTCCCGCCGCGACGACGCCGGTCTGGATGAAGGACACCGTAACCGCGCCGATCGCGCCGCCGACGACGGTGCCGATGCCGCCCCAGGTCGGCGTGCCTCCGACGAACACCGATGCCAGCACCGGCAGCAGGTATCCGTCGCCCGCCGTCGGCCACCAGGTGAAGTTGATCATTACCGAGAACGTGCCGGCGATCGCCGCGCCGATACCGACGAAGACGAACACTTTCACCCTGACGCGCTTGACATCGATGCCCATCTGCTGGGCGCTGTCGGGATTGTCGCCGACCACCTTGACCTGGGCACCGAAGCGATGGCGGTTGTAGAGCAGCGCCGACAGCACGACGAAGGCGATGGCCCAGAATATCTGCACCGGGATGCCGTAAAGCTGGCTGGAGAAGATCTTGTAGGCCCAGCTGTCGGCAAGGCCGGTCAGCGCGGTCGACCTGCCCTCGTTGATGATCTGGATCAGGCCGCGCAGCAGGAAATTCATGCCGAGCGTGGCGATCAGCGACGACAGCCCGCCATAGACGACCAGCGAGCCGACCAGGAAGCCGAGCAGCATGCCGGTGACGATTGCGGCGGCGATGCCGACGAACGGGTCGTAGCCGGCCTGCACGACCAGCGCGAAGACCCACGAGGCGAAGCCCATCGTCGCCGGAAACGACAGGTCGATCTCGCCACAGGTGACGACGAAGACGAGCGGCACCACCACGAACAGCGCCACAGGCAGCGTGGTCAGCACGGAACTATAGAGATACCAGCTGGTGAAGACCGTCGGATTGGCGATCATGAACACCGCCATCATCACGATGAACACGGCAAGCGTGCCGAGTGCGGCGCGGTTGTCGAGGACAAAGCCGCGCAGCCAGTTATCGGACGGGTGTTTCCATGCCTTTCGGGCGGCATCGCTGCTGCCTAGAGGGGTCTGCAGATCGGGATCCATGGTCTTGCTCATCGCGCTATCTGCTCCCCGGCGTCGCGAAGTCCCGGCAATCCGCCGGGATGTGCCACGTCTTCCATGAAATTGATGAGGTCTTCGGCCGACTTGACCTCGCTGCGGTCGGCGCTGAGCGCGACCTTGCCGCGGTCGAGCACCACGAAGCGGTCGGCGATATCGAAGACGTGATGGATGTTGTGGCCGATGAACAGGATCGACCGGCCGCTCGCCCGCACCTGGCGCACGAAATGAAAAACCTTCGCGGTTTCGGTCAGCGACAGCGCCGTCGTCGGCTCGTCGAGGATGATCAGGTCGGCCTGCTTGTAGATGGCGCGGGCGATCGCCACGCCCTGGCGTTCGCCGCCCGACAGCTGGCCGACGATCGACTGCGGCGTGAACACCTTCGAGGTGAAGCCGATCTCGCGCATCAGCCGGCTCGCCTCCGCGATCTCCTTGTTGACCTTCAGCCATCCAAGCCAGCCGGTGAGCTCGCGGCCCATGAAGATGTTGCGCACGATCGTCTGCTGCACGGCGAGCGCCCGGTCCTGGAACACCGTTTCGATGCCGGCGTCGCGCGAGCGCGCAGCACTCCACCCGGTCACCGGTTTGCCGCGAATGAGGATTTCGCCGCTGGTCGGCTTGACCACGCCGGAAAGGATCTTGATCAGCGTCGATTTGCCGGCGCCGTTGTCGCCGATCAGGCCGACGACCTCGCCGCGGTCGACGCTGAGATTGACGCCGCCAAGCGCATAGACCTGGCCGTAGGACTTGCTGATTTCACGCAGTTCGATGAGGCGTTCGGCCATGGCGGTCCTCGCTTGTTTGTCGGTCGTCGCCGGCCGGGATTCAACCCGGCCGGCAGATCGGGCGATCAGCGCAACGCCTGCTTGGCGAGTTCGGAAACGATCTCATAATTCTGCGGCGTGACGAAGCCGGCACCGGTGTCGACATTCATCGGCGCCAGACCCAGCACCACCTGCTGGCAGAGGCTGAGGATTGGTAGGTAGCCTTGCATGAACGGCTGCTGGTCGGCCGTCAGCTGCACCCAGCCGCCCTTGAAGCCCTCGACGATCTGCGGGCTGGTGTCGAAGCCGAAGTTGAAGATGTCGCCCGGCTTCCTGCCCGCCGCCTGCATGTAAGTCGGCACATTGCCTAGCAGCTGCCCGCCGGGATAGCCGACCGCCTTGACGTCGGGATTGTTGAGCAGTGCTGCCGTGATCACCGGAATGGCCAGATTGGGATCGGCTGCCCACTCGGTTTGAGAATTGATTTGAACGACGTCGATGCCGGCCTCTTTCAGTGCGGCGACCGTGCCGCGTTCGCGCGCGCCGCGGCTCTCGTTCTCGAACGGGCCGATCATGATCGCCTTGTCGCCGGCCTTCAGCCCGGCCAGCTTGAACGCCTCGGCGCCGAGCGCCCGGCCCTGCTGCTCCTGCTGGGCGCCGACATAGCCGCCGCCGAACGCCGCCGTGACCGTCGGCACCGGCACGTTCTGGTACATCATCTTGATGCCGTCCTTGTGCGCCTGTTCGGCCAGCGGCATGATGGCGGCGCTGCCCGGGTGGCCCATCATGGCGATGCCTTGGGGCTTGACCGCAACAGCCTCGCGCAATTGCTGGACCATCTTCTCCACGTCCCACCCAGAGAAGATATAGTCGACCTTGGGCCCGAGATCGGCGGCCGCCTGCTTGGCGCCATTATAGACGATGGTGCCGAACGCATCGCCCTCCGCCCCGCCGGCGAAGAAACGGATATGGACATCCTTGCACCACTGGGCATCGAGCGCCTGCGCCGGCAAGGTCGAGAGTGCGGCGGCGAACGCCATCGCGGCCGCCGCGACGGTCGAGCGCAGAACTGTCCTTCTCATCGTAATGCTCATGCACGTTCCTCCCTTTGTTCCCTCGCTAGCCGAGGGGTTTTGACGATCGCTTCGGCAACGCGCCGCAATCTTTCGCTGGCCGGCACCTCCCGCCGGCCGACTTCTCACACCGGGTTCGGCAGATAGCTCGCGCCTCCCCGGCATTGTTTGAGATAATCCAGTGCCCGCACCTGGCCGGTGATCTCGAGATCGCCACGATAGACGGGGTCGTGCCAGCCCTCGATGTCGATGGCGCCCTTGTAGCCGGCCAGCCGCAGCTCGCTGATCACTCGCGTCCAGTCGCTGTCGCCGAACCCCGGTGTGCGCATCTGCACGAACGGCAGGCGGCCGAACACGCCATGTTCGCGGATCACGTCCCAGCGCACCGTCGCGTCCTTGCCGTGGACGTGGAAGATGCGCGGCGCCCATTTGCGGATCTGCGGGATGGGGTCGATCAGGTAGACCAGCTGGTGGCAGGGCTCCCACTCCAGGCCGAGATTGTCGTCCGGCAGTTCGTTGAACATCAGCTCCCAGGCGTCTGGATTGTGGGCGATGTTCCAGTCGCCGCTGGCCCAGTTGCCGTCCATGGCGCAGTTCTCGAAGGCGATGCGCACGCCCTTGTCGGCAGCCCGTTTTGCCAACTTCCCCCATACCTCGCGGAAACGCGGCAGGCTGTCTGGCAGCGGCTTGCCGCGAATGCGGCCGGTGAAGCCGCTGACCATGTTGGTGCCGAATAGATGCGCGTTGTCGATGATCGTTTCCCACGCCTGGAGCACGCCGCGATCAACTTCACCGCTCTCCAGCGGATTGCCGAACACCCCGATCGACGAGATGACGACATCGGCATCGCCGATCGCCTCGCGGATCTCGCCCGCCAGCCGTGGAATGTCCTTGCCGCCCAGCGTCTGCCAGAAGAACGGCTGGATGCTCTCGAAGCCGAGCGGCAGGATCTGCCTGACATAGGCGGCCGGGTCGTCGAGATTGGCGCGCACCATGGTGCCGATCCTGATGTCGAGCAGCGGGTTTGGCATCATGATCCTTCCTGTGCAGTGATAGCGACCCGATGCCCGGTCTCGGCGCTCTCGATCGCAGCGAAAACCATGGCCAGGCTCTTGATGTTGTCGGCACCGCGCGTCTCCGGCTCGGTGCCGGTTTCGACGGCGCGGACGAAATCCTGGATAATGCCGAGATGGCCGCCGACGCGATCGGCCGGGTCGAGCGGCGGCACGGCGATCGGTTCGGTGCGGTCGAACAGGCCTTCACGGACCGGCCGCACGACTTCCGCCTTCAGCCCATCCTCGCCGTCCCAGACAATGCTGCCGCGCTCGGCGACAATACGCCATGTACTGTCCCAACTGGTACGGAAGCCGGCCGCGCACCAGCTGCCGGCATAGGTGAACAGCTTGCCGCCGCCGAGGTCGAAGCTTGCGGTTGCCGACGACCCTTGCCGATACCAGGAATTGGCCGGCTCCCACTCCTGGCAATGGACTCCGGTCGGTTCGCCGGCCACCATGTAGCGGGCCGCGTCGAATGTGTGGATCGCCATGTCGAGCAGCAGCACATGGCGCATCTCTTCGCGAAAACCGCCGAAATGCGGCGCAACGAAGAAATCGGCGTGGATGCTGGTCGCAGCACCAATGACGCCGGAATCGAGAAAGCGCCGGATGCGCCTGACATTGGCGACATAGCGGCGGTTCTGGACGACGGCATGGATACGCCCGGCGCTGCGGGCGGCCTCGACGATGGCACGCGCATTGTCCGGGCTGTCGGCGAGTGGCTTTTCGGTCAGCAGGTGGCAATTATGGGCAAAGGCGGAAAGCGCGACCTCGCGGCGGGCGGCGGGAACCACCACGTCGAATACCGCGTCGGGCCTGGTCTGGTCGAGCACGGCGTCGAGGTCGGTTCCAATGATGGCGCTCGAAAGCTCGTATTCGCGCGCCCTCGCCCGCGCCCTTTCGACATCGATATCGACCAGGCCGACAATGGCGAGCCCGTCGATCTGCCTGACTGCATCGAGCCAAGCCTTGCTCATCGCGCCGCAGCCGACCAGGACGACATTGATCATCCAGTGTTCCTCCCTCTCGGCCCCTCCAGACCGATCCTCACGGCATTCACGGCAGGGCCGTGAATGTTTTTCCGTAAACGTTTACGAGAACACACCCGATGGCGTAGAATGTCAATTGGCCGGTTGCGAAAAATCGTGGTGTCGGCTTGGCCCGGAGAGCAGCCGGTGCTAGCCAAGCAAGGGGGAGAACTGTCCTTTGGCGTCCAGCATTCACGACCTTGCGCGTCACCTGAACATTTCGATCGGCACGGTGTCGCGCGCGCTCAACGGTCGCGCCGACGTCAATGCCGACACACGCCAGCGCGTGCTCGATGCGGCCAAGAAACTGAACTATTCACCGAACCAGTCCGGCCGCAGCCTGCGGCGCGGCGCCACCCATTCGATCGCCTTCATGCTGCAGCCGCATCCGGGCGACCAGGAGTATGGCGAGCCGTTCTTCATTCCATTCCTGACCGGGCTGCAGGCCAAGCTCGCCGAAAGCGGGCTCGACCTGATCGTGGTGATGGGCGCGCCGGGCGACTATCAGCAGGAGCGCCTGCGCCGTGTCGTCGAGACCCGCCGGGCCGATGCCGTGGTGCTGGCCTGGACGCGGCGCGAAGACGAGCGCATCGACTATTTGACCCAGGCCGGTTTCCCGTTCGCGACGCTCGGCCGCAGCCGTTCCGGCGGCGATGCCTACCCCTCGCTCGACCTCGACTTCGAAAAAGCCGGAGCTGACGCCGTCGATCGTCTCGTCGCGCGCGGCCACCGGCGCATCGCCGCCATCCGCCCGTCGCTCGACCTCAATTTCGGCTATCTGTTCCTCGCCGGCTATCGCAAGGCGTTGCGGCGGCACGGCATTGAGTTCGACCCCGAGCTGATCGCCGACGGTTTCATCAACGAGGCTGGCGGCTACGCTGTGACGCCCAAGGTCATGCGCTCCAAGGACCCGCCGACCGCCATCATCTTCAACAACGACGCGATGGCGCTTGGCGGCTGCAAGGCTCTGGCCGAGGCGGGAATCAAGCCCGGCCACGACATCGCGGTGATCGTCATCGTCGACACGCCGCTCTGCCGCTATTTTTCGCCGGCGCTGACCGGCTTCCGCCCGGCGCTGGAGCCGATGGGCGAGCGGCTGGCCGAAATGCTGCTGGCATCGATTCCGGCCTTCGCCGGCACCGAAGGCGCCCGCATCATCCGCGAAGTCTGGCCGCTGGAGCTTATCGCGCGCGACAGCGATTGAGCGCGGCGGTCACCGAGCAGGTTCAGATTGATCAAGGCCCGCCGCGCTCGCGCTCCGGCGTTGCAACCAGCAAGGCCGCTGCGGCATTGGCGGCGGCAAGTGCCGCCTCGACAGGCTGCCCACGCGCAAGCCCCGCCGCGAAGGCGCCAACGAATTCGTCGCCGGCACCGTGGGTGCTGATGACCTTCACCGGCATCGCAGGCAAGGCGAACGCCTGGCCGTCGCGGTCGCGATAGGCGACCCCCTCCCCGCCGGCGGTGACGATGGCAGCCGGGTAGGAGCCGACGAGCATACCGGCCGCCTTCGCAGCACCCTCGAGTGTGTCGACGACCGGAACACCGGCCAGGAATTCCGCCTCGATGGCGTTGACGATGACGATGTCGGTGAGCGCGATCAGCTCGGCGGACAGTTTCCGGGCGGGTGCGGCGTTGAGGAGGACGCGGCCGCCATGCGCCTTCACCGCCCGCGCCGCGGCGATATTGGCGGCTTCTGGCACCTCGTTTTGCAGCAGCAGCACCGCCGTTTGCGCGATCAGCTCGGCCGCCTCCGCAATGTCCTTTTCGCCGAGAGTGAGATTGCTGCCCGAGACGATCACCGCGCCATAGTCGCCGCTGTCGTCGAAAATCGCTACGCTCATGCCCGAGCCGGCGCCGGAAGCCTCCCGCACGGAGCGCCGGTCAACGCCCCAGCGATCGAGATTGTCGAGAAGCGCGCGGCCGAAATCGTCATCGCCGACAGCTCCGATCATTGCCGCACGCACGCCGGCCCGCGCTGCCGATACCGCCTGGTTGCCGCCCTTGCCACCGCATTTTGGATGCCAGGCATGACCGGTCACCGTTTCGCCCTTGCGTGGGCGATCGGGGGCTTCGACCATGATGTCGTAATGCAGGCTGCCGAATACGGTGACCAGCGGCGGGGAAGCCGTCATGTGCCCCTGACTTTCACGAGCCGCTGCCTTTCATGAGTTCTTGTCTTTCCGTTTCGACGTCACCGCGGACATGGTGCGGCCGAGATTGCGCTCCGCCGCCTGGTAGTCGCGTTGCGCCACCGCGACGAACAGCGCGTCGAGGATGTTGAGCTGGGCAATGCGCGCCGCGGCGTTCTCACCCATCAACGGCGAGCCTTGCGCGGTCGAGCAGAGCACGATGTCGGCGACGGCTGCCAATGGCGAGTTATCGTAGTTGGTGATGGCCAGCGTGCGTGCGCCGCTTTTGCGCGCAAGCTGTATAGCGTCGATGACGGCGCTGGTGTTGCCGGAATGCGAAAAGCCGACGGCGATGTCGTCGGCGCCGAGCAACGAGGCCGACATCAGCATCATGTGCGAATCGTCGTAGACAGAGGTGCGGATGCCGATCCGAAGGAATTTGTGCGAGACGTCGCGTGCGATCTGCGCCGAACCGCCGACGCCGTAGAAATCGCGGTTCCTGGCGCGGTAAAGCAGATCGGCGGCGCGGTCGAAATCGTCCATGTCGAGGATGGCGAGCGTCTCCTCCAGCGCCTGGATGGAGGTGCGGAACACCTTCTGCACGATTTCGGCCGAGCTGTCGTCCACCGACAGCTCCTGATGCATCTCGGCGGTCGGCAGGCGGCTGTATTCATAGACCGCCGTGCGGAAATCGCGATAGCCGGAAAAACCCAGCTTCTTCGCGATTTTGACCACCATCGCCTCTGAGACGCCGGCCTCCTCTGCGATCTGCTTGAGCGGGATAGTCTCGTCGAAGCCGCGCCTGCCGAAGACGGTTTCCACCACCTTCGCCTCGAGCGGCGTCAGATGCGGCATCATCATGCGGATGCGCGGCCCTACTGCTTTCAGATCCAGCCCGGTCAATGTCATCCACGTCCCCTCGTCACGCGATCGATAAGCATCGCGGCGAGGATTATAAGGCCAGTTGCCAGGAGCTGATAGAAGGACTGCACGTTCATCAGCGTCAGGCCATTGCGCATGCTGCCAAGGATGACGGCACCCAGGATTGTGCCGACGACGCTGCCCTTGCCGCCCATCAGCGAGGCACCGCCGATCGCCGCCGCTGCTATGGCGTCGAGCTCCCAGAGATTGCCGAGAATGGGTTCGGCCGCACCCAACCGGCCGATCAGGATCTGTGCGGCAAGCGCCGCCAGCAGGCCCGAGATCATATACGCGGCGATCTTGGTGCGGGCGATCGGCACGCCGGCTATATAGGCCGCTTCCTCATTGCCGCCGACGGCGAGCAGATATTCGCCGAACGGCGTCTTCTTGAGGATGATCCAGGCAATCAGCGCGACCACGGCCACGATAATGACCGCCAACGGCAATCCGAACAGCGAGCCATTGAAGATGGCACGGAAGCCGGCAGGCAGGCCGAGCACCGGATTGCCGCCGGTATAGATCAGCGCCAGCGCCCGGTAGGTGCTGAGCGTTCCCAGCGTGACGATGAAGGGCTGCAGCCCGACATAGGCGACCAGCACGCCGTTGAGCAGGCCGCAGGCAAGGCCGATGGCGAAGCCGGCGGCGATGGCCAGCGGAAACGGCACGCCGGCAACCAGCATCGAGGCCGAGATGACTGCCGAAAGAGCTGCCGTCGGCCCGACGGACAGGTCGATGCCGCCCGAGATGATGACCAGCGTCATGCCCAACGCCAGGCAGGCATTGATGCTCGACTGCTGCAGGATGTTGATCAAATTGCGCTCGGCAAAGAAGCCGGGGACCAGCGCCCCGAAGACAGCGAGGATTACCACCAGGCCGATCAGCGTGCCAGCGTCGCGCACCGAAAACCGGTGCAGGAAATCTGCGCTTGGGCGCGCTGCTGTGTGTTGGGTTATATCGGTCATCCGCTGGTCCTGTCCGTTATGCACCGGCCCGACGGCCTTGCGCCTTGCCGGCCTCAATCTCCGTTTGGGGTATGGCGTGCGCGGCGATCGCCTGTTCGCTGAGACTTGCGCGGCCCAGTTCGGCGGCGACCGTGCCGTCACGCATGACCAGCACCCGGTCGGCGAGCCGGATCACCTCGGGCAACTCGGACGAAACGACGATTACCGAATGGCCTTCGGCGGCGAGCTCCTCGATCAGGTGGTAGATCTCCGCCTTGGCGCCGACATCGATGCCGCGCGTCGGCTCGTCGAACAGAAGGATCCGCGTTCCCGCCGCCAGCCAGCGGCCGATGATCGCCTTCTGCTGGTTGCCGCCGCTGAATAGGCGGATCGGCCGGTCGAGCAGGAACGGTCTGAGATTGACGCGTTTCATCTTCTCGGCTGCCACGCGCTTCAGCCGGCGGTGGTCGATGACGCCGCGCGGCGCGAACACGCCCATCGACGCCAGCGCCATGTTGCTGGAGATCGACCGCAACGGCACGATGCCTTCGCGCTTGCGCTCCTCCGGCACAAGGCCGATGCCGGCGGCGATGCCGTCGCGCGGACTGGAAAGTTTTATCGCCTTGCCGTCGATCTCCATTGTGCCTGATGACGCCCGGTCGGCGCCGGCCAGCAATCGCAGCAGCTCGGTGCGGCCCGAGCCGACCAGGCCGGCAATGCCCAGCACCTCGCCGCGATGCAGGTCGAACGAAACGTCACGGACCTTGGTCGCCGAGGCGAGGCCACGCACGCTCAGCCTGATCTCGCCGGAAGCATGCGAGCGGTGTTGTTCCTGCGCAAGCTCGCGGCCGACCATCATCGAAACGACGGCCTTTTCCGACACCTGCGCGAGATCAACGGTTTCCACCACGGCGCCGTCGCGCATGATGGTGGCGCGCTGGCAGATGCCGAACACCTCGTCCAGCTTGTGCGAGACGTAAACGACGGCGACACCGTCGCGCGCCAGACCGGCAATGACTTCCGCCAGCCGTTCGAACTCGCTAGGCGTGAGGCTCGATGTCGGCTCGTCCATCGCCACGATCCTGGCGCGGTCGAGCAGCGCCCGGGCAATCTCGACGATTTGCCGCTGCGCCACCTTCAGGCTGCCGAGCGGGGCTGCCGGGTCGATGGTCGGATCGATGGCGGCGAGGGCTTCCGCAGCGCGGCGTTCCTGCTCGCGCCGGTCGACGAAGACGCCGCCGCGCGTCAGCGGATGGCCCAGGAACATGTTCTGGGCAACGCTGAGACGTGGCACCTGCTGTAATTCCTGATGGATCATCGCGACGCCCGCGGCGCGCGCCTGGGCCGGGTTGTTCAGCGTCACCGGCCTGCCGTCGATGAGCACGCTTCCCGCCGTCGGCCGGTAGACGCCCGACAGGATGCGCAGCAGCGTCGACTTGCCGGCACCGTTCTCGCCAAGCAGGCCATGGATTTCGCCGGCGCCGACCGAAAAGGACACGTCGCTCAGCGCCCGCACGGCCGGAAACAGCTTGGAAATGCTATCGAATTGCAGCCGGGCTGACATTGCTTCGGTGCTCCAGGCAAGGTGCCGACCCAAGGCCGGCACCCGCCGCCCTGCTCTATTGGCCCGCTGCCGCGTCCTCGAGCAGTGCCTTGCGCACGGCGTCGCCGCCGCCCGAGTAACGGTCGGCATTGTCCTTGGTGATCAGCGCCTGCGGCGTGGCAACGACACGCGGCAGCTTCTGCCCGGCCACCAGGCGCAGCGCCGATTCCAGCGCCACTTCGCCGGTCAGCACCGGAAACGAATCGACGGTACCAGTCAGCTCGCCGGCGCGGATCGAGGCATAAGCGTCGGAAATCCCGTCGGTGCCGAAGACGGCGACCTTGTCCTGCAGGCCGGCGGCCTTCACCGCTTCGACGATACCCAGCGCCATGCCGTCATTGTTGGCATAGAAGCCGATCAGGTCGGGGTGCTGCTGCAGGATGTTGGTGGCCGCGTCGTAGGAGGTCTGGCGATCCCAGTTGCCCGGCACGCTGGCGACGACCTCGAACTTGCCGGCTTCAGTAATCGTGGTCTTGAAGCCGTCGGTGCGCTGGACGGCGGCGTAGACGCCAGCCTGGCCTTCGACGATGGCAACCTTGCCGCCATCCGGCCGGTTCTTGATGAACCATTTGGCGACGCGCACGCCATTGTCGCGCTGGACATTGCCGACATAATACTCGGCCTGCGGGATGACCGCGTCATTGACGTTGACCACCGGCACGTTGGCTGCCTTGGCCTGTTCCATGATCGGCTGCAAGTTGGAGTCGGTCTGCGGTGAAACGAGCAGCACGTTGTAGCCTTGCGTGACCAGGCCTTCGGCGATAGTGAGCTGGCCGAGTTGGTCGCCCTCGCTCTGCGCCGCCTGGTAGACGACGGGCACGCCGATGCGGTCGCCGAACGACTTGTAGCCCTCGCCCAGCGAGCGCCAGTATTCGTTGGTCAGCGTCTTGGAGACCGCACCCGCCTTGGTGCCCTCGGGCAGCTTGGGGAAAGCCCCGAACTTGGCCTCGAGCTGCGACCAGTCGACGCGATCCTTCTCGGTGTCGGAATTGAGCGGCGCGAGGTCCGCGGATAACACCGAGCCGATGGACAGCGCCATCAGGGCAGCGGTAGCGGTGACGAGCAGAAATTTCATGGTCTTTCCTCCCTTGTTGAAAAACGGTGATGGCGCCGGCCTCAGCTGTCCGGCCCGAGCATGGCTTCCTGGATGATGGCCTGCGACGCGATCGCGTCCTGACGGTCGACGGCGGCTGACAGGCGGTTGTCGCCGTCCAGCCGATCGACGACGCGCAGCATGCGCTTGACGGTGGCGATGTTGACTTCGCATTCGTGGACGGGATCGAGCCCGGTCATGTCGGGGAACGTGTCGAAGTAGATGGCCCCGGCATAGCCGTCGCGGCGGATCTGCCTGAGCAGCTCGATCGTCTGCAGCGTGTGCACGGCACCGACCATCAGGCCGTCGTCGCGCTTGGCGTAGCCGTCGTTGAGGTGCACGCCGAGCAGCTTGCTGTGCCGTGCTATGAGGGCGGCAGCGAAAGCCGGCTGCTCGTCGGCATAGAGCACGTGAGCGAAATCGAGCGTCACGCCGAGATTGGGCAGGCCGATCTCGCGGATCGCCAGCAATGTCGTCGCCGCATCGGGCATCAGGCTGTAGGAGCGCGGCTCGTTGGGTTTGTATTCAAGGCTAATCTGGCAGCCCGGATCATGCGCCGCTACTTCACGAATGCCATCGATTTCGTGTTGCCAGAGTGTTGCGTAGTCAGCCTGGAAGGCGTAGTCGAAGCCATCCTGCCCGAGCCACAATGTCATCAGGCTGGCGCCGGCCTCGCGCGCGGCGTCGATGCCGGCCTTGGTCAGGTCGATGGCCTCGCGGCGAACGGAAGGATCCGGATTGGTGAAGGCGCCGAGCTTGAAGGCCGGATTAGAGTAGTAGCGCATGGCGAAGCCATTGATGGAAAGCCTGAGATTGCCGAGTTTGCGTGCCATTTCCGCAGGTTTTTCATCGACATGGTCGGGGAAGTTGAGGTCGAGATCGGTCAATTCCGCAACCTTCGCCGCACGCGCCGCCATTTGCAGCATGGACGGTTTACCAACAAGATCAGGCCACTCGGCCTGTGGCCGCGAGGCAAAGGAATTGAGGCGGGTAGCGAAACGACAGACTGTCATCGGTGACCTTTCATTGTCATAACTTCACATAAGAATGATTATTTGTAAAGTTGTTAATTGCTCTCGGTGGCGACGGATTCGCCATGCCCGGGCTAGTTGCGACCACATGAGGCCCAGGCAAGCGCAGCACTGTCACGCAAGTATCATGTTCGCGTCCTAGATCGCTTCTCCGAAGGCTTTCGCGGCATTCTCGATGCGACGCGGCGCTTTTTCAGATCCCGGCTGTTTTGTCACAAAGAGGATTTCCATGAAAAACCTGCACCGAAACGCGTCCCTCGCAGTCGCGCTGGCGATGTTCACCGCCTTGACTCCGGCCTTGGCTGAAAACGCAGCGACCGTCGGCGGCGTCAGCTTCGTCAACAAGGGCCTGGTCGGTGTCGGTCGCATCCCGGCCAGCCAAAGGGACAAGTTCGGCGAGACGTTTGGCTCCGGCTCGGGCATGGCGATCGACGCTGCCGGCTGGACGCATGGCGCCGATGGCTATAAGGGCTCGCTGTGGCTGCTGCCGGATCGTGGCTACAATGTCGTCGGCACCACCGATTACCGTCCGCGCATCAACACGATTGCCCTCGAGTTCGCCCCGATCGCGCCGGGTGCAGTGCCAGCCGCCGGCCAGGAACAGTCGGGCCTCAAGGCAACGCTAGCCGACACCATGCTTTTGACCGACGACAAGGGCATCGATGCAACCGGCCTAGATCCGCTCAACGGCGTGCGCGCAGCGACCGACGACATGCCGATCCTGCCCGAAGCCAACGGCAAGCTCGCGCTCGATAACGAGGCGATCGTGCGGCTGCCCGACGGCACCATGTTCATCTCGGACGAATATGGTCCGAACATCTACCACTTCTCCGCCGGTGGGCGTCTGATGTCGGCAACGCAGCCGCCGGCGGCGCTTGTCCCGATGCGTCATGGAACGCCGAACTTCGCGTCCAACAATCCAGGACCGGGCGCGGCAGACCCAGATCCGAAGGATCCCGAAACCGGCCGTCAGAACAACCAGGGCCTCGAAGGCATGGCACTGACGCCGGACGGCAAGTTCCTGATCGCTGTGCTGCAATCGGCCGCCAGACAGGATGGCGGCGATTCCGCTTCGACGCGCCAGAACACGCGCGCGCTGGTCTACGATGCCTCGGATCCGGCCCAACTCAAGCTTGCGCATGAATATGTCGTGCCGCTGCCGGTGTTCACCGATGCCAAGGGCAAGACCAAGATTGCCGCGCAGAGCGAAATCGTGGCTCTGTCGGACAAGACCTTCCTGATGCTGGCGCGCGACAGCGGCAACGGCCAGGGGGTGAAGGGCGACACCTCGCTCCATCGCGAGATCAGCGTCGTCGATGTGTCGGCGGCAACCGACATCGCCGGCACCGAGTTCGACAAGGACACGCCGGTTGCGCCCAAAGGTGAGCTCGATCCCTCGGTGACGCCAGCCAAGCTGACGCCGTTCATCGACATCAACGACAAGACCGAGCTCGGCCGCTTCGGGCTGCACAATGGCGCGCCCAATGACCGCAACAACCTTTCGGAGAAATGGGAGGCGATGTCGGTGGTAAGCGTCCTCGACCCAACACGGCCCGACGACTATTTCCTGTTCGTCGCCAACGACAATGACTTTCTCACCCAGGACGGCTTCCAGGTCGGCGCGGCCTACAAGGCCGAAGATGGCGCCGACGTCGACACGATGTTCCTGGTCTATCAGGTCACGCTTCCAGGCCTCGCCGGGAAGTAGCGACACCCCCAGGCAGGCGTACGCGCCGAACGCGTCCGCCTGCCTGGCACGATCGAACGGTCGGGCCCTTCAGTTGCGGCTCGCCGGCACAAGGATTGTGTTCTAGTGGGTTTGCAAAACCTAAGACTGACGATCCGTCGAAGGCACTTACCTCAACATCTCCGCGTCCTTTGGCACGCCCGCATCGATCGGCTCGGCCGTCCTGTCCGACACGGCGGCGATCTTCCCGGCGGCCGACAGGTTCGGGCGCACGAAGACCGGCGCGACGCCGTCGACGCGGCTGTAGAGGTCGATAATGTCCTGATTCATGAAGCGCACACAGCCGGAGGAAGCGTTCTTCCCGATGGAATCCCACTCCGGCGTGCCGTGCAGCCGGTACATCGTGTCCTTGCCGTCGCGGAAGAGATATAGCGCGCGTGCGCCCAGCGGGCTGTGCGGGCCGGGCGGCATGCCGTCCTTGTATTTCGCCAGTTCCGGCCGGCGCTGGATCATCTCCGGCGGCGGCGTCCAGACCGGCCACTTCTTCCTCGCCTGAACCACGGCGCTGCCGGTCCATCCGAAACCGGCCTTGCCGAGGCTGACGCCATAGCGAATTGCCTTGCCGCCGTCGCGCACCAGATAGAGGAAGTGCTCGGAGGTATCGACGACGATCGTGCCGGGTTTTTCTCCGGTCGGATCGGACACGATTTGGCGCACGAATTTCGGATCGACCTTGGCTACCGGGATTGCCGGCAGTTGATAGCCCTCGTCGACGCGCGCTGCATACATACTTGCGGCATCGCCGAAAGCCGGATCGCTTGGCGCCGCGGTCACTGGCGGCGCCGCTACGTCCGTCGTGGTGCACGCCGAAAGAGCCACGGAGGCCGCGCCCAAAGCGGATGCACCAAGAAACCCACGCCGGTTCAGGCGCTCAAAAAACAGCGGAATATCGGACATGAACCCCCGGCTTGCCCATGAGATCCAGGAAAGATGCGGCCCCACGCGTGCAGGATCAATATACGATTCCGGAAGCTTTGAGAACATGATTGGATCAAGGCGCGCCAGGCGGAATTCGCAACGCTGCGTCGACCTGTCTCGTTAAATCGGCAATCATTGCGGACCGGACTCAAGATAAGCCTTCGCCGAGTTGCCTGCCATGGACGACAAGATGCCCGCACGCCGGCGGACCAGCGACCTCACCAGTGGACCTATCCCGCGTACATTGCTGCTGTTCGCCCTGCCGGTGCTCGGCTCCAATGTTCTGCAGTCGCTCAACGGCTCAATCAATGCCGTCTGGGTCGGTCGTTTCCTCGGCGAAGCGGCGCTGACCGCCACGTCCAATGCCAACCTCGTGCTGTTTCTCATCCTCGGCACCGTCTTCGGCATCGGCATGGCGGCGACCATCCTGGTCGCGCAATCGGTCGGCGCCCGCGATCTGCCCGAAGCCCGCCGCATCGTCGGCACCAGCGCCACCTTCTTCTTCCTTGTCTCGGTGGTGTTCGCGGTCTGCGGCTGGATCTGGGTCGATACAATCCTCAATGCGCTCGGCACGCCGGCCGATGCGTTGCCGCTGGCGCGCTCCTATCTGCGTATCATTTTTCTCGCCGTACCGATGATGAACCTGCTGTCCTTCGTCATGACGGTGCTGCGCGGCGCCGGCGATTCGCGCACGCCTTTCCTATTCATGGCGCTGGCCGTCGTGCTCGACGTCATTTTGAACCCGTTGCTTATTCTCGGCATCGGCCCGTTCCCCGAACTCGGCATCGCCGGCTCGGCCACCTCGACGCTGATCGGCCAGACGGTAAGCGTGCTTGCCATCCTGATCGTGCTTTATGCGCGCAAGCACCCGCTGCGGCTGGCCGGCGCCAATCTTGCTCTGCTGCGGCCGGACCCGGCGCTGCTGCGCATTGTCGTCTTCAAGGGCGTGCCGATGGGCCTGCAGATGATCGTCGTCTCGTCCGCGGCGCTGACTGTGACGGGCATGGTCAATGCCTACGGCTCGCAGGTCGCGGCTGCCTACGGCATAGCCGCCCAGCTCTGGACCTATATCCAGATGCCGGCGCTCGCCATCGGCGCCGCGGTCTCGTCCATGGCGGCGCAAAATGTCGGCGCCGGGCGCTGGGACCGGATCGGCCGCATCGCGGCGTCCGGCGTCGGCTTCAACCTTGTGCTTACCGGCGTGCTTGTCGCGCTGCTGTTCGTATTCGATCGCGCGGTGCTCAGCCTCTTCCTCAGCAGCGACAGTGCAGCGATCGACATCGCCACTCACATCAACAAGGTCGCATCCTGGTCCTTCATCCTGTTCGGCATCACCATCGTGCTCTTCGCCACTGTGCGTGCCACGGGCGCGGTGATGCCGCCGCTGATCATCCTGGTGATCTCGGTACTTCTGGTGCGCACCAGCTTCGCCTATTTCTTTCGAAGTGCGATCGGTGAGGAAGCGTTGTGGTGGAGCTTTCCGGCCGGCTCGATAACCTCGCTCGTGCTGGCCACGGCCTATTATCGCTTCGGCCGTTGGCGCAGCGTGCACATGATCGAGAGCCGGCCGGCTGCCGGCGAACCGCCGGATACCGGCCTCGGCGTGCCGCGCCAGCGCGCGCATCTTTCGCCCGAGACGCCGAACGGCTGAAAGGCCGGCTCAGCGCGCGTATTTCGCGCCAAACCCGAGCGCCACCAGCGAAAAGACGACAATCATGCCGGCAAAGGCCAGGCTCGCCACGGTCGCGCTTGCCACGGTCGACAGGATGCCGATGCCGATGACCGGCAGCGCGTTGCCGCAAAAACAGCAGATGAAGAAGGCCGAGACCACTTCGGCACGCCGGTCCCCCGGCGCGATCTCGTTCACCACCTGCAAACCACCGCGATAGCCGAGCGCTGACGCCACCCCGCACAAGGCAGTTGCGGCGACCATGATGGCCATCGAGGCGAAGACCTGCGCCGCAACGATCAGTGCGACGCTGGGGATCATCAGCGCAAGTGCCGCAAACATCGCGGCCCGGCTCGAAAGACGCGTCGTCGCCACAATGGTGCCGGCCGCCACGATCGACAATTCAAAGAACAGAGCGCCGGCTACCGCATGGTTGGCTACCTGCAGTTGCTGCGCCAGGATGCTCGGCGCGAGTGCCGCATAAAAGCCGACGAGCGCCATCGCGCCAAAGCCGGTCACCGCCGGCGCAACGAAATTTGCGCGGATGTCATCAGGCACGGAAAGCCGCGGCCGCATCGAGACGTCAGCCAGTTTTCCCGGCCGCGAAACGGTTTCCTGCGTACGCCAGATCAGCAGGGTTACGATCGCTAGCATCGCCAGGTGGACGACGAATATCAGCCTGAGTGGCCAAGGTGCGTATTCTGCGAACAACCCGGCCCCCAGCGCACCAAGGCCGAGGCCGAGAAAATTGGTGCTGGTGGCAATCGTCGCCGCCTGTGACTTGTCGTTGGCCGAGAGCAATTCGGCGAGCCAGGCCGTCCCAGTCCCGGCGCCGACGCCAATTCCCAATCCGCTCAAAATCCGGGCGATGTCGAGCCACGCGACATTTTCTGCGAACAGGAAAAACACCGCGCTGACGACGGCCACCGCCATCCCGGCCAATGCCATCGGACGGCGCCCGATAACATCGGACACACGGCCCAACATCAGCAGCGCTGACAGATTGCCGATGACATAGACGGCGTAGACCAGCGTCAAAGTGATCTGCGAGAAGCCGAAGACCTGCTTGTAGATGATGTAAAGCGGCGTCAGCGCCGTGCTGCCGGCGAAAAGAGCCGCGATCATGGCAGCCACGGCAGCCGCTGCGGCGCTGCCGCCGAGTTCGTGATCGCGCGTCATGACTTGAGCGTGAGCTGTCATTTTTCGACCTTTTGCTGTTCGGATCTGACACCAAACGCCTTTTTCGCGTCAGCCGTTCCCCCTTCCCGACTTGCTCCTGACAAGTTTGGCAGCTTTGCCGATGGCGCTGAGCGAGATCCTCTTTTAACCTCAGCGGATTGTCAGGGGAGATTCATGGGCAAAGGACGGGTCGAGGCATTCACCGATGGCGTGGTCGCCATCATCATCACCATCATGGTGCTGGAATTGAAGGTGCCGCATGGCGAGGATTTTTCCGCGCTGGCACCACTCTGGCCGATATTCCTCAGCTATGTGCTGTCCTTTATCAATGTCGGCATCTACTGGAACAATTTGCACAACATGTTCCATACCGTGCAGCGGGTTGACGGCCGCGTGCTGTGGGCGAACCTCAACCTGCTGTTCTGGCTATCGCTGATGCCGGCGACGACAGCCTTCATGGGTGAGAACCATTTCGCGCCCGTGCCGGTCGCCGTCTATGGCGTCGACCTGGCGCTCTGCGCCATCGGCTTCAACATCCTCACCATGGCCCTGCATCGACTGCACAGCAGCGAAACCCTTTTCGCCAGGGCATTGGGCAATGACCTCAAGGGAAAGATCTCGCTGGCCCTCTATATCGCCGCCGTCGCACTGACCTTCGTCAATCACTGGATCGGTGTCTCGATCTATGTCCTGGTAGCGCTGATCTGGTTAGTGCCGGACAGGCGCTTCGAGCGGCTAATCGAGAAATAGACAGACCATGATCCCGAACCGAAGGACCGCGTCAGCGAAAAGTGGATGCCGGTTTTCGGAAAAGATCATGGTCCAACGAGAAGATAGAGCCCATCCCGAATTTTATCGGGATGGAACAGGCTCTAGCCTCGCATTTCCTTCAGCTTTTCCGCTACCGAGGCGGCAAGGTCGGCGTAGCGCTCCTCCAGCCGCTCGGCCGCCTTGATCACTGAAAAATCATGGCCGAACTTTTCCAGCGCCATACGCAGCTTTTCGACGAACTCCGCCTGTTTTTCGAGCGCCGAAAAAAGCGTTTTCACTTGCGCTTCGCTGATGTCGGGATTGGCAAGCATTTGCGGCACTTCGCGGCCCATCTGGTCGCCGGTTGCGGTCTGTTCTTTCAGGATCTCGATCCAGTCGGTCAATCGTCAGTCTCCTTTTTCGATATCAGCATGCGCAGCGCCCGCCGACGCGGTCAACCCGAAGATACCGGCATCGGCTTGCGCGAGCCTCGTTCCGCGCTAAGTTCGCCGCGGCCAGAACAGGAGAAAATCATGACCACCAACGCCGAGATCCAGACCGCCCTGCCCGCACTTGCCTCCGGTAATGTCGCCGTCATCACCGGCGCGGCCAGCGGCATCGGCCTTGCCGCGGCCAAACGGCTAGCGGCGATGGGCATGAAGATCGTGCTGGCCGACATCGGCGGCGCACGCCTCGATGAGGCCCGACACGCCGTCGCCGCCATCGCCGGCGAGAGCGCCGTGCTTGCCGTTGCAACTGACGTCTCGAAAGCCGACGAGCTCGACCGACTGGCCGAACGGACATTCGGCGCCTTCGGCGACGTCTCGCTGCTGATGAACAATGCCGGCGTCGGCAACAACCCCGGCAAGCCCTGGGAGAACCGCGAGGCCTGGAAGCAGTTGCTGGACATCAATTTCTGGGGTGTCATCCATGGCGTCGAGGCCTTTGCGCCGCGCATGCTGGCGGCGGGAAAGCCGGGTCTGATCGTCAACACCGGCTCCAAGCAAGGCATCACCACGCCGCCCGGCAACCTCGCCTACAACGTCTCCAAGGCTGGCGTGAAGACCTATACCGAGGGCCTTGCACACGCGCTGCGCAACGAGCCCGGTGCCAATGTCGCGGCGCATTTGCTCATTCCCGGGTTTACCTTTACCGGCCTGACCGAAGGTGCGACCGAAAAGCCGGCCGGCGCCTGGACCGGCGAGCAGGTCATCGACTTCATGCTGGCCTCGGTGCTGCGTGGCGATTTCTACATCCTGTGTCCCGATAACGAGGCGACCCGGTCCATGGACGAAAAGCGCATGGCTTGGGCGATTGGCGACATCATCGAGAACCGCCCTGCCCTGTCGCGCTGGCACCCGGACTACAAGGAAGCCTTTGCAGCATTCATGAAATGATCCGGGCGAACGTCGCGCAGGAACCCGGACAACAGGCTCCCTCACGCCGAAGCGTGCTTCTTCGCGTTGCGCTTCTTGGCCACGGCTTTGGCTGCGGCCATGTCGGCAACCTGTTCGTCGTGCCGCTTCGCCGCGCGTTCACATTTGGCCCGGATTTCCTCGACTTCGGATTCGGTCAGGTGCTCGATGCCGATAAAGGTATTCTTGGCTTTGCTGACGCGGATCAACTCGTCGAGCTTGGCCTGGATCGCTGCACTGTCGCGGTTCTGGGTGTTCTGGATGAGAAACACCATCAGGAAGGTGACGATCGTGGTGCCGGTATTGATGACGAGCTGCCACGTGTCGGAAAAGCCGAAGACCGGACCGCTTGCCGCCCAGACCACAATGATCAGGAAACAGACGGCAAACGTCGGCGGCAGACCGGCAAGATGGGCGATATGGTTGGCGATCCTGGTGAACAGCTTTTCGATCATGGCAGGGAGAAACAATCGGCAACTGCTTCGAGTTCCCTGCGAGGAGGAATTCACGGTCAAATAGCGCACGCGCCGCGCTCGCAACGATCAGGCGGCGTCGTTTTCCCAGCGGTCGAGGAAAGCCTCGATAGGCAAGGCCTGCATGTCGGGGACTGCCCTGGCCAGTTTCTCGACCGGCCAGTCCCACCAGGCAAGACGTTCGATCCGTGCCGCAGTTTCCGCGCTGAAGCGCTGGTACAATGGCCTGGCCGGAACGCCAGCGACGATTGCATAGGCCGGCACGTCGCGCGTCACCACCGCGTTGGCACCGACGATCGCGCCGTTGCCGATCACTATGCCAGGCATGATCACCGCGCCATGGCCGATCCAGACATCATGGCCGATGCTGACGGCTTTCGCCCGCCGTCGGTTGCGGAACGCCTGATCGACACCCAGCCAGCGGAAGTACTCGTTGGGCCGGTAGCTGATCTTGTGTTGCGTCAGCCGCTCGACCGGATGTTCCAGCGCATTGATGCGGCTGTTGGCGGCAATCGAGCAGAATTTGCCGATCGTCGTATAGATCGCTTCAGCGTGGCGCTCGAAGTAGGAGAAATCGCCCACCGTCACCTCGCGTAGGATGACCCGCTCGCCGATCGACGCATAGCGTCCAAGCTTGCACGCCTTCAGCTCCGCCGTCGGATGGATGCGCGGCTCGGGATCTTTCAGGACAAGGTGTTCGGGACGGTCCATGCGCGCGCTTTACGCCGGCACGCATAGTCTCGCAAGCCGAGTGCAGCGCCGCGCATCCGTTTGGATGCGCCAAGGACCCTGTAGCACCTTCAGTCTCTATTTCGGCTTGCCGCTGGTCCACACCACGTTCTGGCCGTAGAGCGGCACGGTGGTGACCGACATCTTTGCCGAGCCATCCTGCACCTGGCGCGAATGCGATAGGTAGATCAGCGTCTCGTTGGCCTTGTCGTAGATGCGGTTCACCACCTGCTTTTTCCAGATCAGGCTGATGCCTTGCTTGAACACCTCCTCGCCGGCCTCGCTCATGTCGATGTCGCCAATGGTGATCGGCCCGGTCTGGCGGCAGGAGATCGAAGAATCGGACGGGTCCTCGAACCAGTTGCCTTTCTGCAGGCGGTCGATCATGCCACGGTCGAAATAGGAGACGTGGCAGGTCACGCCCTCGACCTTCGGATCCTTGATCGCCTCGACGATGATGTCGTTGCCGAGCCAATCGACGCCGACCTTGCCGACTTCCTCGGCGACGGCCGCGCCGGCACCAATGACCAGGCATGCAGCCAACGCGCCGCCAATCAATTTTCGCAAAGAGGCCTCCTGCGGTTCGAATTTTGCCGACCTCAGGTGGGACGAACGGCGGCGCTTTGCAAGCAGATCGCCTTCCCACAGCATTGCCGGTTGCGGCAACGCGACATCTTTGCGTCGGTGCGACTGAACCGCTAAGAGTGATCGCCAAGCTGGGGCCTTCACGGCGCCAATATGGCGGCCGATGGAAATCACGACGGACTTTCACTGATGATGCGTTCAATTCTGGTCGGCATTCTGGTCCTGATGGCCGCAGGCATCGGCTGGCTCACCTTCGACTGGTACCGCGGACATTATGGCGGCGAGCCGTTCGGAGCGCCGTTTACGCTGGTCGACCAGAAGGGCGCGCCGGTCACCGAAGCCGCCTTTCGCGGCCACCCCAGCGTCGTTTTCTTCGGCTTCACGCATTGTCCGGAAGTCTGCCCGACCACGCTTTTCGAGTTGGCCGGCTGGCTGAAGACGATGGGCGACGACGGCAAGAATCTGCGCGCCTATTTCGTTACGGTCGACCCGGAGCGCGACACGCCCGAAATCATGAACACCTATGTCAGCAATTTCTCCGATCGCATCCTCGGCATCACCGGCGATCCCGACAAGGTCCACGCCATGGCCAAGTCCTTCGGTATCTACTGGAAGAAAGTCGACACGAACGACGGCGACTACACGATGGACCACACCGCTTCGGTGCTGCTGCTCAATGCCAAGGGCGATTTCGCCGGCACCATTGCCTATGGAGAAAGCCCGGACGCCGCCATCGCCAAGCTCAAACGGCTGGCGGCGGAAGGTTGACATATCCGGTAATGACGCAGACGCGTTTGTATTTCACCGCGGGCAAGATCGAGGCTGATCGCATCTTCGCGGCCCTCGGTGCGGCGTTCGACGATGAGGGCCTGCCGATTGCGGTGCTCGAGGTCGACGAGGACCGCGACATCCACGAAGTATCGCTCTATGCCGACGACGACGTCGATGCGATCGAGGCGCGGCTTAGGGACATCCTTGCCGGACTGTCGCTGTCGAAATCGATAGAGCGCGAAGCGCTGCCCGACATCGACTGGGTGGCGCGCTCGCTGGAGGGGTTGAAGCCGGTGCGGGCCGGGCGCTTCTTCGTCCATGGCGCGCATGACCGCAGGAAGCGCCACAGCGGTGAGCTCGCCATCGAGATCGAGGCCGGCCTTGCCTTCGGCACCGGCCATCACGGCACCACCGCCGGCTGCCTCGAAATGCTGGAGCAGGTCATAGAGCGCGAGCATCCGCGCAACGCGCTCGACCTTGGCACCGGCAGCGCGGTGCTCGCCATCGCGGTGGCCAAGCTCGCGCATATTCCGGTGCTGGCGACCGACATCGACCCGGTCGCCGTCAAGGTAGCCGCCGCCAATGCGCGGCTGAACCATGTCAAGGCGCTCATTGAAACGGTGGCTGCACCCGGTTTTCATCATCCGATCTTTGCCGCGCGTGCGCCCTTCGACCTGATAATTGCCAATATATTGGCGCGGCCGCTGATGCGGCTGGCGCCTCAAATGGCCGGGCATATCGCGCGCGGTGGCTCGATCGTTTTGTCAGGCATTCTCGAGCGCCAGCGCGACGCGGTGATCGCGGCCTATGTCGGCCAGAAATTCCGGCACGTCCGCACCTTGCACCGCGAAGGCTGGGTGACGATCCATCTCAAGCGCTGAGGCGCAGCGCCTTCAACGCATCCGCTCGGACCTAGCGAGAGTTCGCCGCTTTCTTCAGCTCTTCGCGATCGTAGCCGTGAGCTTTCAGCGTTTCGTCATCAAAGCCAAGCAAAACGCCGCTCACATACCGGCTCGCTTCGCGCTGGCGAGCTTCGATCAGCGCGTTCACAGCGCTTCTGAAAAATCCGCGTCTGGCTGAAATCGTGGACATGATGGTCTCCTTTGCAGGCAATAAGACACGTTCCTCCACGTTAAGAAGGTAAGCCTTGCTGACGCTTTTTGAAATCGCCGATTCTGCATGGCCTCCATGCGCAAAAAGAGGCTGTCGCGACCAGGCATGATCGTTCCGAAAATCGATTCCGATTTTCGAGGTCATGCGCTACGGTCGCGCCAGCATTCGAGGAGAGCCCACATGTTCCAGACCTTCGATTCCGCCGGCGATCCGGCCGTTGGCAAGCCGCGCGTGGCAATGCTGCGCCAATGGCTGGCGGCGAACGGGCTGGATGGCTTCATCGTGCCTCGTGCCGACGAGCACCAGGGCGAATATGTCGCCGACCGCTCGGCACGGCTGAAATGGCTGACCGGCTTCAGCGGCTCGGCCGGCGTCGCCATTGTGCTTGGCGAGCGCGCCGCCATGTTTGTCGACGGGCGCTACACGCTGCAGGTGCGCCAGGAGGTCGATCTCGACATCTTTTCGATCGAGAGCCTTGTCGACAACCCGCCGGCCAACTGGATCAAGGACAATCTCGGCAAGGGCGTGCGGTTGGGCTTCGATCCATGGCTGCATACGATCAGCGACGTCAAGGCGCTGAAGGCCTCGGCCGAGAAGTCCGGCGCGATACTGGTGCCGCTCGAACAAAATCCGATCGACGCCATTTGGCAGGACCAGCCCGGGCCGCCACTGGCGCCGGTCGAGATCCATCCGATCGGCTTTGCCGGCGAACTGGCCAAGGACAAGCTGGTCCGGCTGGCGGCAGCCATCGAGAAGGAGGGCGCCACCCATGCCGTATTGACCGACCCCTCCTCCATCGCCTGGGCCTTCGACATCCGTGGCGGCGACGTACCACACACACCGCTGGCGCTCGGCTTTGCCGTGCTCGCCGCCGACGGATCGCATCTGCTTTTCATGGACCAGCGCAAGTTCTCACGCACCGTCGCAGCCTATCTGACGCAGCTCGCCGAATTGCACGAACCCGGTGAATTCGAAACAGCGATCGTCATGCTGGCCAAGGGCGGTGCAAAAATCGCGCTGGACCCGGCTCTGGCGGCGGAGAAGCTCAGCATGCTGGTCGAGGACAATGGCGGCACCGTCACTGCCGCACCGGATCCGGCCCGCATCCCACGCGCAACGAAGAACAAAGCCGAGATCGCCGGCGCCCGCGCCGCGCATCGCCGTGACGGAGCCGCCGTCGCCAAGCTGCTGTGCTGGCTCGACCGTCAGGAACCCGGCACGCTCGACGAGATCACCGTTGTCACCACGCTCGAGGAGACGCGCCGGCAAACCGGCGACGAAACACAGATGCCGCTGCGCGACGTCTCGTTCGACACAATCTCCGGCGCTGGTCCCAACGGCGCCATCATGCACTATCGCGTCTCCCGCGCCACCAATCGCAAACTGGAGCATGGCGAGCTGTTCCTGCTCGATTCCGGCGGACAGTACCAGGACGGCACCACCGACATCACCCGCACAGTGCCGATTGGCGCGCCGACGGAAGAGATGCGCGAGCGCTTCACGCTGGTGCTGAAAGGCATGATCGGCATCTCCATGCTGCGCTTTCCCCCAGGCACGCGCGGCTCCGAACTCGATGCCGTAGCGCGCCTGGCGCTATGGAGACACGGCTGCGATTTCGCCCATGGCACCGGGCACGGTGTCGGCTCCTATCTTGCCGTACATGAGGGCCCGCAGCGTATCGCCAAGACCGGCACCGAAAAGTTGCTGGCCGGCATGATCGTCTCCAATGAGCCCGGCTATTACAAGGAAGGTTCTTACGGCATCCGCATCGAAAATCTCGTCCTGGTCACTCCGGCTGAGATGGTCGAAGGCGGTGACATCGCCATGCATGGCTTCGAGACGCTGACGCTGGCGCCGATCGACAAGCGGCTGATCCGGTCGGATCTGTTGACGCGTGACGAGTTGCATTGGCTCGACGAATACCACGCGCGGGTGCTGGCCGAGATCGGACCGATGCTCGACGGCGAGACGCTGGCCTGGCTGGAAAAGGCAACCGCCCCGCTGCCGCACGACTTCAAGCAATAGCGGCGGCGGCAACGCCGGTTGACAGGCTTTGCTCCGCAAGCAGTTCTTGCAAAGCCGTGACGTTGGGAGAACCGGCTCCCTTGCGCCAGAACAACACCGTGACGGCGTTGTCTTCGTCAGAGGGCAGTTCGTGCAGCTTTAGCCAGCGGCTCTCCGGGAAACCCGAAAGCACACTTTTCGGCATCAGCGCTATGCCCATGCCAGCCACCACGCAACCAAGGATGGCATGGTATGAACCAAGCTCGATGGTTTTCTCGGCCATGAACCCTCTGCGCGCGTACCATTGTTCCAGCCGCTTGCGGTGCGGGCAGCCGTGCTCGAAGGCTATCATGGTTTTGGGCATGTCCAGGCGGTCGTCGATCGAAACGCGCGATGCCGCCGAGACAATGATCAGCTGCTCCTGGAATGCGGGCAGCTTTTCGAACGGAGCGTCGGCGATGGGCTCGGCGGCGAACGCCGCATCGAGCTCGCCGGCAAGCATGGCGGTCGCGAGAACCTGAGGATTGCCGGTGCGCAACTGGATTTCCACTTCGGGATAACGTGCATGATAGTCGGCGAGCAGCCTTGGAAGCCGGGCCGCGGCGGTGCTCTCCATGGCACCTAGGCGAAGCGTGCCGCGCGGGCGTGGATCGAGCATCGCCGTTCGCGCCTCCTCCGCAAGCGCCAGCAGCCGATCCGCATAGCCGACCAATTTGTGACCGGCCGGCGATACGTGCAGGCGCTTGCCCTCCCGGATAAACAGCTGCACGCCGAGATCCTCCTCGAGCTGCCGGATGCGTGTGGTCACGTTCGATTGCACGCGAAACAGTTTTTCCGCTGCCCTGGTGATTCCGCCCTCGCGCACCACCGTGCGGAAGATGCGCAGATCGGCCAAATCCATACATCCTCCTGGAGAACGTAACGATCTTAATTATTCATTTTAGCTAATTAGCCCTTTCCCGTAAATCGTCGGTGTAGCTGCCTATCAACACGGCAAACCGGGGGAGATGGAAATGTCGCCCGAGCCCTTCGGCATCCAGCCGATCGATCTAAGCGCATTGACGCCAAAGCAGCGTGAAGCGCTCTATAGCGGCGCCGTGCGGCGCGCCCACCAGGAGAGAGCGGAGGCGATCCGGCTGAGCCTGTCGCAGGTCGCGTCGATATTCAAGAAACCTGCTGGCTGGGCAGGAGCTATTACATGGTTTGCAGCGCAGATGAGCGCTGCGGCGAAGCCGCACGATCAGAAGTGGTGATTTTCGCAATGGCGGTGGGTCGGCTATCGACCGGACCCCAGCATCATCCTGAGTGCGAAGCCGACCTGGCTTGTGCTGCCCAACAACTGCGTGACCGACATCACACAGACGACGCCAATCTGCAGGGGATTGACCGCAGCCTTACTGCTGCCAACCGGCTTTCTTCAACAGATCCGCCATCTGGTCTGCCCAATGTGGATTGCGCAGCCTGAGCGGCGCCAAGGCATCGCCTGTAGGGTTCTCCATCTCCCGCATCAGTTCGACGCAAGATCTTGCCTCCGGCAGACGGCCAAGCGAGACGTAGCAGCAGGCGAGTGTTTCATAGGTGGGTCGCCACGTGGGACCGACCTTGCGAGCCTCAATCGCCGCGACGAGCCCCTCGTTTGCCTGCCCCGCAAATAGATAAGCGAGCGCCAGGACATTAAACCAGACGAAGTTCTGCGGATCGTACCGGTTCAACATAAGGCCGTGTTCGAGCGGCGCTATCGCTTCGGATGCGCTGCCGCGGAAAAGCTGCCCCATTCCCATAGCCAGATGACCAAGGGCGAAACTTGGGCTGATCTCGATCGCTCTTTCCGCAGCAAGAACGGCTTGTTCCTGCGCATTGGCATAGATGCTGCAGATGGCGAGCGCATAATGCGAATAGGGATTTTTCTCGTCGAGCCGAACCGCCTTCAGGGCTGCATCCAGGCCTTCTCGGATATCCTGTGCCGGCTTGTCGCTCCAGCCGTAAGCGACGATGCCGGCGCTCACCCGACCGAGCCAGAGATGGGCCTCTGCGAGTTCAGGATCGAGCTTGCACGCCAGCCGAAATAACTCGCGGCCACGCAAGTGAGTTTGACGGCCGACGTGGTGAAAATGCCAGGTACCTTGCCGCACCAGGTCCCAGGCCGTCGCATTTCCGCTGTTGCGTCCAACGGCTGGGAGCGACTCCGTCTTGAGCAGTTCGGGTTCGATCGCACCAGCCACCCGCTCGGCTATGGCATCCTGGACGGCGAACGCCTCCGTCAGTTCCATCTCGTATCGTTCGGCCCAGATCTGATTGGCCGAGGCGGCATCGACCAGTTGCGTCGAGACCCGGATCTGCTGGCCGGACCGGCGCACACTTCCTTCCAAGACATAACGGGCGCCAAGCTCGCGGGCCACCTGTTTGGAGTCGACCGACTTGTCCTTATAGACGAAGCTGGAATTGCGCCCGATCACCCGGAACCATCGGAACCTTGTCAGCGCGGTGATGATGTCCTCGGTGATGCCGTCAGCCAGATAGGCCTGTTCCCTGTCGCCGCTGACATTGGCGAACGGCAACACCGCAATGGACGCCCTTTCGGAGAGACCCGCCAGTTGGCTCGGAAGCGCATCGTCTGCAGCGGGGTCAAGCACATGAACACTGCCGGCGAAGCGATATCCGGTGCGGGGGACGGTGGCGATCCATTCGCTGCCGTCCGGCTGCGGGCCGAGTAGCTTGCGCAGGGCGGCAATCTGCACCGAAAGATTGCTTTCCTCGACGACGGCATCGGACCAGGCGGCCTCCATGAGGGCCGTCCTGCTCAGCGCCTGCGTCGGTGCCTCCACCAGGGCCTGAAGCAACGACAAGCCTTTTTGCCCGACCGCAACTGGCTTGCCCTCGCGAACAAGCGTCCCGCGCAGCAGGTCGAGCACGAACGGCCCGAACGCGAAGCGTCGCGGTGCTGAAGCATCTCGCTTTCCGGCTTCGGAAGAATTCGGAACTTTTCGCCTCCTGTTAAGGACTTCGGACGGGGGACTGATCATTCTGGCCGTCCTTCGCACAGACTAACACAAATGGAGGTTCAAGATGATGATGTTGAAACGGCCGGCCGCAATGGACAGTGCTGCGCCCAGCGAGGGAAAGGCTTTGGTTGTTAGGGGCGGCGAGGCTTATCGGGCCGAACAGGGGTCGGACTATCTGCCGGGAATAAGTGCTGAGACCGTCGGAGCGAAGGCCCTTTGGCTGGGCGTCGCCTCAATCCCGCCGGGCAAGCGGACCAAAGCCCATGTCCATGCGCGCCACGAAACAGCATTTTATATGCTGAGCGGAGACGAGTTGGAGATGTGGAGCGGGGACGAACTGCAGTTTCGCGACCTCGTGCATCCCGGCGACTATCTCTACATTCCCGCCAACGTGCTTCACGTTGCCGTGAACCGGGCAAGCACGCCGGCCACCTTTATTGGCGCCCGCAACGAACCGACCGCACAGGAGAGTGTCATTCTCTTCCCGAAGATGGACGGCAAAATACCATAGAGCGGCGATCTGGCAGGAAGACAGGCGTACTCCGTCGGTCCACTAGCCGACGAGCTGCCGCGCAAGGATCAGCACGGCAGCACCCGCCAGGAACATCGCCATCAGCCCGCCGCGCAGCGAGACCAGGCCGGCAACAATCAAGGCTGCCCATTCCGCCGGTCCGGCGCTGAGCGCCGCCGGCGCCACCAGCGTGGTCAGCACCGCCGCCGGCACGGCGCTGAGCCCGGCCTCGACGCGCGGATGGATATGGTCGAAGCGTGAGATCACCAGATGACCGCCGATGCGGGTCAGATAGGTCGCGATCGAAGCGGCGACGATGATCCACAAGGTCGTGCTCATGGCCGTGTCTCCACGCCGCTGTGGCGGGGCGGCAGGATGACGGCGAGCAGCACGCCGGCCAGCGCACCTATGGAGACATGCCAGGGCGAGCCGACGGTTTTGTACGCAATGATGGAGGCGGCAGCGCTGGCGATGACCACCGGCAGCCACAGCGGCCGCTTGCGGAAGCTCATGACCAAGCCGAGAAAATAGATCGGCAGCAGGAAGTCGATGCCCAGCACATGGGTGTCGGGAATAAGCTTGCCGAACATCGCGCCGAGCGCGCTTTCGATGACCCAGAACACATAGACCGGCAGCCCAAGCCCCATATACCAGGTAAACCCGACGGTTTCGCCGGCCTCCGCCTTGCGCTCGGCCATCGCGAACTGCGGATCAGTGAGCACGAAATAGCCTATCGCCTGCTGGATCAGTGGCCAATGCGCGATGCGCCGGCCGATACCGGCCGAATAGAGCACGTGGCGAAAATTCACCGCGAAGATCGACAGCACGATCAGCCACGGCGCGACATGCTGGCCGAACAGCTCGATGCCGACCATCTGGCTGGCGCCGCCGAACACCGTTGCGCTCATCAGGAACGCTTCGAGCACGGAAAACCCGTTGTCGACTGCGAGCGCCCCGAACAGCAATGCAAACGGCGCCGATGCCACCACGACGGGCATGCTGAGCCGCACGCCGTCCCAGAAATCGCTTTTCGCACTGTTTTCGGAGATTGCTTCCGCCGACATCAATCGCCTCCTCGGGACGGTCGTATGTAGGGAGGGCCGCCCTGCTTGTCACACCAATTCGATTGAGGCAAATGATCAGCGGAAGTGATGGCTGAGGCGGGCGGCAAGGCGCTCCAGTGCCCAGTGGATAAAAATCAGACGCTTGGCACCTGGGAGGGCATATCCGTTGGCGCCGATCGGTCCTTGCCAAAAGTGGCGGCCACAGACCCAAGGCCAGAGGTGGTTCCCCAGAGGTGGTTGCAATGAGCGAATTTTTCATCGATCCAAAATTCGGCCGCCTGGCCTTCGGCGCCGATCCCGGCAGCTATCACGCGACGCGGCCTGGCTATCCTGATTGGGTATTCGAAATTCTATGTGAACGGTGCCGTCTCGCCCCTGGCACGGCGACGTTCGAGATTGGCGCAGGCACAGGAACTGCTACGCGCCGCTTACTCGAACTGGGCGCGAGCCCGATGCTCGCCATCGAGCCGGATTCTCGCCTCGCGACTTTCCTTTGCGAGACTATTCAGGACAAGGCGCTCTCGGTGAGCGTCTCTGCGTTTGAGGATGCCGTCCTTGAGAAGGCCGGTTTTGATCTCGGCGTCAGCGCCACTGCCTTTCATTGGCTGGATGAGGACACCGCGCTGGTCAAGGTCGCCGAGCTGCTTCGGCCGGGCGGCTGGTGGACAATGGTCTGGAATGTATTCGGCGACAACAGTCGCCCCGATCCCTTTCATGATGCGACGAAGGCACTGCTTGAAGGGCCTTCGAGCCCTTCGGCGGGCTCAAATGGTATTCCGTTCGCCCTTGATGCCGAGGCCCGCGTGGCGGCGCTGGAGCGACCCGGCGCGTTCGATTCCATCGAACATCGGACAAGTGTCTGGTCGCTCGTCCTCGATCCTGACCAGACGGTCGCCCTCTATGCCACTTTTTCCAACATCAACATCCGCAGCGACCGCGAAGCAATCCTGGCGGAGCTGGGTCGCATCGTCCGCGACGAGTTCCAAGGCTCCATAACCCGCAACATGACCACCAGCCTCTACACTGCGCGGCGCATTTGACTGTCTGATTTATCCGCTAGCGCGGCGAAGCCTTGCCTTCGATCGCCCTGCCCCAGTCGAGCAGCGGTTTTGCCCGCATGACGAAGTCGACGAGTTCGTCGACCAATCCAGCTCCATAAATATCCGCCGGCTCGACTGCGTGCCGGACGGCAAAATGCCGATTGCGGATCGCGGCAGCGAGATCGGGCTCGGCGATATGCTCGAAGCCGCGCGGCGTGCGCTTCATGCAGCCGTCCGGGTCGAGCTCGAGGCCGTTCTTCTTCAGCGCCGCGACGAGGGTGCGGAATTCAGCCGGCCGCTTCGCGATCGCGTTGCGCAGCGCCAGCAATAGCTCCGGTCCGGGCTGCCACCAGGCAACGGCGGCAAAGCAGCGATCGAGCCCGATATGGACGTAAAACACGCCCTGTTCCATCTTGGTGCCGTCAGGCGAAAGGATCGCCGACAAATGCCGGTTATAAGGCCGTTTGTCCTTGGCGAAACGCACATCGCGATTAATCCGGAACAGCGACTTCTTGCGGTCGCCGCGCAGGCCGAGCCCCGCGGCCGTGAAGCGCTCGGAGAGCGTTTCGACCAGATCGCCGAAGGGGTCGCGCAGATCGCGTTCGAAAAGGTCGCGGTTTTCCAAAAACCACTCCCGGCTCTGATGAAAATCCAGCGCCTTGAGGAAGGGAATGGCCTTTTGCCCAAAACCGTTGAACGCAGCCGCCATCACGCGCCCTTGCCGATCCGCTGCAACCAGGTGTCCTCGTCGATCACCTCGATGCCGAATTTGGTCGCGTCCTTCAGCTTGGAACCGGCGCCCGGCCCCGCTACCAGGAGATCGGTCTTCGCAGAAACCGAGCCGGCGACCTTCGCGCCGAGACGTTCGGCCATCGCCTTGGCCTCGGGGCGCGTCATCTTTTCCAGCGTGCCTGTAAACACGATTGTCTTGCCGGCGACCGCACTATCGGCTGAGACATTCACGATGTATGGCTTCGGGTGGACCTGTGTGAGCAGCGCTTCAAGCACGGCGTCGTTGCGTTCATTGCCGAAGAAATCGCGAAGCGCACCTATCACCGTATCGCCGATGCCGTTGATCGAAGGAAAAACGGTGTGTGGATCGGCTGCCGCTGCTGTCTCCTTGCCAATGCGGATCAACTCCTCGATCGTCGAGAAGGTTCGGGCAAGCACAGCGGCCGTCGTTTCGCCGATATGGCGGATGCCCAGCGCAAAGATGAAGCGATCGAGTTCCGGTTCGCGGCGAGCGTCGATGGCAGCGAAGAGCTTGTCGAGGCCGTCGTAGTTGCGTTCCTCGACACTGCGTACATTCTTGCGCGTCTTGCCCGACGCGGCCTCACGCTGCCTGGCCTGCTCTTCCCGCCGCTCGGCCAGCGCCTTGGTAACGGCGGGACGACGATCCCTGAGCGTAAAGATATCGGCGGCTGTCTTGATCAACCCGGCGTTGAAGAACAGATCTATGTTTTCAGCGCCCAGGCCTTCGATATCCATGGCGCCGCGTGACACGAAATGGCGCAATCCTTCCACGGCCTGCGCAGGGCAGATCAGTTCGCCGGTGCAGCGGCGGCGGGAATCCTCCTTGCCGGTCTTCTCGTTGATCTCGCGCGTTGCGGGTGAGCCGCAGATCGGACATTTGTGCGGGAATTCGTAGGGCACGGCATCTGGCGGACGCTTATCGGCTACGACG
The DNA here is from genome assembly GCF_040317575.1 of Mesorhizobium sp. M1423. Lineage (NCBI taxonomy): Bacteria > Pseudomonadati > Pseudomonadota > Alphaproteobacteria > Hyphomicrobiales > Phyllobacteriaceae > Mesorhizobium > Mesorhizobium sp. M1423. The sequence goes on from NZ_JAMYKU010000002.1 coordinate 258,390, forward strand.
CTGACGATCTGCGGAATGACGTCCCCTGCCCGCTGGATGACCACTGTGTCGCCGATACGCACGTCATAGCCGTCGCGGATCGGCTGGCCGTTGCTGTCCAGACCCTTGATGTAATCTTCGTTGTGAAGCGTGACGTTTTCGACCACGACGCCGCCGACCGTGACGGGTGCAAGCCGGGCAACGGGCGCCAGCGTACCGGTACGGCCGACCTGAATGTCGATCCTCAGCACGGTTGTCATGGCCTGTTCGGCCGGAAATTTGTGGGCGATGGCCCAGCGTGGTTCGCCAGTGACGAAACCCCATCTGCGCTGCAATTCCAGCTGGTCGACCTTGTAGACGACGCCGTCGATGTCGTAGCCCAGTGATGAGCGCTGGGTCTCGATCAGGTGATAATGCGCGACCAGTTCCTCGACCGATCTTGCCCGGACCATCAGCGGGCTGACCTTGAACCCCCACTCCGCGAATTTCTGCACGGAATCGTACTGGGTCGGAGCCGGATCCTTTGTGGTAAAGCCCCAGGCGTAGGCAAAGAACTTGAGGTTGCGGCTGGCGGTAATAGACGGGTCCTTCTGACGGAGCGACCCGGCCGCGGTATTGCGCGGATTGACGTAATCCTGGCCGCCGATCGCCGCCGAGCGCTGCTTCAACGCCTCGAATTCCGCGTAGGTCATATAGACCTCACCGCGTATTTCGATGACCTCGGGCCAGCCCGATCCCTTCAAGGTCTTGGGAATGTCGGCGATGGTCCTCAGATTGGCGGTGATGTCCTCGCCAACGGCGCCGTCGCCGCGCGTTGCCCCCTGCACGAACACACCACCTTCATAACGCAGCGAAGCCGACAGCCCGTCGATCTTCGGCTCAGCCGTGAAGGCGATGTCCAGATCCTTGTCGCGATCAAAGAACCGCCGGCCACGTACGATGAAATCGGCGACATCCTGGTCGGTATAGGCCTTGGCGAGGCTGAGCATCGGCACCGCATGACGCACCTTGGCAAAGCCTTCCGCCGGTGGCGCGCCGACCCTGCGTGAGGGGGAATCCTCACGCAGCAAAGCAGGGAAGCGCTGTTCGATGGCGAGATTGCGCCGCGTCAGCGCGTCATATTCCGCGTCCGTGATTATCGGCGCGTCCTCGCCATGGTAGCGCCGGTCGTGCTCGGCGATCTCCTGCGCCAACCGCTTCAACTCGCTTGCCGCCTCGCTTTCGCTGAGCGAATCGACTGGTTTTTCGTCCATACACTGCTCCCTCCACGGTGGCGCGACACAATAGAACAGGATTCTCTCATGAGGGAGAGATCAGACACGGAAATCATTCCTGAACAGCAGGATGGAGCCAGACCCTGACTCAGGTCACGAGCGCCGGAAACGAACTCGTCTAGAGCAATTCCAGGAAAAGTGTGAAACGGTTTTCCGTCCGGAATTGCGCAAAACAAAGAGGTAGAGCGGTTCGGCGTGATGAACCGCTCTACGCTGCCGCGATGTTCTCCCGCAGCAAGCGCTCGGCCGCCGCGCGCGCCTCGTCGGTGATGGTGGCGCCGGCGAGCATGCGCGCGATCTCCTCCTGCCGCGCCGCCCGGTCCATCTCGGCGATGCCGGTCGACACCCGGTCGGCCCCGCCTGACTTGGAGATCAGGAAATGCGTCGCGGCGCGCGCCGCCACTTGCGGCGCGTGCGTGACCGAAAGCACCTGCACGCGCTTTGCCAGCCGCGCCAGCCGCTGGCCGATGGCGTCGGCAACCGCGCCGCCTACCCCGGTGTCGATTTCGTCGAAGACCAGGGTCGGCGCCGAGCCGCGATCGGCCAGCGCCACCTTGAGTGCCAGCAGAAAGCGCGAAAGCTCGCCGCCGGAAGCGACCTTCATCATTGGGCCGGGCCGGGTGCCGGGGTTGGTGTGCACCCAGAACTCGACCTGGTCGATGCCTTCTTCCATGCGGCTCCCGGCATCGCTTGCGATCTCGACGATGAACTCAGCCCGTTCGAGCTTCAGCGCCGGCAGTTCGGCCATTACCGCCTTGGTCAGCCCTGCGGCCGCCGCATGGCGAAGCGACGACAGCTGGGCCGCCGTAATGTCATAGGCCTGACGCGCAGCTGCAGCCTGTCTCTCCAGCGCATGCAGGCGCTCTTCGCCAGCGTCGAGATCGGTAAGGTCGGCCGCCATGGTGTCGCGCAGTTGCGCCAGATCGTCGACAGCGACGCTGTGCTTGCGCGAGGCGGCACGCAGCGCAAACAGCCGCTCCTCGGCCTTCTCCAGCCGCTGCGGATCATATTCAGTGGCGCGAAGTGCTGCTTCCACGCCCGACTGCGCCGCGTCGAGCGACAGCATCGCCTCGTCGAGCGATTTGACGACCTCTTCAAGCAAGCCGGGCGCTTCCGTCACCTTGCGCTGCAGCCGCCTGAGCAGGCTGGCCAACTGCGGCAAGGGTGAGGACGGGCCCGAGAGCACATCCTGCGCATCGTGGATTTCCGAGGCGATCTTTTCGGCACGCATCATCGAGGCGCGCAGGTCGGCGAGCTCGGTCTCTTCACCCGGTTGCGGATCGAGCCTGGTCAATTCGGCGACCGCCGCACGCAGATAATCGGCCTCGCGGGAAGCCGCCTCGACTTTGGCCCGGTGCCGTGAAAATTCCTGCTCGCAGGCGCGCCAGTGCCGCCACGCCTCGCCTGTTGCACGCGCGGCGCCCAGATGACCGCCGAAGCTGTCCAGCAATTCCCGATGCGCACCGGGATCGACCAAAGCGCGCTCGTCGTGCTGGCCGTGGATCTCGACCAGCGCATGGCCGACGTCGCGCATCAGCGTCACGCTGGACGGCTGGTCGTTGACGAAAACGCGCGTGCGGCCGTCCGCCGTCTGGACGCGGCGCAGGATGATGTCGCCGTCGTCCTCGATGGCGTTCTCGGCGAGCAGCATACGGGCCGGGTGGTTGCGCGGCACGTCGAACACAGCGATGACCTGGCCTTGTGCCGCGCCATGCCGCACCAGCGAGGCGTCGCCGCGGGCGCCAAGCGCCAGCGACAAGGCGTCGAGCAGGATGGACTTTCCGGCGCCGGTTTCGCCGGTCAGCACCGAAAGGCCGGACGAGAAGTCGATGTCCAGCTTCTCGATCAGAACGATATCGCGGATCGACAGCCTGGAGAGCATGGTGACGCGCCGCTCAGGCGCCGGTGATCAGCTTCCCGGCCTTGGAGATCCACGATCCGGCATTCTCGCGCGGCTCGAGCCCACCACTCTGCAGGAGCTTATAGGAGTCCTTGTACCACTGGCTGTCGGGATAGTTGGTGCCGAGCACGGCCGCGGCGGTCTGCGCTTCCGACGTCAGCCCCATCGCGTAGTAGCTCTCGGTCAGACGCGCCAGCGCCTCCTCGACATGGCGTGTGTTGGAATAGTTCTCCACCACGTTGCGGAATCGTTTGACGGCTGCGATGTACTCGCGGCGCTCGAGATAATAGCGGCCGATCTGCATCTCTTTGCCGGCGAGCTGATCGTTGGCGAAGCGGATCTTCTCCTTGGCGTCGTCGGCATATTCGGACGTGGGCCAGCGCGTCACCAGGTCCTGCATCGTCTGCACGGTAAGACGCGCTTCCTTCTGGTCCTGGGTGACGTCCTTGATCTGGCGGTAGTAGCTCAGCCCGATAATATATTGGGCATAGGCTGCATCGTCGGTCGACGGGTAAAGGGTCAGGTAGCGCTTGGCCGAACCAATCGCCTCGTCGTAATTGCCCTGACGGTAGTCGGCAAAGGCGCCCATCACCATCGATTTGCGGGCGAATTCCGAATACGGATGCTGGCGGTCGACGGCATCGAATTTGCGGCTTGCCTCCTGCAGGCGCCCGGCATTCAGATTGGCGAGACCCTGATTATAGAGCACGTCGGCCGGCTCGGTCTGATCGACATAGGTCGATAGATCGACGTCCTTCTCGGACGACATGCAGGCCGACAGAAACAGCGATGGAACGACGACCGAAAGCGCCAGGAAAACAGCCCGCCGCGGCGCCTTCGATTGACCAACTCGCTTGAAAAACATGATTGGATTCCGCCCTTTCGGCGTCATTTCAGTCGACGGCAGCAGCCATAAACCATAACCGCCTTGCCCGGCAACGCTATCCCCGGCCAATCGCACATTTTTGTGGCGGTTTGGCGCCACCTGGAAAGCTGTGCGATTTGGCCGGCCAGTGATGCATCCTTGCAACACAGCTGATCGCAATAAGAGCCGCAAAAACGTTAAGAATCAGATCATCCAGGGCGCAAAGAGGGGGGCATTGACGGCGCTCATCTCGGCGGCACGGCCGCGCTCGCGGCGCGTCGTCTCGACGATCTCGAAAGCCGAACGGTCGGACAAGAGACGGCGCAGCGCCGCGGCGTTCAGCCTGTGGCCACCACGATAGGAGCGGAAGCAGCCGATAAACCGGGCACCGGCGAGCGCCAGGTCGCCCATTGCATCCATCGTCTTGTGCCGCGCGAACTCGTTGGGATAGCGCAGGCCTCCCATGTTGATCACGCGGTTGTCATCGCCGATCACCAGCGAGTTCTCCAGCGAGGAGCCGAGCGCGAAGCCAGCTGCCCATAGCCGCTCGACGTCCTTCATGAACCCGAAAGTGCGGGCCCGCGCGACGTCGCGGCGGAAAATGTCGGCATTCATATCGGATGCGAAAAGCTGGCGGCCGATCGCCGGGCTTTCGAAATCGATCTCGATCTCGAAGCGCGTGCCATCATAGGGCCTGAACTCCGCCCAGCAGGCGCCGTTCTCGATGCGAACCGGCTTGACCACCCTGATGTAGCGACGCTTGACCGGCAGCGTTTCGATGCCTGCCTGGTCCATGGCCTCGATGAACATGACCGCGCTGCCGTCGAGGATAGGCACCTCACGGCCGTCGATTTCAATGACGAGATTGTCGATCCCAAGCCCAAAGAGCGTCGCCATCAGATGCTCGACCGTGGCAATGTGCTCGCCTTGCGGATCGCCAAGCATGGTGCAGAGGTCGGTGGCACCGACCTCGGAAACGAGCGCGCGAAATTCGTGGCTTCCGCTTGCATTCGAAAGCTGGAAGACGATACCCGTATCGGCATCTGCCGGCAGGAAATGGACGGTGACCGGATTGCCGCTATGGACGCCGATACCAGTCAGCGTCGCACGCGATTTAAGTGTCGTCTGATAGTCGTGCAAAACAATCCCCATAGCCCGTACTGCCTAGGTCCGCTTCATCTGCCCTGAGGGCGCGGCTCTTGATTGATCGGCAGGCAGGGCCACTTCCCCGAGACTCCCAGCAAACCGACTTTGGTCGGTGGCGAAGATAATGGTCCCACAGGGAGACTCCAAATCACGGTTTCTTACTCTTTGTAACTGCGGTCCAGCGCGGGATTGCCCCATAAGTCCTTGTTTTAAAATCGCTTTTAATATTAACAGGCGAACAGTTTCCTGCTCGCCTGTTAACAACTGTTACGAACCGTCAACAGATCAATTGGCCTGCCGGCGCAGGAAGGCGGGAATCTCCAGCTGATCGTCTTCCTGGACAGCCCGGCTCTGCGGCGTCAGTCGGCCCTGCTCGTCCAGCTGGCCGCGGCGCGGCGCGTAAAGCTGCGGATCCTGGCTGGCTAGGCGGCGCACTTCCGCCGGCGCCTGGCGCAGTTTCGGTTCGCGCGGCTGCGCCGGCTGCAGCCGTGCAGGTTCCTCTTCGCGGCGGGTTAGGCCGTTGGTCAGGCGCTTGAGCAAGCCCATCGGGCCGCTGTTCTCGTGGTCGGCCGGGCGGGCCTTGGCTTCCACTTCAGCCTTCACCTGCGGCGGGAAATCCTCTACCCGCGGCATGCGCTGGGGTGCCGCGGCAATCGGCTGCGGCATTTCACGATGCGGAGCCGGCTGCATCGCTTGCTGAACCACTGGCTGCATCATCGGCTGCGGCTGAGCGGGAGGCGCCTGGAAGATCTTGCTCTGCGGACGGAAGTCTTCCGAATGCGCGACCGGTGCCGGGCGGGCCTGCGCCATCGCTGCCGCATTCGCCTCGGCGAGCTGAATGGCCTCGGCGACCGGATCGGCAGCACGTGGTTCATAGATCGGCTGCTGGACAGGCGCCGGGCGCATTTCCGTGACCTGAGCCGCCGGGCGGCTGACCGGCTTCGGCGGAGCCGTGCGGATGGCGATCGGCGCTGCAGCGATTTCGGCCGCCGATTTGTCGATGCCGGTGGCGACCACCGACACGCGGATAACGCCTTCGAGTTCCTCATCGAAGGTGGCGCCCAGAATGATGTTGGCGTCCTGGTCGACCTCTTCGCGAATGCGGGTTGCGGCCTCGTCGACTTCGAACAGTGTCAGGTCGCGGCCGCCGGTGATCGAGATCAGCAGGCCCTTGGCGCCCTTCATCGAGGTCTCGTCGAGCAGCGGGTTGGCGATGGCGGCTTCCGCGGCGGCCATTGCGCGGCCCTCGCCCGAAGCCTCGCCGGTTCCCATCATCGCCTTGCCCATTTCGCGCATGACCGAGCGGACGTCGGCGAAGTCGAGATTGATCAGGCCTTCCTTGACCATCAGGTCGGTGATGCAGGCGACACCCGAATAGAGCACCTGGTCGGCCATGGCGAAGGCGTCGGCGAAGGTCGTCTTGTCATTGGCCAGCCGGAACAGGTTCTGGTTGGGAATGACGATCAGCGTATCGACACATTTCTGCAGTTCCTCGATACCCATGTCGGCCGTCTTCATGCGGCGCTGGCCTTCGAAGTGGAACGGCTTGGTGACGACGCCGACGGTAAGGATGCCCTTTTCGCGGGCAGCGCGCGCGACCACGGGCGCCGCCCCGGTGCCGGTGCCGCCGCCCATGCCGGCGGTGACGAAGCACATATGCGTGTTCGAGAGATGATCGATGATCTCGTCGATGCACTCTTCCGCCGCCGCGCGCCCGACTTCAGGCTGCGATCCGGCGCCGAGACCCTCGGTGACATGCGCACCGAGCTGGATCAGCCGCTCGGCCTTCGACATCGTCAGTGCCTGCGCGTCGGTGTTGGCCACCACGAACTCGACGCCGCGCAAGCCGGCGGTGATCATGTTGTTGACGGCATTGCCGCCGCCGCCGCCGACACCAAACACGGTGATGCGCGGCTTGAGCTCGGTGATGTCCGGCTTCTGCAGATTGATGGTCATTGTCTTCGTCCTTTGCCTTTCCCGCCGCTTCGCCGCCGCGGCCGCCTATGGGGCTGTCCCCGTCAAATTAAAAACTGTCTCTCAACCACTGACTCATTCGATGCAGTTTTCCGCCTGTTCCGGTCATCCGAAGACCGGAAATTCCCTTCGCCGGGCGGCTCTCGAAGCTCGCCATCTGCGGGTAGATCAGAAGTCCGACCGGGGTCGAGAAAGCCGGCCCCTTGGCCGCCTCGGGCAGGCCTGCCACGCCGAGCGGGCGGCCAATACGTACATTGCGGCCGAGAATGCGGCGTGCTGCTTCGGGCAGGCCGGCAAGCTGGCTGGCGCCGCCGGTCAGCACCACACGCTTGCCGACGGCATTGCCGTAGCCGGACTTGTTCAGCCGGTCGCGCAGCAGTTCCAGCGTCTCGTCGATGCGGGCGCGGATGATGCGCGTCATCACCGAGCGCGGGATCTGCAACGGCACCTCGCCGTCCTCGCCGATCGGATGGATCGAGACCAGGTCGCGGTCGTCGGCGCTTCCTGGCAGCGCCGAGCCATGCATCACTTTCAGCCTTTCAGCGGCATCGAGCGAGGTCGATAGGCCCTTGGCCATATCCAGCGTGACGTGGTTGCCGCCAATCGCGATGGCGTCGCCGTGGACGAACTTGCCTTCCGAAAATACCGAGATCGTCGTCGTGCCGCCGCCCATATCGATGCAGGCCGCGCCCATTTCGAGCTCGTCGTCGACCAGCGCGGCAAGCCCGCTGGCATAGGGCGTCGCCACCATGCGCTCGACCGACAGATGCGAGCGGTTGATGCAGAGCTCCAGATTGCGCAGGGGCGCCGCGTCGCCTGTCAGCACGTGCATGTCGACGCCAAGCTGGTCGCCAACCATGCCGCGCGGATCGCGCACACCGCGCTCGGCATCCAGCGAAAAGGCCACGGGAAGCGAATGGATCACCTCGCGCTCAGCCCGCAGCGCCTGCTTGGCGCCGGCGGCAAGCACGCGCTTGATGTCGGCCTCGTCAGCCTCATGGCCGCCGAGATTGATGGTGGCCGAAAAAGCCTCGCTCTTCAGCCGGCCGGCGGTCATGTTGACGATCAGCGAATCGACCGTCAGTCCCGCCATGCGTTCGGCGGCGTCGACGGCAAGACGGATGGCGTGCTCGGCACGGTCGAGATCGATGACGACGCCCGATTTCACGCCTTGCGATTTCTGGTGGCCGATGCCGATCACCTGGATGCGATGCGAGCGTCCGCGCAGCAGCTTGCCATCGTCGCGCGGCTTGAGCTTGGCCACCACGCAGCAGACCTTGCTGGAACCGACATCCAGCACCGTCAGGATGCCGGACCGGCGCGACGAGGCATCGCTGTTGCCGCCAAGCCAGCTCATATCTTCGTCTCCGGCTTGCGCTTCAGCATCTTGGGCTTTTCGTTAAGCGCAGCCTCGCGCTGCGTCGCCGCTTCCGGCGTCAACTGGACGACCAGACGGTCGGAAAGGCGCATGTCGACGGCTGCGATGTCGCGCGTCAAAAGCCCGTTCTCGTGGTCCATCCTGACCAGGTCGGCAATCGCCTGGTCCTCACCGTCTTCGGGAAGCTTGACGGTGATGCCATTCTCAAGCTTGAGATCCCAGCGCCGTTCGCCGATGCGGACATAGCCTTTGATCCGCGCGGCAAGCTCCGGATAATTCTTGATCCTGGCCAGGAAATCCGGCGCCTTGGCCGGTGCGCCGGTGCCGATGATCAGCGGCAGCAATATCTGCTTGCCGCCGGAGAACGGCGCAATGACGGTGCCGGATTTCTCGATGACCGAAAGCGCGCTCCCTTGCTGCCACAGCGCGAACGGCTCGCGCTCCTCGACGCGCACTTCCAGCGTATGCGGGTAGACTTTGCGCACTGCCGCGGCTTCGACCCAGGGCAGCGTGGTGATGCGTTCGCGCGCAGCTTCGGCATCGAAGCCGATCAGCGAGGTCCAGCCGTCGAGTTCCAGCCTGTCGAGAATATCGATCTCGGAGGTTTCGCGGTTGCCGACGACCTTGACCTGGTCGACGGCAAAACCGGTGCGGGCGGTGACACTCTGGACGATGGCGTCGGCATGCCCGCCGAGATAGGCGCCATAGGCGCTGCTCGAAATAAGCAGTGCCGCCGACAGGATGGCAGCGCAATAGGGCGGCGCTTCGAAATCGCCCTCGCCGAGGCGCGCCAGCACACGCACCGGCCGGCGGAGCAGGCGTGGCAGCACGAAATGGTCGAACGACAACGGCATGCCGAACAGCACCGGCCCGGCCGCGCCCTTCCCCTTGCCCTGTCCCCACTTCAACGCAGACACGAAGCGTCCTCCACCATCCAACTCAACAAATCGCCGAACGAGTGTCCCGCTTGCGCGGCGATTTCCGGCACCAAAGACGTCGGCGTCATACCCGGCTGGGTGTTGACCTCGAGCCAGACAATTTCACCGTTTTCGGAGTGACGATCGTCATAACGGAAGTCCGACCGGGAAACGCCCCGACAGCCGATAGCTTGGTGAGCCTTGAGCGTCAGTGTCTGTATTTTTTGGTAAATATTCGGTGAAAGTTTTGCCGGGCATTCGTGTTTTGATCCGCCCGCGACGTATTTTGAATCATAGTCGTAGAAGGAATGGCCGGTCGGGATGATCTCGCAGACACCGAGCGCCACATCGCCCATCACCGCGCACGTCAATTCTCGCCCGTGCACATAACGCTCGACCATCACCGTATCGCCATATCTCCACTCGGACGAGCCGATGATCTGCGGTGGATGCGACTGGCCTTCATGCACGATGACGACGCCGAAGCTCGATCCTTCGTTGACCGGCTTGACCACATAGGGCGGCTTCATCGGGTGCTTGTTCTGGATGGCGAAGCGATTGGCCACCTTCGATTCCGCTACCGGAATGCCGGCCGCCTTGGCGACCTTCTTGGCCTGTTCCTTGTTCATCGCGAGCGCCGAGGCAAGCACGCCGGAATGGGTGTACGGAATGGCCAGATACTCGAGGATGCCCTGGATGGTGCCGTCCTCGCCGAAGGGGCCGTGCAGCGCGTTGAAGACGACGTCGGGCTTGAGCTCGGCGAGCACCGAGCTGATGTCGCGCGAGACGTCGACCCGGGTGACCTGGTAGCCCTCCCCCTCGAGTGTATCGGCGCAGGCTTTGCCCGACGACAGGGACACGGGCCGCTCGGACGAGAATCCCCCCAGAAGGACGGCCACGTGCTTGCTTGTCATTCCCCGTCATTTCCTCTCACAGCAGGCCTGCACCATCGTGCATGGCCCGAAAAGCATCGCGCGCACTCAAATACGCCGAGCAGCTTTGCTCCCGTGTTTCCGCAACATTGAGTCCGAGTCTCCCGGCAGGTTGCCCCCCAGACGGAAACGCGAGTAACGCGTCGAAACGACTCAAATCAGGAAACGCTTCAGGGCAGAGAATCAGAGAGTTGATTCGCTGGCAAGTGCTTACGATTCCGATGGATTCACTTTCCGCAAAAACGGCAGCAAAATGTGAATTCATGAGGTCCGGAGGCAACGGTCTTCGGCTTGCGCTAAAGCAGCTGCCCGAGAAATTCCTGGACGGCATGGCCCGGCCGAAAATTGCCGATGCGCTTGATCTCCCACTGCAGCCGGATGCCCGATCTTTCGAGCACGCGCGCACGCACCGTCTCACCGAGATATTCAAGCTCGTAGCCTGTGGCGGTCCCGGTGTTGATCATGAAGTTGCAATGCATCGGCGACATCTGTGCCCCGCCGACCATCAGGCCGCGGCAGCCGGCCTTGTCGATTTCCTTCCAGGCCGAGGTGCCCTCGGGATTCTTGAAGGTCGAGCCACCGGTCTTTTCGCGGATCGGCTGCACGGTCTCGCGATGGTTCTGGACAGCATCCATCGCGGCCTTGATCGCCGCCTTGTCCTCCGGAACGCCTTCGAACAGCGCCGACGTGAAGATCAGCCCGGACGGCGCAGCTGAATGGCGATAGGCATAGCCCATGTCGGCGTTGCTCAGCACATGCACATTGCCCTTGCGGTCGAGCGCCCGCACCTCGACCACGCGCTCGCGCGTCTCGACACCGTTGGCGCCGGCGTTCATCCTCAGCGCTCCGCCGATGGCGCCGGGAATGCCGTGGTAGAAATGAAAGCCGCCGATGCCGGCCTCGTAGGCAACGGCCGCAACGCGCTTGTCGGGTGTCGCGGCCCCCGCCTTGATCGTGGTCGGCGCTATCACTTCGGTCTCGCCAAAGCCTTTGGCCGAAAGCCGGATGACGAAGCCCGCAATGCCGCCGTCACGGACAAGCAGGTTTGAGCCGACGCCGACGATGGTCAGCGGTATTTCCTCGGGCACCGCCTTCAGGAACGCGGCAAGATCGTCCTCGTCGGCCGGCTGGAACAATGCCTCCGCGAGCCCGCCGGCTCGAAACCAGGTGATCTTGTCCATCTCGGCATTGGGCGTGATGCGGCCGCGCAGTCCGGCAAGCCGGTCGCCAAGCTTGTCGATCAACGCCTGGCCGCGCATCATGAGATAGTCCCGCCGAGTTCTTTGGGCAGCGCATAGGCCCATTGGGTGATGTTGCCAGCGCCGAGGAAGACGACGAAATCGCCCGGCTTCGCCACCTCGCGCACGATCGGCGCAATCGCCGCCGGACCTTCGATGTAGCGTGCGTCGCGATGGCCGCCGGAGCGGATGCGCGACACCAGTGCGTCGGACGTAACGCCGTCGATCGGTTCCTCGCCGGCCGCATAGACGGGCGCCACCATTACCGTATCGGCGTCGTTGAAGCAGACGGAAAACTCGTCGAACAGATCGCGCAGCCGAGTGAAGCGATGCGGTTGGGTAACGGCGATGATGCGGCCCTTGGTGGCGCTGCGCGCCGCCTTCAGTACCGCCGTGATCTCGACCGGATGATGACCGTAATCGTCGAACACATCGACACCGTTCCACGAACCGGTATGGGTGAAACGCCGCTTGACGCCGGCGAAGGACGACAGGCCCTTCTTGATCGCCTCGGCCGAAAGGCCGAGCTCATGCGCGACGGCAATCGCCGCCGTCGCATTGGAAACGTTGTGGCGTCCGGGCATCGGCAGCCGCAGACCGGCAATCGTTATCTGGCCGTGCGTCTTGCGGTCGCGGATCACCACGTCGAATTCCGAGGTTGGGCCGTCCATGCGGTGATTGGTGAAGCGCACGTCGGCCTGCGCATTTTCGCCATAGGTGATGACGCGCCGGTCCTCGATGCGGCCGACCAGCGCCTGCACCTCGGGATGGTCGGTGCACATCACGCCAAAGCCGTAGAACGGCACGTTCTCGACGAACTGGCGAAACGCCTCGCGCACTTTGTCGAAGGAGCCGTAATGGTCGAGATGTTCGGGGTCGATATTGGTGACGACGGCAATCTCGGCCGGCAGCTTGAGGAAGGTGCCGTCGCTCTCGTCGGCCTCGACCACCATCCATTCGCCGTCGCCCATGCGGGCGTTGGTGCCATAGGCATTGATGATGCCGCCATTGATCACCGTCGGGTCGAGCCCGCCGGCATCGAGTAGCGTCGCCACCATCGAAGTCGTCGTTGTCTTGCCGTGCGTGCCGCCGATCGCGACCGCCTGCCGGAAGCGCATCAGCTCGGCTAGCATTTCGGCGCGCCGCACGATCGGCAGCAACTTCTCTCTCGCCGCCTTCAGCTCCGGGTTGGATTTCTTGATTGCGGTGGAGACGACGACCACTTCGGCCTCGCCGAGGTTCTCGGCCTGGTGGCCGACGAAGCATTCGATGCCCTTGTCGCGCAGCCGCTGCACATTGGCGCTGTCGGCCTGATCGGATCCCTGCACCTTGTAGCCGAGATTGTGCAGCACCTCGGCGATGCCGCTCATGCCGATGCCGCCAATGCCGATGAAATGCACGAGGCCGATCGTCTGTGGCATCTTCATCAATGCGTCTCCTTCCTGAATTCCGAAACGGATTTCCTGGACGCAATAGCCTCTGTCAGATCGGCGAGCAACCGCGCGGCATCCGGTTTACCGGACGATTTCGCCGCCGCAGCCATTGTCGCCGCCCTGCCTGGATCATCCATTAGCCCGCCGACAAGCGCAGCGATCCGCTCCGCCGAAAGCGTGGATTGCGGATGCACCTCGGCGCCCCCCGCTGCGGCAAGGGCGGCCGCATTCGCCGCCTGGTCGTGGTCGAGCGCGTGCGGATAAGGCACCAGCAGCGCCGGCCTGCCGATCACCGCGATTTCCGATACGGTCGACGCGCCGGAGCGCGACATCACCAGATGCGCCGCCGCGAGCCGCGCCGCCATGTCGGTGAAGAAGGGCGACACCTCGGCCTCGATGCCAAGCGCGGCATAGGCGGCTTCCACCCGCGCCACATCGTCGGCGCGGGCCTGCTGCGTGATCGCCAGTCGCCTACGCTGTGCATCGGAAAACCGGGCGATCGCCGCCGGCACCGCATCGGAAAAGAACTGCGCGCCCTGGCTGCCGCCAAACACCAGAAACCGGAACGGCTCTTCGCCGGCCGATGCAGCATAGGGTGTATTCGCTGCTTCCAACACTTGCGGCCTGACCGGATTGCCGGTGGTCACCGTCTTGGCGCCAGTGGCACTGATGTCTTCCGGCAGGAACCCGCCGGCAACGGCGTCGACGCGGCCGGCGAGCGCCCGATTGGCGCGGCCCATCACCGCATTCTGCTCGTGGATCAGCGTCGGCACCTTGCGCCGGGTCGCCGCGTAAAGCGGCGGCAGTGTCGGATAGCCGCCGAAGCCGACCACGATGGCGGGCTTGATGCTGGCGATGACGGCCGACGCCTGCCGCACCCCGCGCCAGATTTTCCAAAACGCGGCGAGCATGGCAAAAGGATTCTTCGAGCCCATCGTCGCCGACTGGATCGGATGGATGGCGGTCGCCGGGAACTGCCCGGCAAAGCGCTCGGCGCGGTCGTCGGTGGCCAGATGTACCGCCCAGCCGCGCGCCTTGAGCTCATGTGCCAGCGCCTCGGCCGGGAACAGATGTCCGCCCGTTCCGCCAGCAGCTAGAAGGATGACCCCCTTCGCCATCTCACTCCGCCGGCATCGCACGCGGCGACGGCATGAAGCCCAGCTGCTTGCGCTTTTCCGGGCGCTTGCGCGTCAGCGCCAGCACCATGCCCATCGAGATGGCGATCGCGATCTGGGAGGAACCGCCATAGGAGATGAACGGCAGCGTCATGCCCTTGGCCGGCATCAGTTGCAGATTGACGGCCATGTTGATGACCGACTGCAGGCCGAAGACGGTGACCAGGCCGCCAACCGCGTAGCGCGTGAAATCGTCCTGCTCCTTGAGTGCCGTGTTGAGGCCGCGCAGCACGATGAAGCCGAAGATGGACATGATGAAGAAACACATGATCAGCCCGAATTCCTCGCCAGCGACCGAGAAGACGAAATCGGCATGGCTGTCGGGGATGACCCGCTTGACGGTGCCCTCGCCCGGCCCGACGCCGAACCAGCCGCCATTGATCAGCGCCTCGCGGCCCATGTCGACCTGGAACGTGTCGCCCTCGCCGGTCATGAAGCGGTCGATGCGGCCGGCAACGTGCGGGAACACCGCATAGGCGGCGAACACGCCGCCGACGCCGGCAGCACCCAGCGCGACGATCCACAGCCACGGCAGCCCGGCCATGAAGAACATCACCCCCCAGGTGCCGAGCACCAGCATGGTCTGCCCCAGGTCAGGCTGCGCCACTAGCAGCGAGATGACCAGCGCAAGCAGCAACATGGCGAACAGATTGCCCGGAATGTCGGGCTGGCGCTTGTGCTCGGCGAACAGCCAGGCGCAGATGATGACGAAGCCCGGTTTCAGGAACTCGGACGGCTGTATCGACAGGCCGGCAAGCGATACCCAGCGCCGCGCGCCTTTCACCTCGACGCCGATATAGAGCACCGCCACCATCAAAAACAGCGTGATGCACAGCATGACCAGCGCCATGCGCCGGATCTGCCTGGATTCAAGGAACGAGACGGCAAGCATCACTCCAAGTGCCGGAATGGTGAAGATGATCTGGCGTGTGGCGAAGTGGAAACTGTCTAGTCCGATGCGTTCGGCCACCGCCGGGCTTGCGGCGAAGGACAAAACGATGCCGAGGCCCATCAGCGACAGGAACGCCGCCAGGAACCAGCGATCGATCGTCCACCACCAGGTCGCCACGGGGCTTTTGTCGAGACGGCTTTGCATTATCGTGTCCCTCCGATGGGCTTCACGCCATCAATGGCGGTTGCGGCTTGCCTGAACGCCTCACCGCGGACTTCGAAATTCTTGAACTGGTCGAAACTGGCGCAGGCCGGCGACAGCAGCACCACCGCCTCGCCGCTACTATCCTTGGCCGCATCGCGGGCGGCGTGTTCGACCGCCGCAGCCAACGTGCCTGATATCTCGTAGGGCACCGCTTCGCCCAGCGTCGCCGAAAAGGCCGGTGCGGCTTCGCCGATCAGATAGGCCTTGGCGATACGCGGGAAGAAGCCGCGCAACGGCTCGATGCCACCCTCTTTCGGCAGACCTCCGGCAATCCAGTAGATACGCGCAAAGCTCGACAGCGCCGGTGCCGCGGCATCGGCATTGGTCGCCTTGGAATCGTTGACGAACAGCACATGCCCTTTGCGGCCGACCTGCTCCATGCGGTGCGCCAGCCCCGGGAAACTCTCCAGTCCGGATTGGATCTCGCCGAGCTCGAGCCCGACCTTGAGGCAGGCGGCGGCGGCGGCCAGCGCATTCTGCGCGTTGTGCTGGCCGCGCAACGAGCCGATGCCTTCGAGAAAGGCGACCCGGCTGTAGCGGCCGTGCACGGCTTCCA
Organism: Mesorhizobium sp. M1423; assembly: GCF_040317575.1. NCBI lineage: Bacteria > Pseudomonadati > Pseudomonadota > Alphaproteobacteria > Hyphomicrobiales > Phyllobacteriaceae > Mesorhizobium > Mesorhizobium sp. M1423. The sequence continues at coordinate 274,313 of NZ_JAMYKU010000002.1, forward strand.
TCAGGTTGGTGCCTTCGGCGAAATAGCCGTCGGTCAGCGGCAGGCGCTTGGAGATGCGAATGATCTGCCGGCCCGCTCGCTCCAGCCGGTCGGCGATCTGGGCGCACCAGGAATCGTCGACACCGATGATTGCCGTCTCGCTGCCGGCCACCAGCCGCTCCTTGATCGAGGCGTAGTGTTGCATCGTGCCATGGCGATCGAGATGGTCCGGCGTCAGGTTGAGCAGGATGCCGGCCGTCGGATTGATCGAAGGGGCAAGATCGATCTGATAGGACGAGCACTCAACCACATAGTGCCGCTCGGGCTGCGGCGGATCGAGCGTCATCACCGCGCGGCCGATATTGCCGCCCATCTGCGTGTCGCGCCCGGCCGATTTGAGGATGTGCGCCGTCAATGCCGTGGTCGTCGACTTGCCGTTGGTGCCGGTGATGGCGATGAAGGCTGCTGCCGGCGCCCGCGCCGTCCGCTCGCGGCAGAAAAGCTCGATATCGCCGATGATCTCCACGCCTGAGCCCCGCGCGAGCTCGACGGTCCAGTGTGGCTTGGGATGCGTCAGCGGCACGCCGGGCGACAGCACGAAGGCGGAAAACCTCGCCCAGTCCGCGCCGCGCAGGTCTGCGGTGGCGATGCCGACCGCGCCGGCCTTGGCAACGCTGTCGGGATTGTCGTCCCAGGCGAGGACGTCCGCGCCGCCCTCGATCAGCGCGCGCGCCGTGGCAATCCCCGAGCCGCCGAGCCCGAAGAGCGAAACGCGCTTGCCTGAAAAGGATGCGGCGGGGATCAAGCGGCCTCCTATCTGAGCTTCAGGGTCGACAGCCCGACCAGCGCCAGAATGACGGCGATAATCCAGAAGCGGATCACCACCTGGCTTTCGGTCCAGCCGAGCTTTTCGAAATGATGGTGGATCGGCGCCATCAGAAAGACGCGCTTGCCGGTCATCTTGAAATAGCCGACCTGGATGATGACCGAGAATATCTCGACGACGAACAGGCCGCCGACGATGACCAGCACGATCTCGTGCTTGGTCGCCACCGCGACCGTGCCGATCAGCCCACCCAGCGCCAGCGAGCCGGTATCGCCCATGAAGATTGCCGCCGGCGGCGCATTGAACCACAGGAAACCGAGACCGGCACCGATCACCGCTCCGAGGACCACGGCAAGCTCACCGGTGCCGGGAACGAAATGGATCTGCAGATATTCAGCGAACACGGCATTGCCGGAGAGATAGGCGATGACGCCGAAGGACGCCGCCGCGATCATGATCGGCACGATCGCCAGCCCGTCGAGGCCGTCGGTCAGGTTCACCGCATTGCCGGCGCCGACGATGACGAAGCACGAGAACGGGATGAAAAACCAGCCGAGATTGACGAGAAACTCCTTGGCGAAAGGAAACGTCAGCGATGACGAGAACGGCGCCTGGCCGTTATGCATGATCACCCAGGCGGCGATGCCGGCAATGACGAATTCGAGCCCCAGCCGCGCTTTTCCGGAAAAGCCGAGATGCGATTGCTTCGTCACCTTGAGGTAGTCGTCATAAAAGCCGATCGAGCCGAACCCCAGCGTCACCAGCAGCACCACCCAGACGTATATGCTGGACAGGTTCGCCCACAGCAGCGACGAGCCGACGATGCCGGACAGGATCATCAGCCCGCCCATGGTCGGCGTTCCAGCCTTCTTGAAATGCGTCTGCGGCCCGTCGGCGCGGATCGGCTGGCCCTTGCCTTGCCGCAGCCTCAGCGAATTGATGATGGTCGGTCCGAAGATGAACACGATCAGTGCCGCTGTGATCAGCGCTCCGCCGGTGCGGAAAGTTATGTAGCGGAAGACGTTGAAGACCGAGATCTTGTCCGCAAAATCGACGAGCAGTGTTAACATGCGCTTGCGTCCCCCGGACCGATCCTAGGTCTGTCTGCTGGTTGTGGCTTCCGCCGGAAACTTGCCGAGCAATGCCTCGACCAGCTTTGAAAAGCCTATGCCTTTCGACGATTTGATCATGACCACGTCGCCGGGCTTCAACTCCGATAGAAGCACCGGCTTCAGATCTTCCGCGCCGGCGCGGTACTCCGTCTTGATCTCGCCGGGCAGCACGTCGGCCAGCGCCCGCATTTCCGGGCCGCCAAGAAAGACCGTGCGCGTGTCGGTGCCGACGATCAGGTCGGCAAGGGCGGCATGCAATTTCGCCGAATGGCTGCCGAGCTCGAGCATATCGCCAAGCACGGCAATGCGCCTGCCTTCGCCCGACACCGGTGTCGTGTTGAGCAGTGCCATCGCAGCACCCATCGAGGCCGGATTGGCGTTGTAGCTCTCGTCGATCAGCGTGATTGGCCCCTTGGGATGACGCAACACATAGCGCTTGCCGCGTCCGCGTTCGGGCGAAAGATCGGCCAGCGCCTGAGCAACCCTGGTGACGTCGGCGCCGACCAGATGCGCTGCACCCAGCACCGCCAGCACATTCTGCACCATATGGCGGCCCGGCGCGCCGATCCTGGCGACGATCTCGTGCCCGCCAATCTTGGCGGTGATGACGGAGTGATCGGCATTGAGCTCGCATTTGATCAGTTTGAAGGTCGCCCGGGCATTCTCGCCGAACCCGTAAACATGCTCGACGCCGGCCTCTTTCGCCATCTTCTCCAGCAGCTTCCAGCGCGGGTCGTCGCGGTTGAGTAGGGCGGCGCCACCGGGCTCCAGCCCTTCGAAAACCTCCGCCTTGGCCTTGGCGATCTCGTCCAGATTGCGGAAGAAGCCGAGATGAGCGGCCGCGATCAGCGTGACGATGGCGACATGCGGCCGGACCATCTTGACCAGAGGCCGGATCTCGTCCGGATGGTTCATGCCGATCTCGAAGACGGCATAGTCGCAATCCTGCGGCATGCGCGCCAGCGTCAGCGGCACGCCCCAATGGTTGTTGAACGACTGGGCCGATGCATGCACCGTGCCGACCGCGGACAGAGCGTGGCGCAGCGCTTCCTTGGTGGTGGTCTTGCCCGCCGAGCCGGTCACGGCAATGACCCTGGCCTTTGAGCGAGTGCGCGCCGCGACACCGAGCTTTTCCAGCGCGACAAGCACGTCCTCCACGACGATCATCGGTGCCGTCAGCCGCCCCAGCGACGGCAACTTGCCCTCGGCGACGACAAGCACGCCGGCGCCCGCCTTGATGGCGGCGGTGACGAAATCATGGCCGTCCATCACCTCGCCCTTGATGGCGAAGAAGGCGTCTCCCGGCTGCAGGCTGCGGCTGTCGATGGAAATGCCGGCGATGCCTTCAGGCATCGGACCGAGCGGCCGGCCATCCATGGCGGCAACCAGCGCCTCGGAGGTCCACAGATAGCTCACGCCGCTTGCTCCCTGAGCGCCGAGCGAACTTCCTCATGATCGGAAAAATGCAGCGTCTCGGTGCCGATGGTCTGGCCTTCCTCATGGCCCTTGCCGGCCACGATCAGCGTGTCGCCAGCGTGAAGCATCCCGACTGCCTCGTGGATGGCCTTGCGCCGGTCGCCGATCTCGATGGCGCCAGGTGCGGCCTCCAGGATCGCGGCGCGGATCGTCTCGGGAACTTCCGAGCGGGGATTGTCGTCGGTGACGATGACGACATCGGCCAGCCTTGTGGCGATCTCGCCCATGATCGGCCGCTTGCCCCGGTCACGGTCGCCGCCGCAACCGAATACGACGATGACGCGGCCGGTGGTAAAGGGACGCACCGAAGCCAGCACGTTTTCCAGCGCGTCCGGCTTGTGCGCGTAGTCGACATAGACCGGTGCGCCATTGGCGGCCGTCCCAACGAGGTCGAGCCGCCCCGGCGCACCCTTCAATTTCTCTAGCGCCATCAACGCCTTGGCAACAGATGTTCCAGTCGAAATGGCGAGGCCCGCCGACACCAGCGCATTGGCGATCTGGAAGTCGCCCGCCAACGGCAGGTCGACTTCATGGAGAACGCCGTCAACTTCGACCTCGGCGCGTTGGCGGTGGCGCTCGTGCTCGACCCGCTTCAGCCGCAGGAAATCGCCGTGGCGGCCGACCGTCAGCACGTTCAGTCCCGCTGCCCGCGCCGCCTTGATTGTCGGCTCCGACCACGGGTCGTCGGCAAAGATGACGGCCGGCGCGCCCTTCGGCAGCAGCGCATCGAACAGACGCAATTTGGCGCGATGATAGTCCTCGACCGTCGGATGATAGTCCATATGGTCGCGGCCGAGATTGGTGAAGCCGCCGGCCGCAAGCCTGACGCCATCGAGCCGGCGCTGGTCGAGGCCATGGCTGGACGCTTCCATCGAGGCGTGGGTGACGCCGGCCTCCGCCAACTCCTTGAGCAGCCTGTGCAGTGCCACCGGATCCGGCGTGGTCAGCGAGCCATATTCATTGCGGCCCGGCGCCACCACGCCGGTCGTGCCGATCGAAGCGGCGACCAAACCCGCCTGCTCCCATATCTGTCGGGTGAATGCGGCGACGGAGGTCTTGCCGCTGGTGCCGGTCACCGCGACCATGGTTTGCGGTTGCTTGCCGAAAATACGGGCAGCACTCAGCGCCAGCGCAAGGCGCGGATCGTCTACGACAAGAACCGGAACTGGCAGCCCGGCGACCGCACTGCCCTTGCCGACAACAATCGCGGCAGCGCCGCGGCTCGCGGCATCGGCGGCATAGGCTGCGCCATCCGCCTTGGAGCCGGTGAGCGCGAAAAAGACAACACCCGGTGCTACCTGGCGGGAGTCCGACGAAATCCCTGTAACCTCCATGTCGAAGGAAGCTGTCCCCTCGACAGGCAGGATACCGGCTAGATTTTTCAGCTTCATCGAACCCCGTTCATCGCAACAAAATAGCGCGCAGTTGCCGGCGCGCCCCAAGAATCACTGATAGGAAACCAGCGTTGCACCATTTTCATGGCTGAAATCTGGCTTCACGCCAAGCATGGAAGCCGCACGTCGGATGATGTTTGCAGCCATGATGCCCGCATTCGAGGCAGCCGTGGCACCCATGCCGGGCTTTTCCGGCTTCGGTTCGTCGGCGATCGTAAGCACTATGTATTGCGGATCGTCCATTGGGAAAGCCGCAACGAAAGCGTTGAAATTCTTTTCCTTCGAGTAGCGGCCGTTGACGACCTTCTCCGCCGTTCCCGTCTTGCCGCCCACCCGGTATCCTGGCACCCGGGCATTGCGGCCGGATCCCTTTTCGGCATTGAGGGCATAGAGATAGCGCATGCCCTCGACGGTCTTGTCGCTGACCACTTTCTTGGCCACCGCCATCGCCTGCTCCTGGGTGCGCGGCAGGAAGGTCGGGTCCATCAGATAGCCGCCATTCATCAGCGCGGCGCAGCCGACCGCCGTCTGCAGCGGGGTCGTCGACACGCCGTGGCCGAAGGCGATGGTAATCGAATTGACCTGCTTCCAGACCTTGGGCTCGGTCGGCCGGGCGACTTCCGGCAGTTCGGTCTGCATCTTCTCGAGGATTCCCAGGCGATGCAGGAATTCGCGGTGTCCGTCGATGCCAACCGCTTCGGCTTCCTTGGCCGAGCCGATATTGGATGAGTAGATGAACACTTCCGGCACCGACAGCACCCGGCCCTTGCCATGGAAATCATGGATGGTCTGATGGCCGATCCTGATCGGGCGCGACGCGTCGAAACGGCTTTGCAGCGTTATCTTGCCGGAATCGAGCGCCATGGCGGTGGTGAAGCTCTTGAAGGTCGACCCCATTTCGTAGAGGCCGGCGGACATGCGGTTGAGCCGGTCCTTGTCCTGCGCGTTATACGGGTTGTTCGGATCGAAATCCGGAACCGACGCCATCGCCAGCACCTCGCCGGTCTTGACGTTGAGCACGACGGCGCCAGCCGCGATCGCATGGTACTTTTCCATGCCGGTGCCGACCTCGTCGCGCACGATATGCTGGACGCGCAGGTCGATCGAGAGCTGCACCGGCTTCAAATCCTTGGCTACCGCCAGGCCCGACGCTTGAAGGTCGCTCAAGCCCTGTTCGTCGATGTATTTCTCCATGCCGGAGATGCCCTGATTGTCGATGTTGGTGAGGCCGACAATGTAGGACGAGGTTTCGCCGGCCGGATAGAACCGGCGCTTTTCGGTGCGGAAGCCGAAGCCGGGGATGCCGAGCTGCATGATATCGGCCTGTTGCTTCGGCGTCAGTTGCCGCTGCAGCCAGACGAAGCCGGCGCCGCTCTTCAGCTTGTTGTATGTCTGCTCGTAGTCGATCTCGGGAAGCACCGTCGACAGCTTTTCGATCGCCTCGTCGGCATCGACGATGCGGCGCGGTTCGGCAAACAGCGACGCCGTCTTGATGTCGGTCGCCAGCACTTCGCCGTTACGGTCGACGATGTCGGGTCGCGATGCCGTCACCCGGCTCTGCGGCCCGCCCGACAGGTCGGGGTTCTGGAAACCCAGATAGACCAGCCGCCCGGCAATGGTCGAATAGATACCGAAGAACACCGCCATCGTCATGACAATGCGGGTCCTGCCCTTGCCACCGGTTGCCTTGCGGGCACCATCGACCACGATCGATCCGCCCGCGCCGGGCTTCGAACCGCGCTTCAGCAGCCTGCCAACCTGTGGAAATCTGGCGGCCATTGGAAATCCGGTGATCATTGGATGATGCCTCCGGTCACCACGGGATCCTTGCCGCCGACATCGGCCATGCCGCCCAGCCGCTGCGATGAAAGGTCCTCGATGTTGACGGGTTTCGCCGGCAGATCGTCCAGCCCGACGATCTGCCGCGCATTGACCGGCTCGAGTCCGAGTTGCGATTTGTAGATTTCGGTGAGCTTTTGCAGGCGCGACGGCTGGGTAAGCAGGCTCCAGTCCGCCTTGAGCAGGTCGATCGTGTCCTCTTCATAACGGATCTGCGCCTGGATCTTGTGCACTGCCGCCAGTTGCTCCTCGGCCTCGCGCTTGGTCTTGTAGGTCAGGGCAGCCGCCGAAACCATGACGGCGATCAGGACTATGTCGCTGGTACGAAACACGTGCTCACCTCTCTCCCGGTCGATCGGCGCCGGGAAGCTTTGGGCCAGGCAGTTTTGGCAGGCCGAAAATCGAAAAATCGCCGGCACGCGCCGGCGCCTCTGTACGGATCGCAGCGCGCAGCCTTGCCGAGCGCGCCCGCGGATTTGCCAATATCTCGGCATCGCCAGGCGTCACGCCGCCGCCCTTCTTGGTGAAGGTGGCGGTGCGCGCCTGGGCCTCGGGCAGATGCCGCGATCCGGTCGCTGAATCGGCTCTGTCGGCGATGAAGCGCTTGACAATGCGGTCCTCCAGGGAATGGAAGGTCACCACGGCAAGCCGCCCGCCCGGTTTCAGCACGCGCTCGGCGGCAAACAGTGCCTTGGCCAGTTCTCCGAGTTCGTCATTGACGAAGATGCGCAGCGCCTGGAAAACGCGGGTGGCCGGATGGATCTTGTCTTTTGGCGCGCGACCGATATGCGTCTCGATGGCATCGGCAAGGTCGAGCGTGCGCTCGAAGGGGCGTTTTTCGCGACGGCTCTCGATCATGCGGGCGATGCGCCCGGCATGGCGTTCCTCGCCGAGAAAACCGAAGATGCGGGCAAGATCGCCCACCTTGAAGGTGTTGACGACGTCGGCGGCGCTCAGGCCCGCCTGCGCCATGCGCATGTCGAGCGGTCCATCGGCCCGGAACGAAAAGCCGCGCTCCGGCTGGTCGATCTGCATGGAGGAGATGCCGATGTCGAGCACGACGCCATCGGCACTTTCAACCTGCTCGTCGAGCGTCGAGAACGGTGCCTGGACAAGCCTGAGCTTGCCGCCGGACTGCTGTTCAAGGGCCCGCCCCGCCGCGATCGCATCCGGATCGCGGTCGATGGCGACGACCGAGGCTCCGCTTGTCAGAATGGCCTTGGTGTAGCCGCCGGCACCGAACGTGCCGTCGACGATCACCTCGCCTTTTGTCGGGGCCAGCGCCTCCAGAACTTCGGCAAGGAGGACCGGAATGTGGCGGGCTGGTCCGCCAGCGGCATGAACTTCATCGCCGTCGCCCGCCATCATTCCGGCCGCTCCCCGGCCTTCGTCCCCTGCCGAAGCTGCAAAAGCCGGGCGCGTGCCTCCGTCCCATAGGCACTGAGCCGTCCGGGCTCCCAGATCTGAAAGAAATTGCCGCGGCCAACGAAGGCCACTTCCGCTGAAATGCCGGTATGCTCGCGAATGAAATCGCTCATCGTGATACGGCCGTCCTGGTCGAGCTTCAGAAACGTTCCATCGCCATGGCAGAAGAACGACATGTCGTCCGCCGTCTGCAGGAACGGGTCTTCCTGGGCGATGCGCTGCTCGTAGCGATCGAGCAGGTCGAGCCCACCGACATCCATCGCCGGGCGATCCAGGCAGCGTAGCGCATAAAGTTCCGAATAGCCGCGTTTCTGCACAACGGCACGGAAATGCGCCGGCACGGACACCCGTCCCTTCGCATCGATCCTGTTCACCGCGCTCGACAGAAACCGGTCCATTACGCGTTACGACCGCTTGCGCCGCCGCACCCCTCTGCATCTTCCTGTCCGCGCCGCCCCAGCCCGGTCGGCGTCCAAAACCCACTTCGTTATGACGGGCGAACGCAGGCAAACGCGCAGCCGCCGCGGCTGCCCGATTGGCGTACGCTTCACCCTGACACGGAACGAAGGCTTGAGTATCGGAATGGGATATCATGGGGTGTTATGGGCGTCAACGGGAACAGTCTTCAAAACGCGCCTGCCACGACTGGGGAGAGCAGCTTTGACGGCACTCCCGTCTTTATCGTCTATTAAGCCTAACGAAGCGTTTAGAGCCGTGTGGCCCAACCGGAGCCGACTTGCTGCGGATCGCTGCCGCGCATAGCCTCGGCATCTCCTTTTCCGGTCAGTAACGAGGTTTGAAGCCATGTCTGAAACAGCCAAGTCGCGCGCCGCGGCACTTCCTCATCTGCGTCGCGCCGGGCTGGCCAAGGGCGACCCAATTCCCTTGCCCTTGACCATGGCCGCCATTTTCCACGCGCCGGGTGACGCCACCGGCTACGATCAATATGGCCGCTTCAGCAATCCGACCTGGGATGCAGTCGAGCACATGCTGGCGCATCTGGAAGACGCCCCATGCGTCGCCTTTCCCTCGGGAATGGCTGCCATCTCGGCGGTGTTTTTCGGCCTGCTCAAAGCCGGCGACCGTATCCTGCTGCCGTCCGACGGCTACCATACGACGAGAGCGCTGGCAGACCGTTTCCTGAAGTCCTTCGGCGTCGCGTACGATGTCCGGCCGACATCGAGCTTCCTCGACGGCGGCTTTGACGGATACCGGCTTGCCTTCGTCGAAACGCCCGCCAATCCAGGACTGGAAATATGCGACATCGCAGCCGTCGCCGAAGCCGTGCACAAAGCGGGTGCGATGCTTGTGGTCGACAACACGACGATGACGCCTTTCGGCCAGCGCCCGCTCGATCTCGGCGCCGATATCGTCATTGCTGCCGACACCAAGGCGCCGAACGGCCATTCCGATGTGCTGTTCGGCCATGTCGCCAGCCGCAACGCAGATATTATCTCGAGGGTGACCGACTGGCGCGAGACGTCGGGCGCCATCCCCGGGCCGTTCGAGGCATGGCTGGTACATCGCGGCCTCGAAACGCTGGACGTGCGCTTCGACCGCATGTGCGCTTCCGCCGAAATGATAGCGCGACGGCTGAAAGACCATCGCGCAATCAGCGGCTTGCGCTTTCCGGGACTGGAGAGCGACCCATCACACAATCTTGCCCGCGCCCAGATGGAGCGCTTCGGATTTCTCATCTCGTTCGTGCTCGCCTCGGAGGACAAGGCCGAGGATTTCATCAACAACTGCGCGTTGATGCAGGCAGCGACATCGTTCGGCGGCGTACACACTTCGGCCGAACGGCGATCAAAAAGGGGAGATGCCGTTCCGCCCGGCTTCGTTCGCTTGTCGATCGGCTGCGAGCCGGTGGAAGAGCTTTGGCAGGCGATCGAGGCGTCGCTAGACCGCATCGGCACCTGAGCAGCGCGACTACGAATTCAGATCGCCGGCGTCGATCTTGCGCCGGCCGTGGAGAACGCGAACGATTTCGATCGCCTCTTCGCGGACACGATACAAAGTGAGGTATTCGCCGACGATCAGGTGACGGATGCCGGGCGCAATGTCTTCGCGCGGTGCACCTGAGAAGGGATGCAGGGTCAGCAAATCCACCGCCTTTGCAAGAGATCCACGAGGCGAACCGCCGCATTTGGATTCTGTTCGGCAATGTAGTCGACGATGGCTTCGAGGTCGATCAATGCCTGAGGAAGCAGGCGATATTTCACTCCTCAAGGCCTTTGGCCTCGGCCATTTTCAGATATTTGGCGCGCAGCCGTTCCATGATTGGCGGCCCGTCCAGCGCCGGTCCGCTGTCGATCCCCTCCTGCGCCATCTTGCGCAATTCCTCGACCGTGTAGCCGAGCAGGTCGCGCCTGTCCTTCCATTGCCTCAGTGCGTCGCGGATCACCTCGCTCGCCGAGGCATATTCGCCGGCGGCGACCACGTCGTCGACTGCCGCGGCCAACTCCGGCGATAGCGTGATGCTGCGTTTATCGACCTGTCCCATGACGCGCTCCTGAATATCGTCATCAACTGGTACGATTTAATCGCACCATTTTCAAGGAATGTCGCGCTCGATTGCGGGTCGAAAAGTGAATCAACGGCTGCGCCCGAAGACGTAACCTGCTGATATCAGGAGATTTCCTTTTATCGGGGAAACTGCCAGCTGGCCTGTAAGCCGGGTTCTGTATGGCCCTCGCCCCTTACGGGGCGAGAACGTGGCGGCCATTCATCTTGGGCGCATGTTGCCATGCGCCTCACGCAACCTACCCGGACGGTGAGCCGGAAACAGCCCTCGAGGGTTTCCCCTCGCACCGCCCCTATTCGGTCTTGCTCCCGGTGGGGTTTACCGTGCCGCTCCTGTTGCCAGTCGCGCGGTGGGCTCTTACCCCACCCTTTCACCCTTGCCACGATTAGATCGTGGCGGTTTGCTTTCTGTGGCACTTTCCCTGGGGTCGCCCCCGCCGGCCATTAACCGGCACCGTGTCTCCATGGAGCCCGGACTTTCCTCACCCGCAGCCTTTCGGCTTCGCGGGTGCGGCCGCCCGGCCAGCTGGCAAGGCGTATAAAGGGGTTCAGGCCCGAAAACGCAAACGAAAAAGCAAGTTATCGCTTGTCAGGCGGGCGCTCCAAGTGCTGCCAGTTGCACCTTGACCTTGCCGCAATAGGCTGCGGACACCGAGTTCATCCGTGTGGCGCCGTGGCCGGCATTGTATTTCAGGATCGTGCCGCAGGTCGTGCCGCCGCCGAGATCCCGCGCCATGGCAAGGTACTTCATGCCGTATTTGATATTGGTATCGGGATCGTAGAGACCCTGAACCGAACCGCTATAGCCCATCATTCTTGCCGTCGCCGGCTTGATCTGCATCAGGCCGATCTCGCCGGCGCTGCCGACCTGGTTCGGCTGGTAGTTGCTCTCGATCTTGATGACGGCATTGGCGAGCGATACCGGCACGCCGTAGCTGGCGGCATATCGCGCAATGATCGCCGAATACTGTCCGCTGCCGCCGACAACCGCCGCCTGGGGCGCTGGCCTGCTCTTCGGAGCGACTGACGCCGTTGCCATGTGGTCGATGCGTTTGCGGTTACGCTTCACATGCTGTTTGGCGATTGTCTTTCTCGCAGCGGTTGGCCTTTTCGCGGAGACTGGCTTTTTCGTCCTTACCGCGGCCGCTTTTTCCACTTTTGCGGTGGTGGTCTTCTCTATTTTTGTACCACGGGTGGCTTTCGGCATGGCGGTTTTGCCGGCTGCGGCACTGAAGCCTTGATCGGCCCGTTGGCTCAGCGGTGCGCCGTTCGCCGCGCTGAAGGCAAAAGTCATTACGCCGGCAGCAATGGCTGCCGTTAAAACGGTCAATTTCTGCATGTGATCCTGTTCTGTTTGATCTGCACAAAGAACTTCGCGCAGATACCCTCAATCAACATCGGAACATCTGGGGGGATAGAGGTCCGACAATCTGTACGGATCGCCTTTGACGACGGAATTGGCGCCAAAGAAGGCGGCGCAAGTCACTTTAGGTAACAGATTGTAACTTTTAATCTGGGAAAAGATTATTTGAGAGAGGCTATCCTTGCGGAAGCGAGCAGCCTTTCCAGCGTGCGGATCGTCGATCCGTCAGCCATGCCATCGACCAGGCGCTGCCGGAAATGCCGCTGAAATGCCTCGACCACGATTTCGGTCTGCCGGTCGAAAGCGCCGGTGATCTCGACGCCATAACCATAGAGCGACAGCATCGACTGCAGCGCCTCGACCTCGGCGCCGGTATCATCTGGCTTCAGTACGGCGCCGCGCCGGATCGGTGCTGCCGGCACAACATGGCCGACACCGGCGGCAAACAAGGCTTTCCATGGAAATTTCTCGCCCGGATCGACCTTGCGCCCCGGTGCCACGTCGGAATGGGCGAGCACCCGCTGCGCCAGAATGGAATGGCGCTCGACAATGCCGACGCACAGGCCGATCACCGCGTCGATCTGCGGTTTTGGAAAATTGCGATAGCCGAGAGTATGCCCCGGATTGACGATCTCGATGCCGATCGAACAGGAGTTGATGTCGCTCTGTCCGAACCACGAGCTCTTGCCGGCATGCCAGGCGCGATCGCTTTCCCTTACCATCTGAACAATGCGGCCGTCCTCATGGACCAGATAGTGCGACGAGACCTCGCTTGCCGGATCGCACAACCATGCCTCGGCGCCGGCGCCGGTCGCCATGCCGGTGTAGTGCAGCACGATCATATCGGGTCTAAGCGTGCCGCGCCGCGGTCCGAAATTCGGCGATACCCTAACCTCGGCGCTCGGCTCGTCGGGCGGAAAGCCGCTCATGCGTGCCGCAGGCCTCGCTCGATCATCTCATAGGCCGCGTTGATCGCCGCCAGCCTGGTCGTCGCGATCTTGATGAATTCCTGCGGCAGGCCGCGTGCGATCAGCCGGTCCGGATGATTGTCGGAGACCAACTTGCGGTAGCGCCTGCGGACCTCCTCGAACGGCTTCCCACGCTCGATGCCGAGCACAACATAAGGATCGGCGGCGCCCAGATCGACATGCCGCGCCAGGATGCTCTGGTAGTGCGCCTCATCGATGCGGAAGATCTCGGCGATGCGATGCAGGAATTGGCGCTCGCGCTCATGCACCAGCCCGTCGGCCTTGGCGATGTGGAACAGCCCGTCGAGTATGTCCTCCAGCATCAGGCAATTCGAATGGCCCGAACCGCAAAGCTGCGCCATCCGCTCGGCATAGGTTTCGAAACCGGCAATGTCGCGTTTGGCCAAATCGTAGAGCCGCGCCACATTGCGCCTCTGTTCCTTCGGCACCTCGAATATTTCCTGGAAGGCGCGCACCTCGTCTTGGGTGACGATGCCGTCTGCCTTGGCCATCTTGGCCGACAGCGCGATCATCGCCACCGAGAAGGCGACGCGCCGGCGCAGATCGGCATCGCCGGAGAAAACCGTGCGCACGGCTTCGACCACTTCGGCGACGCCTGACGACGCTGAAGATGAAACGCGTGTGACGAAGTCGCCGAGGCGGTCCCAAATCGACATGAGGGTTTCATAGGGCCAACCGCCCATCGCTATCAAGCCAAGACAGTGCCGCAGGGGCTGGCCCAATCGATTTGGCGGAATGCCTGAGGCGGCTGGCGCTAGCGCTCACCCATGGAAAATCCGCAGACGGCAGCCTCGGCGCGCAAACGGCGAGCCTAGCGATTGGCGCCTTGGGTCGTCGTTTCGGCGCCAGCGTCGGCGCACTCGGCCGCAAGGCGCGGGTATCGTAAGCAGCAGAAAGGCCGGCGTGTGAGGCCGGCCTCTCTTGGTTGTCACATCAATTACTGCGCAGGGGCAGCCGGCGCAGGAGCGGGGGCCGGGGCCGGCTCGGCCGGTTTGTTAGCGTCAGGAGCAGCCGGCTTCATCGTCTGGTCGGATGCCGGCGGGTTAGTGCTCTGCGTCGTAGTGTTGTCGGTGCCGCTATCGCTGCAGGCCGCAACGCCAAGCAAGGCAAGCGCCGAGACCGACGCAAGAATGAGTTTCTTCATGATATCTCTCCTCTAATCACGCCACCGTTACCGGCGACGATCGAGAACACAATGCATCAGGTCATGATGAGTTTCGTAACGTTGCGTTTCCGCGTGTAACATCAAGCGCTTGGCCGTACAAAGCGTTGAGCACTAACAGGATGCGTAAAGTGAAAATGCCGGAGGCGCTGCCATGACCGCAAGATGGGATTTCTGGATCGACCGCGGCGGTACCTTCACCGACATCATCGGCCGGGACCCGGAAGGCGGGCTGCATCCCAGGAAACTCCTTTCGGAAAATCCCGAAGCCTATGCCGACGCTGCCATCCAGGGCATTCGCGAACTGCTCGGCGTCCAGCCCGGCACCCCAATCCCTTCCGCGCTGATCGGCGACGTCAAAATGGGCACCACGGTCGCCACCAATGCGCTTCTCGAGCGCAAGGGCGACCGCGTGCTGCTGCTCATCACCAAGGGCTTCCGCGATGCGCTGAGGATTGCCTACCAGGCCAGGCGCGATATCTTTGCCAAGCAGATCATCCTTCCCGAACAGCTCTACGAGCGCGTCGTCGAGATCGACGAACGCGTGCGCGCCGACGGTCGTGTCGAACGCCTGCTCGACATCGCCGACGTGCGTCCTGCCATCGAACAGGCCAAGGCTGACGGTATCGATGCGGTCGCGATCGTCTTCATGCATGCCTGGAAACATCCCGATCACGAAAAGGCGGTCGCCAAAGTCTGTCGAAAGCTCGGATTCTCGCAGGTCTCGGTCAGCCACGAGGTCTCGCCGCTGATCAAGCTGGTCGGCCGCGGCGACACCACGGTGGTCGACGCGTATCTGTCGCCGATCCTGGCAAGGTATGTGCAAAGGGTTGCGGCGGAACTGGGTGCCGCGCCAATCTCCCCCCTGGTGGGGGAGATGTCGGCGAAGCCGACAGAGGGGGGCGCTGTCCCGCCAACATCTCAGTCTGTCACGCCCCCCTCTGCCCTGCCGGGCATCTCCCCCACAACGGGGGAGATTGGCCAATCCCCCCGCCTTATGTTAATGATGTCGTCGGGCGGCCTCACCGCCGCCGACATGTTCCAGGGCAAGGATGCGCTGTTGTCCGGCCCGGCCGGCGGCGTCGTCGGCATGGTCGAGACGGCAAAACTCGCCGGTTTCGGCAAAGTCATCGGCTTCGACATGGGCGGCACCTCCACCGATGTCGCCCACTATGATGGCGACTACGAGCGCGCCTTCGACACCGAGGTCGCCGGCGTGCGCATCCGCGCGCCGATGATGCGCATCTACACCGTCGCCGCCGGCGGCGGCTCGATCCTGCACTATGAGGCCGGCCGCTTTCGCGCCGGGCCGGATTCGGCCGGCGCCAATCCCGGCCCGGCCGCCTACCGGCGCGGCGGTCCGCTTGCGGTCACCGACGCCAATGTCATGCTGGGAAAGCTGCAGCCCGACTTCTTTCCGGCCATTTTTGGGCCGGGCCAGGACGAACCGCTCGACGTGCGGACAGTTCGCGAGAAATTCACCGCACTTGCCGCCGAAATCGGCGACGGCCGCTCGCCGGAAGCCGTTGCCGAAGGGTTCGTCACCATCGCCGTCGAAAACATGGCCAATGCCATCAAGAAGATTTCGGTGCAGCGCGGCTACGACGTCACCGAATACCTGCTGAATTGTTTCGGCGGCGCCGGCGGCCAGCACGCTTGCCTCGTCGCCGATGCGCTCGGCATGGAGGCTGTGCTGATCCATCCCTTTTCCGGCCTGCTCTCGGCATACGGCATCGGCCTGTCCTCGGTGTTTGCGTCACGCCAGCAGGCGCTGCTGAAGCCGCTGGCGGACGATTCCGGGCCGGCGATCAACGAGCTCATCGCAACGCTGCGCAAAGCCGTCATCGACGAACTCGCCGCGCAAGGCATCACCGAAGACGCGGTCGCCTCGAAGCCGGTGCTGCAGATCCGCTATGACGGCACCGATACCGCGCTGCCTGTGAACTTTGGGCACGGCTCGATTGCTGAGGCCAAGGCGGACTTCGAACTGGCGCACAAGGCGCAGTTCGGCTTCGTCTATGACGACAAGCCGATGATCGTCGAATCGGTCGGCGTCGAAGGTACCGATACCGGCAGCACCGGCCGCGACGAAAGCGATTCATTTCTTGAACACAAGGCCGCAAGTCCTTCCGGGGCGCGGAAAATTTTCGTCGACGGCATCTGGCGCGACGCTGGCATCTTCCCTCGCGAAACGCTGAAGCCCGGTAACAAGATCGCCGGCCCCGCTTTGATCATCGAGCCGAACCAGACCATCGTCGTCGAGCCCGGCTGGCAGGCCGAGATCACCGCCAAGGACCATATACTGATGCGCCGCATCGAGAAGAAGCACCGGCAGGCCGCACTCGGCACCGAAGCCGATCCGGTGATGCTGGAGGTCTTCAACAATCTGTTCATGTCGATCGCCGAGCAGATGGGCGTAACGCTGCAGAACACCGCCTATTCGGTCAATATCAAGGAGCGGCTCGACTTCTCCTGTGCCGTTTTCGACCGGAATGGCGCGCTGGTCGCCAACGCGCCGCATATGCCGGTGCATCTCGGCTCGATGGACCGCTCGGTGGAGACCATCATCCGGCTCAATTCCGGCGATATTCACCCCGGCGACGTCTTTGCCCTGAACGCCCCTTACAATGGCGGCACGCATCTGCCTGATATCACCGTGGTGACACCGGTGTTTTCCCTCCCCCTCGAGGGGAGGGTGGCCGCGAAGCGGCCGGGTGGGGTCCTCTCAGAACGCACCACAAGTGCGTCGAGCACTGCCGCAACGACCCCCTCCGGCGGCTTCGCCGCCACCTCCCCCTCGAGGGGGGAGGAGATCCTCTTCTACGTCGCCTCGCGTGGCCACCATGCCGATATCGGCGGCACCGCGCCCGGCTCGATGACGCCGCTTGCCACAACCGTCGACGAGGAAGGCGTGCTGTTCGACAATTTCCGCATTGTCGATCGTGGCCGGTTCCGCGAAAAGGACGTGGAGACGCTGCTCACCGACCATCCCTACCCGGCACGCAATCCGCACCAGAACATCGCCGACCTCAAGGCGCAGATCGCCGCGAACGAGAAGGGCGTCGCCGAGCTGCGCAAGATGGTCGCGCATTTCGGCCTCGCTGTGGTCGAAGCCTATATGGGCCATGTCCAGGACAATGCCGCCGAAAGCGTGCGCCGTGTTCTGGAACGGCTGCCCGACAGTTCCGAATACGAATATCCGACCGACACCGGCCAAATGATCAAGGTGAAGATATCGATCGACCGGCAAAAGCGCGAAGCGACCGTCGACTTCACCGGCACGTCGCCGGTTATGAAGAACAATTTCAATGCGCCGGAGCCGGTCGCCCGTGCCGCGGTGCTTTATGCCTTCCGCGTCATGGTCGAAGACAACATCCCGATGAATGCCGGGTGCCTGCGGCCGATCAATATCATCATCCCCGACGGCTCGATGCTGAAACCCGCCTATCCCGCGGCAGTCGTCGCCGGTAATGTCGAGACCTCGCAGCACGTCACCAACGCGCTGTTCGGGGCGATGGGGGCGATGGCCAACGCGCAGGGCACGATGAACAATCTCACCTTCGGCAACAAGCAGTACCAGTATTACGAGACGATCTGCTCGGGCTCGCCGGCCGGCCGGATGAACGACGGCCGCGGTTTTGCCGGCACCTCCGGCGTCCACACCCATATGACCAATTCGCGCCTGACCGATCCGGAAGTGCTGGAACTGCGTTTCCCGGTATTGCTCGAAGATTTCCATATCCGCGAAGGTTCCGGCGGCAAAGGCAAATGGAATGCCGGCGACGGCACCAAGCGCACCATCCGCTTCCTCGAAAAAATGGAATGCGCGATCCTGTCCTCGCATCGCAACCGCCCGCCGCAAGGCCTGGACGGCGGCGGCGATGGCGAGGTTGGCTCGACCAAGATCCGCCGCAAGGATGGCCGCGTCGAGGTCCTGAAGGCCTGCGATCAGACCATCCTCGACGCCGGCGAGGCAGTCATCGTGACGACGCCGACGCCTGGTGGATTTGGCAAGGCCTGAACTCGCGTCAACAGGCTGTCACCGGCCTGTCATGCCCCTGCGCTACCCGCTTGCGGCAAAGCAAACGGGGAATCGCCTTGCCATGACGGACATTTCTGGAGAACTGGTTTTTCGCCGCGGCAAGGAAGTCGGCAAGGCCGTCTACCAGAACCGCCCGCTGTCGAAAGCCGGCATCTCCGAGCGCTTGTTCGCCTTCCTGTTCTCCGGCCTCGTCTATCCGCAGATCTGGGAAGATCCCGAAGTCGACATGGACGCGATGCAACTCGGCAAGGGCCACCGCATCGTCACCATCGCGTCGGGCGGCTGCAACATCCTCGCCTATCTCACCCGGTCGCCGGGAAGGATCGATGCCGTCGACCTCAACGCCGCCCACATCGCGCTGAACCGTATGAAGCTCGAAGCCGTCCGTCACCTGCCGTCGCAGGGCGACCTTTTCCGTTTCTTCGGCGCGGCTGAGACCGGGCACAATTCGCAGGCCTACGACCGCTTCATCGCACCGCATCTCGACCCGGTCAGCCGCCATTATTGGGAGCGCCGCAACTGGCGCGGCCGTCGCCGCATCGCTGTCTTCGACCGCAATTTCTACCAGACCGGCCTGCTTGGCTTGTTCATCGCCATGGGCCATCGCACCGCAAAATTCTTCGGCGTCGACCCGGCCGGCATCATGGACGCCAAGAGCATCGCCGATCAGCGCCGTTTCTTCGACGAGGAGCTGGCGCCCGTGTTCGAAAAACCGCTGCTGAAATGGGCGACATCGCGAAAGGCTTCGCTGTTCGGCCTCGGCATTCCGCCGGCCCAGTACGATTCGCTGATCACCTCGGGCGACGGCACCATGGCCAGCGTGCTCAAGGCGCGGCTGGAAAAGCTCGCCTGCGATTTTCCGCTGAAGACCAACTATTTCGCCTGGCAGGCTTTTGCCCGCCGCTATCCCAATCCCGGCGAGGCCGCCCTGCCCGCCTATCTCGAAAAGCGCAACTACAAGACGATCCGCAACAATGTCGATCGCGTGGCCATCCACCACGCCAATCTGATCGAGTTCCTTGCCGGCAAGGATGCGGGCTCGGTGGATCGCTTCGTGCTGCTCGATGCACAGGACTGGATGACCGACGACCAGCTCAACGGGTTGTGGGCCGAGATCACCCGAACCGCCTCCACCGGCGCCCGCGTCATCTTCCGCACCGCAGCGGAACCCAGCCTGCTGCCCGGCCGCGTCTCGAATTCGCTGCTCGACCAGTGGCGCTACGAGAACGACGCCTCGCGCGAGTTTTCGGCGCGCGACCGCTCGGCGATCTATGGCGGCTTTCATCTCTACGTGAAGCAGGGCGCATGAGCACGACCGAGTTGCCGGCCAGCCATGCCGAGCTGATGGACGGCGTTTACCGCTGGCAGCGTCATATCTACGACCTGACCCGCAAATATTATTTGCTCGGTCGCGACCGGCTTATCGCCGGCCTGGATGTGCCGGCCGGCGGCACCGTGCTCGAGCTCGGCTGCGGCACCGGCCGCAACATCATCCTCGCCGCCCGCCGCTATCCGGGCGCGCGCTTCTTCGGCCTCGATATTTCGGCCGAGATGCTGGAGACGGCCACCGCCGCCCTTGCCCGCGAAGGCCTCTCCGGGCGCGTCACGCTGGCGTGCGGCGACGCCACCGATTTCGACGCGACGGCGTTGTTCGGCGTCAAAAGTTTCGACCGCGTCTTTGTCTCGTATTCGCTGTCGATGATCCCCGGTTGGGAGAAGACGGTATCCGCGGCACTTGCTGCCCTGGCACCGGGCGGCTCGCTGCATGTCGTCGATTTTGGCCAGCAGGAAGCGCTGCCCGGCTGGTTGCGCACGCTGCTGCGCGGCTGGCTGAAAAAATTCCATGTCGAGCCACGTCAATCGCTGCGCGCGGTTCTGGATTCGGAATCTGCAAGAACCGGCGCAAGCTTCCGTTTCCAAACGCTTTATCGCGGCTATGCGTGGCTCGCCGTGATCGGACCAGGTCGATAGCCAGGATGTGTTGAGATTCAGGTCAGGCCGAGTCGAAAACGGTGGGTTCCGAGAACCGGAGCGGAGCGTACTTTTGGGTACGTGAGCACCGGCCTACCCCGGCCGTAGCCTTAACTGCCACGACCGCTCATGAGTGCTTTGGCCGGCGAAGGCCGGAAGCGCAGGAAACCGCCGTTTGCAGGCCGGCATCACCTGAATCGATACAGCCTAATGCAGCGCCTTGACCAGCGCCGCCGCCATCGCCTGCGGCTGGTAGCCGAGCCTGGCAGGCGTCAGGCCGAGCCGCACCACAACCAGTTGCTCCGAGGGAATGATGGCGACCGTTTGCCCGTCATGCCCCTCCATCCAATACGTGTCCTGGGGCAGGCCTGCGGCAATGCCGGCGCCAGGTCTTTCCTCGTCGCCAGGCCCCTCGATCCATAGTTGCCCCTTGCCATAGACTTTCGAGGCGGCTGCCGGTTCCCGCATCCAGTCGACGAAGCCGGCCGGCAGAATATCCTTGCCGTTCCAGACGCCGCCCTGCAGCAGGAACTGGCCGAAGCGGGCCCAGTCGCGTGCGGTGGCGTAGAGATAGGACGAGCCGACGAAGGTGCCGTGCTCGTCGGCCTCCATGACTGCGCTCCGCATGCCGAGCGGATCGAAGAGCGCGGTCCGCGGCCAGGCCAATGCCTTGTCGCCGATCGCGTCCTGCCACAGCCTGGACAGCATCACCGCCGTGCCGCTCGAATAGGAAAACACCTTGCCGACCTCGCCCGTCAGCGGCTTGGATTCGGCAAAGCCGGCCATGTCCGGTTCGAGATAGAGCATCCGCGTCACGTCGGCGACATCGCCATAATCCTCGTTGAATTCCAGTCCGCTCGACATCGCCATCATGTCGGCGAGGCTGATGGCGGCGCGGCCATCTGCCTTCCAGGGGCCGAACAGGCCCTGGTTGGTCATCGCCAGCTTGCCGTCCTTCAGCGCCGTGCCGACGATCGCCGCATTCACCGTCTTGGTCATCGACCAGCCCAGTAGCGGCGTCTTTTCGGAAAAGCCGTCGCCATAGCGTTCGCCGACGATGCGGCCGTTCTTGACCACCACCACCGCCCGCATGCCGGCGCCGGTCAACGCCGGATCGTCAAGGATTGTGGTGACCTCGGGGTCCTGCGAGGCATCGATCTTGTCGCCCTTCGGCCAGATCGCATCGGCCAGCGGCGCCGGCGTCGATGCAGTTCCCGCGATGGCCTTGGCGGCGGCAACATTGCCGTCGGGAACCGAAACGCAGCCGAGCCCGTCGCGGACGACCGCGACACTCTTGCCGAGCGCGCCGAACAGACCCGCCGAAACCGTTCCCTTCTCCTTGTCCACCGACACTCTCATCAGCTTCAGCAGCGGATGGCCCGGCGCCTGCACATCGACGGCGAGCACGTCGTCGGCGTCTCGCCCTGCGATGAAGACGTTCGAACAGACGATCTTGGCCGAATAGCCGGAACCGACGCGGATCAGTTCCGGCGGCGCGAAATACAGCCAGCCGGCGAGTGTCGCGGCGGCCAGCACAGCCAGGCCCAGCAGCCATTTGACGAACTTCAGAAGGATCTGCATTTTTTTCGAATTCCCCCTGAGCGCGATCTATGTCATCGATTTGCCGCCATTGTTTCGGCAAAATCGCGGCTCTTGTCGAGCGCCGTCAACCGAATATCAACCATGATCGGCGATCACGAGGGACTGGGCGATTCTGTGGGGTGATCGTCCGGCTGGGCTTGCATGCATGTGTCCCAAACTGCGCAACGGTTTGGGAATGCATGAAACGAAGATCCAGGCGCTTCGCGTAAGTCAGTTTCAAACGCGTCGCGCCCGGTCGAGGGGCCACCCGCGGAAAGACCCATCAGCGGCCGGCTGAAACCGGCTCGGGAAGTAGCGATGCGCCGTTTCGCGGTCCTCATCACGCTGATGCTGCTTGGTGCCTGCTCGACGGTCGATGATCTGACGCCATCGCTGTCGTCGCCCAGCGCCCCGACGGTTGCGGTACGCGCGCCCCGTTTTGCCGATTCCGACCCGCATGAATGGGATAGCGGCGCACCGTGGAGCTACGCCGTCCACGGCACCGACGTCTCCAAATACCAGACATCGATCGACTGGCCGGCGGCCAGGGCCAGCGGCATCTCCTTTGCCTTTATCAAGGCTACCGAAGGCGGAGACCGGTTCGATGAAGCTTTCAACGAGCATTGGAGCCGCACGAAGGCCTCGGGTATCCCCCGTGCCGCCTATCATTTCTTCTACTTTTGCACGCCGGCCGCTACCCAGGCGCGCTGGTTCATCCAGAACGTGCCCAAAGACAGTTCGGCGATGCCGCCCGTTCTCGACATGGAATGGAACCCGAAATCGCCGACCTGCAAGCTGCGGCCAGATTCCGCCACGGTACGCAGCGAGATGAGCACATTCCTCAAAATCGTCGAAAAACACTACGGCAAGAAGCCGATCATCTACACGTCGGTCGACTTCTTCGAAGATAATGGTCTATCGGGTTTCCGGGGCTACCCCTACTGGCTGCGCTCCGTCGCCGGGCACCCGCGCCAGAAATACGGCAGCCATCCATTCACCTTCTGGCAGTATACCGGAACGGGCGTCGTGCCGGGCATGGCCGGAAACGCCGACATCAACGTCTTCAACGGCTCCGAAGCCGCCTGGAAGAAGTGGTTGCGGCAGAACACCCGTTGACACCAGGCCTGCCGCCTGCTTTTCGACACAGCCAATGACGAATACCCGCAACCGCTGGTAATCTTCTCGGAAGGATGGCGATGCGATCGCGCTTTGGAATTCTCGCGGCGCTGCTCCTGACCGCCGTGCCGGCCGCGGCACAGCAATGCGGCGGCGATTTCGAGGCATGGAAGCAGGGCGTGGCGGCGGAGGCCAGGGCGGCCGGCGTCGGCGCTGCCGGCCTTGATGCGCTGGAAAACGCCACCCTCGATGAGAAGGCGCTGGCACGCGACCGCGCCCAGGGCGTCTTCACCCAGACCTTCATCGAATTCTCGAACCGCATGATCTCGTCGCACCGACTGAAGCAAGGCGCGGCCAATCTGCAAAAATATGCCGAGGTCTTTGCCCGCGCCGATCGCGAATACGGCGTCCAGGCGCCGGTCATCGCCGCCTTCTGGGCCCTGGAAACCGATTTTGGCGCCGTGCAAGGCGATTTTCATACGCTGAACGCGCTGGTGAGCCTCTCGCATGACTGCCGCCGCCCGCAGTTGTTCCGGCCGCAGATCGTGCCGCTGCTGATGCTGATCGATCGCGGCGTGGTGCCGGCCGACGTGACCGGTGCCTGGGCCGGCGAGATCGGCCAGACGCAGATGTTGCCTTCCGACTATCTCGGCCACGGCGTGGACGGCGACGGCAATGGCCTGGTCGACCTGCGCGGCAGCGCGCCTGATGTGATCATGAGCACGGCCAGCAAGATCCAGTCGCGCGGCTGGAAGCGCGACCAGCCCTGGATCGAGGAAGTCCGTGTGCCCGACGATTTGCCGTGGGAGCAGACGGGACGCACCAACAAGCTGCCGTTGATGCAATGGACCCAGTGGGGCGTTACCAGGCCCGACGGTACGCCGCTTCTCGACAACGGCCTGAAGGCCGGCCTGGCGCTGCCCATGGGTCGCAAGGGGCCAGCCTTCCTGACCTACGACAATTTCGACGTCTATCTCGAGTGGAACCAGTCCTTCACCTATGCCCTGACCGCGGCAAATCTTGCCGCCCGGCTGGGGGGCGCGCCGCGATTCGATCCGCGCAACCCGGAACCCGGCCTCAACGGCGACGAGATGAAGGCGCTGCAGACCAAGCTCGAGGCGAAAGGTTATGACGTCGGTACCGTCGACGGCATCCTAGGCACCAACACCCGCGAGGCGATCCGCAAGGAGCAGATGCGGCTGGGCCTGCCGGTCGACGGCTGGCCGACGCTCGAGCTGCTGGCGAGGCTGTGAGGGCGGTGAATGGTGAATGGTGAATGGTGAAAAGAATAGCACCGGAGCCGCACTGAACACCAGAGCTACTACTATTCACTATTCACTATTCACATCACCGCCTGGCAAGCAAGAAATCGATGAAGGCTCGCAGCGGCGCGGGAACCTGCCGGGAACTTGCGTGATATAGATAAAAACCCGGAAATCTCGGCGACCAGGCTTCGAGAAAGCGGATGAGCTTTCCCGCTTCGATCCACGGCCGGACCTGGTATTCCAGCATGTACGCCACGCCGACCCCATCCAGAACCGCCCCGATCATCAGGTCCGTATCGTTGACCGTCAGGCCACCGCTGACGGCCACTTCCAGGGCACGTTGGCCTCGGGCGAACTCCCACCGGTAGAGATTGCCGCCGCTCGGCCACTGGAAATTGATGCACTGGTGCTGATGCAGGTCCGCGGGGTGACGGGGTATCGGGTGATGCTGCAGATACCTCGGCGCCGCCACTGCAGCCATCTCGAGCTCCTCGCTGAGCTTCACAGCCACCATATCCTTGTGCAGCCGCTCACCCAGTCTGATTCCAGCATCGAAGCGGCCCTCGACGATGTCGGTGAGCATGTCGTCGACAATGATTGTGAGGGCGATATCGGGATAGGCGCGGCGGAAATCGCCGAGGATCGGCGCGATGAAACGCGTGGCGGCGATGCGCGGAACATTGATGCGCAGCGAGCCTGCTGGCCGGCCGCGTGATGCATGCGCGTCCGCGACGGCGCCTTCCAGTTCGCCGAATGCCGGTGCGATGCGGGCAAACAGCTTCTCGCCCTCAGCGGTCGGCGACATGCTGCGCGTGGTGCGGTTAAGCAGGCGGATACCGAGACGCTCTTCCAGCCCACGTATCGTCTGGCTGAGTGCTGGAGGCGAAATCCTGAGCTTGGCCGCGGCGCGGACAAAGCTTCCCTCTTCGATGATTGCTGCAAATGCCGTGAGTTCGGAAAACTCGCTTCCTCGCATTATGTACCTCAGGCTTAACAAGTCAGTTAGATAATAGGCTATTCTCTGAGCAATAGCATGCCCCTAGCTTTTCCCCGGAACGCCGCTCGATCGAGGCGGCCGTAGCCAGACGAAGGAACAGCCATGCATCGTCCACTCGAAGGCAAGACCGCACTTGTGACCGGCAGCTCGCGCGGCATCGGACGCGCCATCGCCGAGGGGCTCGCGGCCAAGGGTGCTGCCGTGGTCGTCAACTATGTCGGCAACGAGAAAGCAGCCAGGGAAGTCGTTGCCGCCATTGAAGGGATTGGCGGAAAAGCCGTCGCCATCCAGGCGGACGTCTCCAGCATCCCCGACATTCGCAAGTTGTTCGACGAAACCGAACGGCAGATGGGGCCGATTGACATCGTCGTAGCCAATGTCGGCGTCGCCGTCATAAAGCCGCTCGTCGAGGCCACCGAAACGGACTTCGATCATGTGTTCGGGGCCAATGCCAAGGGCACCTTCTTCATGCTTCAGGAAGCGGCGCGCCGCGTTCGCGACGGTGGCCGCATCATTGCCGTCTCCACCGGTGGAACGAAGATGTTCTTCACGCACACGGCGCTTTATCTCGGCAGTAAGGGAGCCGTCGAGCAGTTCGTCCGCGTCCTCTCGCGCGAACTCGGCCCGCGCGCCGTTACCGTGAATGCGCTTTCGCCAGGCTTCACCGACACCGACCTGCTTCCGGAGCGGGACCGGGCCGTGGCCGCCGGCATGTCGCCCTTCGGCCGGATCGGAGCGCCGCGCGACGTCGCCGATGTCGCGGTTTTCCTGGCTTCGGACGAAGCTCGCTGGCTGACCGGCGAGAACATCCAGGCCGGCGGCGGAGTAGCCTGACGCGGGTGAATGGTGAATGGTGAATGGTGAATGGTGACGATTCACCGGAGCGGACGGAACGCAAGAACTACTTCCATTCACTATTCACTATTCACTATTCACTATTCACTATTCACTAATCCGCCATCGTCTCCAGGCTGGCAAACCCCTGCGGCGCATCGCCTTCATCGAATGGCGTCGCCACCTCGACGAAAGTATCGGGATAGAAGCCGTTGAACCGTGTCCTGAGCGACAGCGAGTAGGCGCCGATATGGCCGATCTCGATCCAATCGCCGGTATCGACGGTTTCGGGCAGCCAGAACGGCCGCGACAATATGTCGACGGAATCGCAGGTCGCGCCACAGACCTTGAACGGCACGATGGTCTTGTCCTCGCCATTGCGCGAGCGGATCGCCGGATCGGGGATGAAGCGCGCCGGCAGCGTGATCTTGCCGGTCCATGAATCCGACAGCGACGCCCAGATGCCGTCATTGATGTAGAGCCTTTTGCCCTTGCGCAGCAGCACGCGCACGATCAGCGACAGGCAGCGCGCCACGATCACTCGGCCGGGCTCGGCCACCAGCGGCATCTGATCGAATTGGTACTCTTGGAGGTCGCCCGATAATCGCGACATGATCTGGCCGAGCGACGGCATCTCCGGCTTGCGGCTGTTCGGGTCGTGGCCATATTCGGCCGGAAAGCCGCCGCCGACATCCAGCCCGGCAATGTCGAAACCGACGCGGTTGCGCACCCAGTCGGCCGAAGCCAGCGCCCGCTCATAGGTGTCGGGATCCTCGATCTGGCTGCCGACGTGAAAGCACAGCCCGACCTTGTAGCCCGTCCGGTTCAGCCGTTCGGCGAGTTCCACCGCATTGGCCGGTCCGGCGCCGAACTTCTTCGACAGTTCGTAGGCCGCCGAGCCTTTCGTCTGGATGCGCACGAACACGGTGATGGCACCCGGATCGATGTCGAGCGCCCGCACCACCCTGGTCAGCTTGGTGATTTCGTCCTCATGGTCGAGCGAAATGACGCGGATGGCGTATTTCTCCAGCGCCAGCCTGATGTCCGACTGCGCCTTCACTGGGTGCATGTAGAGCATCTCGGCGTCGGGCGAGACGGCGCGCACGGCGGCGAATTCGCCGGGTGAGGCCACATCGAAGGCGCTGACGCCGGCCTCGACCAGTGCGTTGAGCACGATCTGCTCGCCATTGGTCTTGACCGCATAGGCGGTCTTGCCGGGAAACATGCCCATGAACTGTTTGGCGTCCGCCTTCAGCACCTGCGGGCGGAAGCAATAGATCGGATCGTCCGGGCGCAGCGCCAGCGCTGCCTCGCGGGCATTTTCGAATCGCTGCATGGACGAATCCCTTGACTGAGGCTGCGCACAATTAATCCAAGCTAGCGGCTAATGAAAACAATTCTATGTCTCGCCGCCCCGGCTTCGCGGCGCTACGCCTTTCTGTACGCCGGTTATGGGCGAGCTAGGCCATCGCTCAGGTTTCGGGTGGCCCTTGCGGCCGGATCGGGTATGGCGTGAACAGACGCCTGAAGAGCAAGGCATCTCGTCTGGGAGGACGACCAATGGCGATAGCTGCCACCACCACGATGCGCGGGCCGATGGTGCTCAAGGACTGGGCGCAGCTTCTGCTGCTCGGCGCCATCTGGGGCGGTTCGTTCTTCTTTGCCCGCATTGCGGTGGCGGAACTTCCTCCCGCTGGTGCTGGTGCTGTTCCGCGTCACCATCGCGGCGGCGGCACTTCAGCTCTATCTTGCGGTTCGCGGCCCATCCTTTCGCCTCGCTTTGCCGCATGCCGGCCTGTTCTTCCTGCTGGCGCTCGCCAACAATGTCATCCCTTTCTCGCTGATCTTTGCCGGCCAGACCGAGCTTGGCGCCGGCGTCGCCTCGGTGCTCAATTCGACGACGCCGTTCTGGACGCTGATCCTCGCCAACGCCCTGACCAGCGACGAAAAGCTGTCCTGGAACAAGCTTGCCGGCATCGCCCTCGGTATCGCGGGAACGGCGGTGATGATCGGTCCCGGCCTCGTCGCCGGGCTCGGCGGCCCGGTCTGGGCGAAATTCGCGCTCATCGGAGCGTCACTATCCTATGCGGTTGCGCTGATGATTGCCCGCCGCTTCAAGGGTGTGCCGTCACCGGTCATTGCCACCGGACAATTGACTTGCTCGACCATCATCATGATCCCGGTCGTTCTGTTCACCTACGGGACCGCCAATCTGTTCTCGGCTTCGCCGCCGGTCTGGGCGGCGGTGCTGGCGCTGGCGCTGCTGTCGACCGCCTTCGCCTATATCCTCTATTTCAACCTTGTCGCCTCGGCCGGCGCCACCAACGCCTCGCTGGTCACGCTCATCGTGCCAGCCAGTGCCATCCTGCTCGGCTTCCTGTTCCTGGGCGAGCGGCTCGAACTGTTCGAATTGGGCGGCATGGCGCTGATTGCGCTTGGCCTCGTCACCATCGACGGTCGCCTGTTCGGGCGGCGTTAGAGATGGCGCTATATGGGCGTGATCGCCGGAACAGATGAACCCTGCCATTCCAGACGCCAGAGACCGCCTTGCCGGAGATTCTGAACGAGATCGGGATGGAAGGCGGCGAGGCAGGTCCCGCCAACATGTCTCACGGAAGGATAGACAAAACCGGTCGCGGCGTCTTGCTTGCGGAGTTGCTTCGCCAGCGCCTGACCGGCAGGATAGGCTAAGGCTGTATCCGGATCGAGCACCGGGTCCTTGCTGAACTCAGCGCCGCGCAGATCGTGAAACGAGCCTATGAAGTCGGCAACGAGCTCCGCATAGTCGGTAACGTTTTCGAACCGTTCGATCGCAGCAAGCTCGCGCGTCAGATGAAACGAGACCTCGCCGAGCGCGGTTTCCGCATCGAACGCACAGTACCAGACGCCCCTGGCATCATCGTTGAAACGATTGCCGCCCGGACGGGTGTAAGCGAACGCCGCATTGATGAAGGTGTAGCCCGGCCTCCCGAAAACCAGTTCGCGCGGATCGAGGTCGGGCAATCCCCCTTGCTGCGCCTGAAGACGGCCGCTGGTGGCTCCTTCAAGCTCCGCAAGGTCCTCCATATCTCCATGAATCCTGGCCAACGGCATCAGGACCGGCTCCTTGAGCCTGCCTGTCGAAATCAGCCGGATCGTGTCGCGCTGGGAAATGTCGGCGCGCGGCGGGATCTGCATTCAAAGTCCGCCACGCAAAGCGTCGATGTGTTGGCGAACCTGCAGCAGCTTCGGAATGCCGCCCTCGATCATCACGTCCAGGGGGCGCCGGCCACCATACAGAGGTCCTTTGTTCGGCAACCGCACCCATTCATCGGCAAGCGCTTCGGAAAACAGAAGCCGCAGTCCCTTGAAGATGCCGATCAGGGCGCTGATGCGTGTCAGCGAATCCTGGGAGAGAACGCCCTCCCACTCGCCTTTCTTCATACGGAACCAGGTTCTCTCCGATACGTCGCCGATCAAGGTGCAGATCTCGGTGCTGGTCAGATGCCAGATGTCTGCGAGCCTGACGATGCCGGCAACAGCCGCTGGCGTGAGCCGCGCCCGTGCCGATGCATCCGCCAGATTTGCCGGCAAAGCCTGATTTGCAGGATCGCGAACCGCATAAGCGACACTCATTCCAACCTCCATCACTTGGCAGACAATATACTGCCAATTGGCAGGATATGCAAGTCCCGGCTATCCTCACAACGCGCTGCTGGTTGCCCCATCGCATTCGTATGGCGTGCAGCACCCGGTTGGACATGCAAAGGACGCTCTGACGCTCCGAACCTTCAGTCGGTCCGAAAATCGAATCCGATTTCTGGAGCGGTAGCGCTGCCATTCTCGTTACTGCCCCGGCTTTGCCACAAATTATTCACAGGTCCCGAGCCGGCTTTTGACAAAGAGTTTCAATGCCTAACGGCAAACGGCAGGTCGCAAATTCCACAATCTCGTCGCATTGCAGCAAAGTTTCTGCTTGCCTGTGGCACAAATGACCCTAGACTCTCGCCATAGCTCTTTAAGAGGAGGCTATGACATGGGACTGACGAGGCCGATCAACGCATTGATGATTTGTGCTGCGTTTGCATTCATCGGCGCCCTCATTATGGGCGTCCTTCCATAAGGCCGCTAAGCGGGGGAAGACCAGCACCGAATACTACAAACCATTGAAAGGGCCGGGCATTTTGCCCGGCCTTTTGCATTCCCCCGATCTTTGACATTTCGCTTTACGCCGCGGCCGATCCAGCTGCCTCGACTTCGTGCGACCTGATGCCGATCATGTGGCAGATGGCAAAGACCAGATCGGCCCGGTTCATCGTGTAGAAGTGGAAATCGCCGACGCCGCGCTCGACAAGGTCCAGCACCTGCTCGGCCGCAACCGCGGACGCCACCAGCGCATGCGTTTGCGGGTCGTTCTGCAGCCCATCGAAGCGCTCGGCCAGCCATGCCGGCACCAAGGCGCCGCAACGCGCCGAGAAGTTGGCGACCTGGGTGAAATTGTGCACCGGCAATATGCCCGGCACGATCGGTATGTAGATGCCGGCCCGCCGTGCCCGCTCGACATAGCGTTCATAAAGATCGTTGTCGAAGAAGAACTGGGTGATCGCCCGCGTCGCGCCATTGTCGGCCTTGCGCTTCAGCATGTCGAAGTCGGTGGCGAAATCCGGGCTTTCGGGATGCTTTTCCGGATAGGCCGAGACCGAGATGTCGAAATCGCCGGCGCCCTTCAGCGCATCAACCAGCTCGGCGCCATTGGCATAGCCTTCCGGATGCGGCCGGTAGGCCGCGCCGACGCCCTCGGCCGGATCGCCGCGCAGGGCGACGAAACGCTTGACACCCATATCGGCGAATTCCCGGATCACCGCATCGACCTCATGACGCGCCGCGTCGACGCAAGTCATATGCGCCGCCGGCGTCAGCGTCGTTTCGTTGAGGATGCGCTTGACGGTGCGGGCCGTGCGCTCGCGGGTCGAACCACCGGCGCCATAGGTGACGGAGACGAATTTCGGCTTGAGCGGCTCCAGCCGGGTGACCGTATCCCACAGCCTTGCTTCCATCTCATCGTTTTTCGGCGGAAAGAACTCGAACGAAACCCTGACCTTGTCGCCGATGTCGGGGCGGCGGGAGAAGCGGAACTGGTTCATCAGGCGGTTTCCCCTATCGGATACGCATTGGCCGGTTGTCTGTCGTTGGAAGGCTCGGCAATCAGCATGCGCCGATCGCGGCCGAGCCAGAGTTTGACGGTGAGCTTGGCCTCATTGCCGCCGCGCGGCTCGAATTCCTGGCTGTCCTCAAGGTCGAGGCCCGCCTCGGAAAACCAGTCGCCGATTTGCCGGTCGGAGAAGCCGAGACGCATATGCGCGTGCTCGTCGCGCAAGAACTCCAGCGTGTGCGGCGCGAAATCGACGATCACCAGCCGGCCGGCCGGGCGCAACAGCCGTGCCGCCTCGCGGATGGCGCGGGCAGGATCGTCGAGATAATGCAGCACCTGATGGATGGTAACGAGATCGAAGGCGTCGCGCTCGACCGGCGGCGCAAAAATATCGCCCTGCCGCACCTGCGCATTCGAAACGCCGGCCTTGTCGAGATTGGCGCGCGCCACCGTCAGCATCTCGCGCGACATGTCGATGCCGACACCGCGCCGATAAAGCGGCGAAAAGATCTCGAGCAGCCGCCCGGTGCCGGTGCCGAGATCGAGCATTGACTGGAACGGCCGCTTGCCGACGAGCTTGACGAGCGCTGCTTCGACCGCGCGGTCCGGCACGTGCAGCGAGCGGATATGGTCCCAGCTTGCGGCGTTTACCGAGAAATATTCGGCAGCCCGGTCCTGCCGCTTGCGCTTGACCGCGGCCAGCCGTTCGAGATCACGCTCGACCTGCGGATCGGCGCCGCGGATGCCGGAGACCAGCCTGAGCACGAAATCGCGCGAGGTGTCGGAATCCGAAAGCCGGAAGAAGGCCCACGAGCCCTCCTGGTAGCGGCCGATCAACCCGGCCTCCAGCAGCAGTTTCAAGTGGCGCGAGACGCGCGGCTGCGACTGGCCGAGGATTTCGGTGAGATCGGAAACGGTCAGGTCGCCGCGCGACAGCAGTGCCAATATGCGCAGCCGGCTGGATTCGGCCGCCGCCTTCAATGTATCTACCATCGTGTCGAGAGCGACATGCATGCGAGCATTCTCTTTGAAAAAGATATAAACATATGTTTATGTCGATTTTGATAGGCTTGCAAGCGCTATGTCGCTTCCGGACAAGAAAATGACGCATGCGTGGCGGATCGCGCAAAGCCGCAAGCATCGAGGCGAGAACCATGTTCGAAACGCGCAGCGGCGAAAAGCTTCTGGAAACCGACCCGGAAACGATGCCGCCGGATGGCCATGTCGTCTTCATCGGCCGCATCGCTTCGCCTTGGACGACACGGGAGACTTGCCCCAAAAACATGAGGGCCGCGCGGGAAACGGGACAGCCGGCGCACTTGGTCATCGACCCGCTCTACCGGGATGGCCTGCTTGGGCTGGAACGCGCCAGCCACGTGATCATCCTGTCCTGGCTGCACCATGCGCCGCGGCAACTGATTGTCCAGAAACCCCGCCATGCAGTTGAACCGAAGGGCGTCTTTTCGCTGCGCTCCCCTGCCCGGCCGAACCCAATTGGGCTGCATGTCGCCAGGCTGGTTGCCGTCGACATCGATATCGGCCGCATCGATCTCGACGCCATCGACGTGCTCGACGGCACGCCGGTCATCGACATCAAGCCTTATTTCGCTTCGACCGATGCCTTCGCCGAGGCGACCATGGCCGGGCGGGACGAGTCACCCAGACCGGATGAGCAGTGAGCGCCCCGACCGGCCGCCGCCGCGCTATCGCCAAGGCGCTGACAGCGCTCCTGCCGCTGGCGCCCTATGCCGACATGGAAAAGATCCGTGCCGATGCCGGCGCCGTGCATATGAAGACCTTGCCGCCGAGCATTGCCGTATGGCTGGCGACAATAGCCCACATCCGCCATATGCACACCGACTACGAAAAGCTGCTGGCCGAAGGCTATGACCGCGATTCCGCGCGCTTCTTCGTCATCGAACAGACCAACATCGTGCTCACCCGCTGGCGCGCCACCCGCTTGCTCGACGATGGCGATGAGGCATAGAGCGATGCAAGCACACGCGTCGAGTTCTACGCTCTTCACCATTGTGATTGGCGAAATCCAGGGATGACAGCCAATCTCCAAAGTTGCAGGACTGAACGAGGCGCTAAACTAGCGTGCCAGCAAGCTCAAGGCAGTCGCGACGATGTCGGCGACCGGACGCGTGCCATCCAAGGTTACTGCCGCCTCGTCCGTCGCTGGCGCCTCCAGCGTGGCGAACTGGCTGTCGACCAGGCTTGCCGGCATGAAGTGGCCCTTGCGATTGCCGACGCGCCGCATCGCCGTTGCCGGGTCGATCTCCAAATAGACGAAAACGATATCCGGGCAAAAGCCGCGCAGGCGATCGCGATAGCTGCGCTTCAGCGCCGAGCAGGCAGCGACCACACCTTGCCCGCTTGCGATCGACGCGGCCATGCGCTGGCCGATCGCGTCGAGCCAGCCCTCGCGCAGCGCGTCGGTAAGCGGTTGTCCGCTCGCCATGCGCGCGACGTTTTCGGGCGGATGCAGCCTGTCGCCTTCGATAAAGAGGGCGCCCAATGCTGCTGCAAGCGCGTCGCCGACGACCGACTTGCCGCATCCGGCAACGCCCATCACCACGATGGCGGGTATCGTTCGAACAGTGCTCGCCGGCTTATATGACACGTCGTTCCCGGTCATGCAGGTCAGCGGCTTGCCGGCGCGCGGCCATAGAGCAGCAGCATAGCGACGATGACGACGCCGTAGATGATCTGCCGCCCCGCCTCCGGCATCTGCATGACGGAGAGAATTGATTGCAGGAGCGTGATCAGGATGACGCCGGCGACGGTACCGAGATAGGAGCCCCGCCCGCCGAGGATCGAGGTGCCGCCGAGCACCACGGCGGCGATCGACGGCAGCAGATAGGCATCGCCCATCGACTGTGCCGCCTTGGAGGCATAGCCGGCCAACAGCACGCCGCCGAAGGCCGAGAGCCCACCCGAAACCGCAAAGGCGATCATCACCACGCGCCGTGTGTCGATGCCGGAAAGATAGGCGGCACGCTCGCGGTTGCCGATGCCGTAGACAGTGCGGCCGAAGCCGGTGCGGGTCAGCACGAACACCATTGCGGCGCCGATCAGCGCCCAGATGAGAACTGCGTTCGGCACGCCAGGAACGGCAAAGCCGGTCGCCAGATAGCGCATCGCACCGGTTGCCGAATCCTGCGGCGAGAAACCGCCCGTATAGACCACCATCAGCCCCTGCGCGACCGCGTTGGTGGCGAGCGTGATGATCATCGAGGGAATGCGCAGATAGGCGACGCCAATGCCGTTGACGATGCCGATCAGGACACCGCAGAAGATGCCGAACGGAATGGCAAGCGCCACGCCGACAGGGCCGTACGCGGCTGCGGCACAGGCCATCATGGCGCCGACCGCCACCGACCATGGCACCGACAGGTCGATCTGGCCGAGCAGGATGACCAGCATCATGCCGGTGGCGATGACGCCCAGAAACGAGGCCACCTTGAGCTGCTGCAGCAGGTATTCAGGCGACAGGAAGCTGCGCGAATAGAGGCTGCCGAGCAACAGCAGCAGCACGATACAAGCGAACGCCGTCAGCACCGCCGGGTCGGCGCGGCGGAGGAATTTCGGCATGCGGCCGGCGAGACCACTCACAGTCGTTTCGCTCACAGGAACCACTCCAGCCGGTTGCGGACCCGGAACAGGGCGAAGGCGCCGAGGCTGACCGCGATCAGCAGGATGACGCCCTGGAACAGAGGCTGCCAGAGCGGATCGAAATCGAAGACGAACAGCAGGTCGCCGATGGTGCGGAAGGCAAGCGCGCCGAAGATCGCGCCGATGGCGCTGCCCTTGCCGCCGAACAGCGACACGCCGCCAAGCACGACCGCGGCGATTGAAAACAGCGTATAGGCGTTGCCGCTCGCATAGGCCGCATCGCCGGTATAGGTGAAGAACGTCAGGAACAGCCCGCCGATCGCGGCAAGCAGCCCGGCAAGCGCATAGGCGGCGAACTTTCCACGCCGGATCGGCACGCCGGACATGTAGGCCGCCATCTCCGAGGAGCCGGCTGCATAAGCGGCGCGGCCGAGCACCGACCGGCTGAACGGCACCCAGACGACAAGCACGACCGCCACCAGCGCCACCAGGCTCGCCGGCACAATACCAAACAGGCGCCCGGTCAGCGCGTCGGCGAGCCCCTCATTGACCGAGCCGCCCGGAAACGGCCGCAGCAGCAGCGCGATGCCGAAATAGACCGCGCCGGTGGCGATGGTGGCGACGATCGGCTGCAGGCGCCCATAGATAACGATGGCGCCGTTGATTGCCCCGCACAGCAGCCCGGTGCCGAGCACGGCGATGACGCCGAAGGCGGTCTCGATGCCGGTGCCGACGACCAGCCACGACGCCAGGCAGTTGGTCAGCGTGAAGATCATGCCGACGGAGAGGTCGATGCCGGCGGTGATCACCACCAGCGTCTGCGCCATGGCGACGAAGGCGAGCAGCACGCCCTTGTTCGAAGCCGTCTGTACGACGTTGGCGGTGAAGCCCGCCGGATGGTTCGAGGTGTAGATGACGAACATGACGACGAAGATGCCGAACGCCAGCAGCGTTCCGCGCTGTTCGGCAAGCCAGTAGCGCCAATCCTTCACGCGTCCGCTCCTTGCTTTGGCATCTCTTCGTGAATGTTGAGCGCGCTGGCGATCAGCGCCCGCTCGGTGATTTCGGCGCCGACCAGTTCACGCTTCACCGCCCCGTCATAGAGCACCAGCACCCGGTCGCAGCAGCCGATCAGCTCGTCATAGTCGGTCGAATAGAACAGAATTGCCGCGCCCTGGTCGGCAAGCTTGCGCATCAACTGGTAAAGCTCCTGCTTGGTCCCGACATCGATGCCGCGTGTCGGGTCGTTGAGCAGGATGATCCGCGGCTGCCGCATCAGCCATTTGGCGATGACGACCTTCTGCTGGTTGCCGCCGGACAGCGCGCCGACCGGAATGTCGAGGCCGGCCGTCTTGATCGCCAGAAGACCGACCATGTCGTCGATCAGCCGCTGCTCGGCGGCGCGATCGATGATGCCGGCCCTGGACAGCCGGTCAAGGGCGGCGAAGGAGAGGTTTTCACGCACCGTCATCGGCAGCATCAAGCCTTCGGTCTTGCGGTCCTCCGGGATCAGCGCCATGCCGATCCGGTCATCGCGCGCGGCGGCCGGGCTGGCGATCGCCACCGGCCTGCCGTCGATCAGGATTTGGCCGGACAGGCCGCGCAGCACACCGAAGAAGGCGAGCAGCAATTCGCGCTGGCCCTGGCCGTCGAGGCCGCCAAGCCCTACCACCTCGCCCGCCCCGACCGACAGCGAGACATCGTGCAGCCGATCCGTCCATGACAGGCTGCGCGCCTCGAGAACCGGCGCGGCTGTAGCAGCCGCCCGCGCGGGCTTGGGCGGAAAGATGTGGCTGTATTCGCGCCCGATCATCAGTTCGACGACCTCATTGTCGCTCTTGGTGCCGGCCGCATAGCTGGCGACATTGCGGCCATTGCGGAACACCGTGCACTGGTCGGCCAGCTCGGCGATCTCGTTCATGCGGTGCGATATGTAGAGCAGCGCCAGCCCTTCCGAACGCAACCGCTTCAACACGGCAAAAACCCTGGCGACGTCAGCGGCGGTCAGAGCCGAGGTCGCCTCGTCGAGGATCAGGATGCGTGGCTTGCGCGCCAGTGCCTTGGCGATCTCGACCATCTGCCTTCTTGAAAGAGGAAGATCCTTGACCAGCGCCAGTGGATGGATATCGGAGGCGCCGGCGCGAGCCAGGGCTTCTTCCGCAACGCGGCGCTGTGCCTTGCGGTCGATCATGCCGAAACGCTTGGGCGGATCGGAAATGGCGATGTTGTCAGCCACGCTGAGTTCGGGGACGAGCGACAGTTCCTGGAAGATGCACACGATGCCGGCCTGGTTGGCGGCGGCCGGCGAAGCGAAGGTCACTTCGCTTCCGTCCAGCATCATGCGGCCTTCGTCGGGCGCGACGACCCCCGCCATGACCTTGATCAGCGTCGATTTGCCGGCGCCGTTCTCGCCGAGAATGGCGTGGATGCTGCCTGGAGTGACCGACAGCTCGGCCTTTTCCAGCGCCCGCACGCCGCCATAGCGCTTGGATATGCCTTCCATGCGGAAGAGCGGAACCGCACCGTCCATCGGCCCTCCCCAGGCGCTTGGCAATCAGGATGTCGAGCGCCGACGCCGCGGGATTTCCCGCGGCGTCGGGCTGTTGGAGCTTACTGGTTTTCCTTGCTCTGGCCCATGATTTCCTGCGCCGTGAAATTGATGCCGCAGGTCGGGAAGGAATTGCCGACGAAGAAATTGTCGGACTGGTCGGGGAAGTAATCCTGGCCTGCCTTGAAGTTCGGATCCTCGACGATCGCCAGCGGCAGCTTGACCGCTTGCGGCACAACCTGGCCTTCAAGTGCCGCAATCGCTGTCTTGATGGCAACCGCAACCTGGGCCGGGCCGGTACCGGCCGACGAGCATTTCAGGCCGTCAGCGGCGAACTTGGCGCAGAATTTGCGGAAGCCATTCTCCGTCTCGCCGCCGAACGGCACGAACGGATGCTTGGCATCGATCATCGCCTGCACGATGCCGGTATCGCCGCCCTGCCCGGTAACGCCGTCGAAGGGACCATTGGTGGCAATGGCGTCGGCCGAAGCCTTTTGCGCAACGCCGTCATCCCATTTGCCAACGACCTCGGTGACATCCCACTTCTTGCCGGACGCGTCGAGAACCTCGTGGATGCCGTTGTGACGGTCGGTGTCGACGGACGTGCCGGCGACGCCGCGCACTTCCAGCACCTTGCCGCCGTTCGGCACATGCTTGACCAGCCAGTTGCCCCACAATTCGCCAAGGCCTTTCTGGTCGACATTGACGTTGATGGCATCCTTGGTGTCGAGGATGTTGTCGAAAGCGACCAGCACGACGCCGGCTTCCTTGGCCCGCTTGATGACAGGGCCGAATGCGGTCGGGTTCTGGGCGTTGACGACAATCGCGTCATAGCCGGAATCGATGAAATTGTTGATTGCCGAAATCTGGGCCGGCACGTCTTCGCCGGTCGAGACCACCTTGAATTCCTTGAGCTTGGCCGCGACCTCCGGCTGCGCCGCATAGGCCTTCGCCGTCTGCACCATCTGGATGCGCCACGTGTTGGCGATGTAGCCGTTGGCCAGAGCGATGCGGTACGGGCCGTCTTTTTTGGGGAACTTGAAGAACTGCGTATCGGCAGACCAGGGCGCGAAGCACTCAGGCTCGGCCGATGGCCCCTTGACGATTTCAGGATCGGCGATCGCCGACGAGCTCAGCATGACAAAAGCAGTGGCGGCAACGATACCGCCAACGAGTGACTTGATCATCGATATTCCTCCCAGTTGCAGTTTTGTTTGTTGTTACGTCGATGAATTTGCGCGTTCCCGGCCCGGCACCTCCCGCCTTACCCGTTGCGCGTTCAGGTGGCCGAATGCCGACCCGATTTCCTCCTTTATTGCCCGGCTAATCCAGCAAAAAACTATCATATTATACATAATAAACAAGCATGAGCTGTCGCTTATGTATAATAAACAGACTCCGCTCTTCGAGGCGAAATTCCGACCGTGGAAAGTGGTAGCGCTACCATGACGTTATGTAAAGCGCCATTTACATTGCGTTGAGCTCGCTTCAGCGCGCCGTGCTTTCACGCCGCTTGAGTTCGAAGCCGAGGTCGACGACCCGCTGCTCCGGCCTGTTGCCCTCGATAGCCGCAAGCGCCATAGCGACAGCCCGCCGGCCGATCTCGTAGCGATAGGTCCGAACGCTGGTGACCGACGGGAAAGCAACCTCCATCATGTCGAGATCGTTGAAGCCGACGATGCCGATCGTCTTCGGCACGGCGATCGAAGCGCGATGGCATTCGAACAGCACGCCAAGCGCGATATCGTCATTGTTGCAGAATACCGCGTCGAGGCTCGGCACCTTGGCCAGCGCGTCGCGGAACAATTCGCGGCCGAGTGTCACGCTGGAGGGCACCGGCGTCGTGGTCGTGAGCCTCGGATCGAACAGGCCGGCCGCCTCCATCGCCGCGCGATAGCCGGCAAGCCGCCGCTGCGAACGCGGATCCATGCGCGCGCCGATGAAGCCGATCCGGCGATAGCCCGCCTCGATCAGATGTTCCGCCGCCGCCTTGCCGCCCTCGAAATGTGAGAAACCGACCATCATGTCGACCGGATCGGGCCCGGTCTCCATCACCTGCACCACCGGACAGCCTGCCGTTTCCAGCAGTTTTCGCGAGGCCGGCGTCTGGTCGATGCCGGCCACGATCAGCGCGGCCGGGCGTTGCGGGCCAAACACCTGCAGCAGCCGCTCTTCCTCGAGGCCGGAATAGTGGGTGTTGCCGAGCTGGATGCGGAAAGGGCCGTCCGACAGGCTGTCGTAGATGCCGCGCACCACTTCGGCAAAGACGTTGTTGGTAAGCGACGGTACCAGGACGCCAAACACCTCGGCGCGCGCCGAAGCCAGCGCCCGCGCGTTCGGGTCGGGCACATAGCCGAGCTCGTTCACCGCAGACTCGATCTGGCGGCGCAGATCTTCCGAGACACGCCCCGGCTCACGCAAGGCGCGCGATACGGTAATGGCGCCGACGCCGGCCTTGCGGGCGACGTCGGCGATGGTCGGGCGGCCGCCGCCGCGGCGCGAGCGCGGCTTGATCACTATACTCGTCCCGACGCCGGGCAACCGCCCAGACGCGACCGTGAGACGATGTTCAGGGTCTTTGCCACTGCTGCCTTGCCAACCCGTTGCCACACCTTGTCTGGCGTCGCGCAGCCTTCGGCTATTGTCAAGCGACGGCCGGAGAGACTGTGCCCGTATCGCCGTGCTTCAGGCCGTCACAGCAGCGCTGCGGCGGGCCTTCCACAGCAGCAGCGCCATGGCCAAAATGTTCAGCAGGTTCCAGGCAATGCCGTTGAGGAACGCGGCGGCATACGAACCGGTCAAATCGTAGATCCAGCCCGACATCCAGCCGCCGATTGCCATGCCGAAGATGGTCGCCATCATAACGATGCCGACGCGCTGGCCAGCCTCTTTGGCAGGCATATATTCGCGCACGATGATCGCATAACAGGGCACGATGCCGCCCTGCGACAGGCCGAAGACCAGCGAGACGACATAAAGCGAGGCCAGCCCGTCGAACGGGATATAGAACAACAGCGACAGGCATTGCAGCACCGAGCCGATCAGGAGGGTTTTCACGCCGCCGATGCGATCGGCAAGGAAACCCGAGCCAAGCCGGCTGACGACGCCGGCCGCCAGCATGATCGACAGCATATCGGCGCCATGCGCCACGCCGTAGCCGAGATCCATGCAATAGGCGACGATATGGACTTGCGGCATCGACATCGCCACGCAGCAGCCGAGCCCGGCGACGATGAGCAGCGCCTGCAAGGCCGCCGGCGACAGCGAGATCGGCTGGACCACGCGGCTGCCCGGCGATCCGGGAGCCGCCTGGGGCGGTGCGCCGCGCCGGAGCAGCAGGATCAGCGGCACCATGGTGACCAGGCAGACGACACCGATCGCGGCATAGGTGAAGCGCCAGCCTTCGGTCTGCATGACATAGGGCATCGCCGTCGGCCAGATCGCTCCGGCGAGATAGTTGCCGGACGCGGCAGCCGTCACCGCAACGCCGCGGCGCCGGTTGAACCAGTGCGAGATGTCGGCAATCAGCGGCCCGAAGATCGCCGACGAGCCGACGCCGATCAACAGGCCCTGGACGAGGGTGAACTGCAGGATCGAACTGGTCAGCGACGCCAGCAGGAAGCCGGCGCCAAGTGTAATCGCGGCAATCAGCGCCGGAACCCAATACCCCACGCGGTCGATGGCGCGGCCGAACAGCACATTGCCGGCGGCAAAGCCGACCATGGTCGCGGTATAGGGCATCGAGGCAGCGGCGCGATCGACGCCGAATTCTGCCTGCACGGCGGGCAGCACCACGACCACCGCCCACATGCCGACCCCGCCTATGGTTGCCAGCAGCATCGAGACGCCGAGCCGTATCCAGGCATAGGCACTGTCGATGCCGGAACTTGCTGCCTGGTTTGAGACGATGGGGGTCAAGAACGTTTCCTGTCCGCAGTTCTTAAATCGGCGGTTCTGACCACTATCAGCGCATTCGCATCGCGGAGCAGCGCCACGACGGGCCAATCCGTGGCTCCAGGGATTCGGGCCGAAGTGGAACAGTGGCGCACCATAGGGCGTTTTCTTTTCGAACGAGCTTGTGGAAGGAGTTTGCCATGACCGCGCAACGGAAATGGTCTGCCGACGTCACCGAGCATAGCGACGCGCTGGATCTCGAGGAGCACATCTTCGAATCCCACGATCCGAGGAAGATCGCCGCCTCGCTGAAGCGGTCGGCCGAGCACAGCGACCGGCGCAAGGCGGGGCCGTTTCAATCCGCCATGTCGATGCTGAATTTCTACATCAACCGCGCCGGCAAGAACCTGCCGGCGGCGCAGAAGAAAGTGCTGGAGGACGCAAAGGACGAACTGCGCGTCCTTTTTGGCCGCCCAAAGGAAGACTAGAATCGGTCACTATTGATTGGTTCTGCCAAATCAGGCTGAACTGGACCTAGTGACAGGGCCTCTTTGTCGCCAGTCTGCAGGCTGGCTTGCATTCGCAAGCCTGCAAAAGCCTGGCGTCATGACGGTCAAGATCGGCATCAATCCCATCACCTGGAGCAATGACG
The DNA here is from genome assembly GCF_040317575.1 of Mesorhizobium sp. M1423. Lineage (NCBI taxonomy): Bacteria > Pseudomonadati > Pseudomonadota > Alphaproteobacteria > Hyphomicrobiales > Phyllobacteriaceae > Mesorhizobium > Mesorhizobium sp. M1423. Next base: position 316,050 of record NZ_JAMYKU010000002.1, read on the forward strand.
ACGTCCCGGCGCTTGGCGGCGACACGCCGCTGCAGACCTGCCTGTCCGAAACCGCACAGGCCGGTTATCGCGGCACCGAGCTCGGCGGGAAATTTCCGCGCCAGGCTGAGGTGCTTGGGCCGCTCCTGTCCTCCTATGGCCTGGAACTCGTCTCCGGCTGGTATGATGGCCGCATCCTCGACCGTACGGTCGAAGAGGAATTCGCGGCGATTACCCCGCATCTGGCGTTGCTGCGCGACCTCGGCGCCAAGGTCGTCGTCTATGCCGACACCTCGCGCGGTCGCCATAACGGCATTTTCGCACCGATCTCCGAGCGTCCGCGCCTCGCCGACGGCGACTGGCGGGCCTATGGCGAGAAACTGACCGCCCTCGCCGACAGCATGGCCGCATTCGGGGTCGGCATGGCCTTCCACCACCACATGGGTACCTTCGTCGAGACGGACGATGAAGTCGACAGGCTGATGGCGGCGACGGGCCGAAGCGTCGGCCTTTTGTTCGATACCGGCCACTGCCTGTTTTCGGGCGGCGACCCGCAATCGCTGTTGCAGCGGCATCTCGACCGTATCGTGCATTTCCATTGCAAGGATGTTCGCACGGCGGTGCTGGAAAAGGCACGCCGCGAGGACATGAGCTTCATGGCGGCGGTAGTGGACGGCATTTTTACCGTGCCCGGCGATGGCTCGGTCGATTTCCTGTCATTGCTGAAACCCCTCGCCGCGCGCGGCTATGAGGGTTGGATCGTTGTCGAGGCTGAGCAGGATCCGGCCAAGGCGCATCCGCTGACCTATGCCAGCAAGGGCTATTTCTCGCTGCTCGCCACCGCCCGGCAGGCCGGCTTCGAAGTGGCGACGCGGCAGGCAAACTGACCGGCCCGCATTGCGAGCCGGAGGAACATAATGGGCGCGCGCCTCGATGGGGTTAGCGACGCGAATGCGCCCGGCGATCCGCGCCGCCTTGCTCCCTGCGCGGCGCGGATCGCAGAATCCCGGCTCTGGATTTCAAACCCCGACGTTCGAGCTTGAGGCCGGCCGGAAGCCGTGCCTTGATGCAACCGAGGAGGAGCGACATGGCTTTCGAAGCTGCGCTTGGCATGGAACGGCTTTGCACCATCCGGGAGATTGCCGAGAAGGCGGAACTTGGCGCCGCCACCGTTCATCGCGCGCTGAAGAACAGCCGCGAGGTCCACCCCGAAACCAGGCGACTGGTGCTTGATACCGTCTGTCGGCTCAACGAGGAAAAGATCGCCCGCGCCGCCCGGTTCGTCGGGGGATAGTGCCTTGGCCGACCACATGCGCCTTTCCCTCGACATCATGTCGGTCGACCGCGCTTCGGAAGAACCGATGCATCGTCAGATCTACGGCGCCTTGCGACGCTTCATCCTTGACGGCCAAATCCCGCAGAACACGCTGCTGCCGTCGACGCGCTCGCTGGCCGAAGACCTCAAGGTCGGGCGCAACACGGTCATCGCCGCCTATGACCAGCTCCTTGCCGAAGGTTTTATCGAGGCGCGCGCCGGATCGGGCACCTGGGTAGCGCCGATCCAGCAGAACCGTCCCTTGGCATCGCTGCGCGCCGGACTGGCAGCGCCGCAAAAACTGTCGCGGCGCGGCCAGACCATCGTCAACGGCCCGCAACCGCCGCGTAATGCCGGCGTCATCAATTTCCATCCCGGCGTGCCTGAAACGGCGTCGTTTCCGTTCACCATCTGGTCAAGCCTTCTGGTGCGTAATGCACGCAGCCGCGACGAGAGCCTGCTTGGCTATCTCTCCTTTGCCGGCCACCCCGGCCTGCGTCAGGCCATTGCCTCGACCATCGGCCTGTCGCGCGGCATCAGCTGCACCGCCGACCAGGTGATCATCGTCACCGGTGCACAAGCAGCACTCGATCTCGTCTCGCGCGTGCTGATGGACGAAGGCGACCATGTCTGGATGGAGGAGCCCGGCTATCTCGGCGCCAAGAGCGCCTTTCTCGCCAGCGGCGCCAGGCTGGCACCGTTGAAGGTCGACCGGCGTGGCTGGCATCTTGCCGATCCGGAGCTGCCGCCGCCGCGGCTGATCTATGTGACGCCATCCTGCCAATGGCCGTTCGGCACCATCATGCGCATCGAGGAGCGATTGCAGTTGCTCGACATCGCCGAACGCAACGGCGCCTGGATCGTCGAGGATGACTATGACGGCGAATACCGGTTCCGCGGCCGGCCGGTGCCGGCGCTGCGCGGGCTCGATCATGCCGACCGCGTCGTCTATATCGGCAGCTTCGGCAAGACGCTGATCCCGGCGCTGCGCATCGGCTATCTGATCGTGCCGCGCGAACTGTCGGTGCCGTTCGACCGGGCGGTGAGCATCACCGGCCAGTTCGCGCCGCTGATCCTGCAGGCAACGGTCAACGATTTCATCACGCAGGGCTATTTCGCCACGCACCTCAAACGCATGCGCCGGCTCTACGCGCGCCGGCAGGCGAACTTCGTCAAGCTGTGCCAGGAGCATCTGGCGGAATGGCTGACCGTCACGGAAAACGATTCCGGCATGCAGCTGCTGGCGAGCTTCGTCAGGCCCTACAAGGACAGCGACGTGGTCGCCGCCGCCGTCAAGGAGGGGCTCGACGTCCAGGGCATCTCGATCAACTACCATTCCACAGAACCCGAGCACGGCCTGCTGCTCGGCTATGCGGCAATGGACGAACGCCAGATCCTGCGCGCGGTGCTGGCGCTGCGCGCCGCGTTCCTAAGGTTGGACAGAAGCTAGAGCCAGGCTTCCCCAATCCGGGCTTTCCGGCGCCGGCGCATGTTGCCTGGCAAGATCGGGAATCCCTAGGATCCCGGCTAGCGACGCCGATGCAGCCAAGGCAGCGCCCGCTTCGCTCTCTTGGCGCGAAGAGATCGCCCCCACGGATCAGCCGCGCGCGCTTACCCTACTGCTTGATCTCGGGTTCGACGAGTTTCGCCAGATTTCGCAGCGACTCCTGCCAGCCGAGATAGCAGGCCTCAACCGGGATGGCATCTGGAATACCGGCCTGCGTGATATTCACTTCGGTGCCGACCGACACTTTCTTCAATGTCACGGTCACCTCGATCTCGCCGGGCAGGTTGGGGTCGTCGAACCGGTCGGTGTAGCGCAGCTGCTCATTGGGCACGAGCTCGACATATTCGCCCCCGAACGAGTGGCTGTCGCCGGTGGTGAAGTTGCGGAAGGACATTTTGAACGTACCGCCGACTTTCGCCTCGAAGTGATGAACCGTGCAGGTGAAGCCGTTCGGCGGCAGCCATTTCGCAAGTGCATCCGCTTCGAGGAACGCGCGGTAGACTTTCTCCGGGCTGGTTGTCAGAACGCGGTGCAGACGTACGGTGCCGGGCATATCGTTAATCCTCCGTGGTTGGTGATCGATGCCCCTAGGACGAGCGGGAGCCCGGCCTATCCGACACGGGCCTGCGGATTTTTTGACGACCGGTTAAGCCGGCCGGAATCCTCGCCCGGCCGCCGGACAAGGAACTCGGCCGCAGGGTAGCAAACCGCGTCGGAACTGGTCTAGTTCACACTGTCGAACTTCTGCAGATCAACCGGTGCCGCTTTGCGCAATTCGACATCATCCAGCGAAGCATTTTCCAGCGCCACCCGCGCCGCCGCGTCGATGTTGTGGATCATGTCCTGAATGTCGGTATCGTCATGCGCCGGGTTCATGGCGATCATCACCGTGCGATTGAGGATGTCGAGCGAGCGCTTGCCGAGGTCGTCGGCGTAATCCAGCCGCAGGCCCTGGTTCTCGGGCAATGCATAAGGATTGAGCGCCGGATGATGCGCCCCTTCATGCATCAGCACCTGGTCCCACTGGGTGAAATTGTGACGGCCGGTCTTGCCGGCAACGACGCTCGGAATGGTCTTCGAAAAAGTCTGCGCCGCCTGCTCGCTCGGCAGTAGGTACATCACCTGTGCGGCGCAATCGTCGTCCGGGCTGTTCATCGGCGACGGTGTCAGACCGAGATTGCCGAGATGGCGGGTGCCGGCCAGCACCATCTTCTTCTCGGCGCGCATCGCCTCGATGATGCCGTCCAGTCGATCGAGTTGGACGTTGAGCATCGCCCCCATCAGTTCGGAAGCACGCGCGCCGATGCCGGCGAAGGGTTTGATGCTGTCGCTTCTGCCCTGCCAGTAGAAATGGCAAGGGTCGATGGCGCAGCGCGCCCGCTCCGCCACTTTCGGGTCGCTGGTGGCAATGCCGCCGCCCTCGCCCGAGGTCATGTTCTTGAAGTAGTTGAAGGAATAGGCGCCGGCATGGCCGATCGAGCCGAGCTTGCGGCCCTCATAGCCGCCGCCGATGCCTTGGCAGACATCCTCGAGCACCAGCAAGCCGCGCTTGGCAGCAATGTCCATGATCGCATTCATGTTGCAGGCCGCGCCCCACATATGCACCGGGATGACCGCCCTGGTGCGCGGCCCGATGGCATCGCGCAAGGCGACGGGATCGATGGTCAGGCTCTCGTCGATGTCGACGATGACGGGAATGGCCCCGACCGACAGCACCGCGGTCGCTGTCGCCATATAGGTGTGCGCGGGCACCAGGACCTCGTCCCCCGGACCGATGCCGAGCCCGATCAGGCCGGCCGCGAGCCCATAGGTGCCGCTGGCGGCCAGTGCGAAATGCTCGACGCCAAGATGCTGCGCATAGCGGGCCTCGAAGCGGTCGCATTCGCTGTCCTTGCCGTAACGAAACAGCGCGCCCGAGCGGATCACCCTGGCAATGGCTTCGATTTCCTCTTCGCCGGCGGTGTACATGGCAGGCCTCCAAGTTACTTGGTAGTTTGGGTCACTTGGTAATGTGGGTCGCTTGATGGTGTGGACAGCTGTAGGCTTGTGGGCACAGTTTGGAAGAACCACTCCGCCGCTATTCGACCAAGCCATCTGCGCCCGGAAGACGGTTCCTATGAGTGGTTTTGAACCCTGATTGGAGAAATCGGCAGCTAAGTGTCTCAGCCGGCAGGCAAATCGTACCCATCCGAATTCGCCAAAGTGGCCCTGTCGGAAAGCCAGCTTTCGGCGTTCCATTCCGGCCAGTTGGGCAAACGGTTGGTTCCATGAAATACGGGACACACTTTGGAAGACCCTCGAGACCGGCGCGCCGGCGGAAAGGCCGACATTCGTGAACGCCGCCGGCTCCAGCAAACGGATCGTGCTCCACGAGGACGATGTCGGCATGTGCCACGGCGCCAACAGCGCCTTTCTCGAATTGAACGGGCTAGGTGTCTGCAGTTCCGGCGCGGTGATGGTGCCGTGCCCGTGGTTGCTCGAAATGGCCGAAAGCGCCGCAGCCAACCCTGGCCTTGACCTTGGCGTCCACCTGACGCTGAACAGCGAGAAACAGCACTACAAATGGCGGCCGCTGACCGCGCCGTCGCGGGCGGCCGGCCTGACCGACGAGTTCGGCTTCTTATGGCCCGACGTGGCGACCACGCGCCGCAAGGCGGTGCCGCAGGCGGTCGAGGCCGAGCTTCGCGCCCAGATCGACACCGCCTATCGCGCCGGCATCGACGTCACCCACCTCGACGCGCATATGGGCGCAGCATTGTCGCCCGAATTTTGCGACATCTACATCAAGCTCGGGCTCGAATATCAGCTGCCCGTGCTGCTGACCAAGACCCTGTCCGCTTATTCCCCCAACGACAATCTGGTCGGCGTCACCGAGGAGGCGTTCCAGCGCGGCGTGGCGCTGGCCCGCGCCGGCGGCTTTGCCATTTTCGACGCCGCCATCCAGACGACCTGGGGCCGGCCGCGCTCCAGGCCGATCGAGCCCGTTTACAAAGCGCTCATCGAGGGTGTGCGCGAGGGCCTGACTTTCTTTTGCCTGCATTGCAACGCGCCCGGTGAACTCGAGCTGATCGAGCCGCGCTCCGCCTATATCCGCACCGAAGAGTACGAGCTGTTCCGCGACCAGGGCTTTCGCGACTGGCTCGCCGCACAGCCGATCGATGTCATCGGCATGAAGCCGTTGCGCGAGGAGCTTCGCGCAGCACTCTCGGCCGGGCGATCGTCAACATCAGCCCGCGGCAACAACGCGGGCGAACAGCGATTGACGTCGGCAAAGGCCCGCAAAGCGGCCACCCGATCCGCGACGTGAGCCGATCGTCGCGGCCGGAAAACGGCGCCAGAGGGATTGGAACTGCAACGACAAATGGGAGAATAAGATGAAAACTCTTCTGAAAGCGGCATTGGGCGCCTTCGTCACGGCGGGCCTGATGACAGGCATTGCATATGCCGCGGGCCTCAAGGATCCGAAGGACGTCCACATCACGTTCGTCGTGCATGGGTCGGCGTCCGATCCCTATTGGTCGGTGGTCAAGCGCGGCGTCGATGACGCGGCCGCCCTCACCGGCGCCAAGGTCGAATATTACGCGCCGCAGGTCTTCGACGTGGTCGAGCAGGCCCGGCTTCTGGACGCCGCCATCGCCACCAAGCCGGACGGCATCGCGGTCTCCATCGCCGACGCCAATGCACTCGGCAAATCCGTCAAATCCGGGCTTGCCGCCAATATTCCGATGGTGGTTCTGGATTCCGGCGAGAAGGAAGGCGCCGAGCTCGGCACCACGCTCTATGTCGGCACCGTTTCCGAATATGATTCCGGCAAGAAGGCCGGCGAGCGGCTGGCCAAGGAAGGCACGCTCAAGGTCGTCTGCATCAACCACGAGGTCGGCAATGTCAGCCTCGACCAGCGCTGCCAGGGCCTCAATGACGGGCTGAAGCCATCCGGCGGCGGCACCGAGGTTCTGGCCGTGGCGCCCGATCCCGCCGACATCCAGCGCCGCACCGAAGCCTATCTGTCGGCGCATCCCGACACGCAAGCTGTCTTTGCGCTTGGTGCCACCGCCGCCAACCCGTTGATCCCGATGTTCCGCGACAAGGAACTGTTCGGCAAGCTCAAGCTCTACACTTTCGACATCAGCCCGGAGGTCCTCGACTCTGTCGTCGCCGGCGAAATGGGCTTCGGTATGGATGCCCAGCAATATCTGATGGGCTATCTGCCGGTGATCTATCTGGTCGAGCAGGCGACGCACGGCTTCTGGCCGCAGAACAACGCCTATACCGGGCCGCTGTTCATCGACTCGCCAGAAAAAGCCAAGGCGATCCTGGCCCTCGCCAAAGAGGGCATCCGCTAGGCCAGCACTCCGACGGAACGGGAGAATGCGCCAGGCGCTCTCCCGATCCGTTCGAAGATTGTGAATTGAGCGATTGGAGAGCCTAATGGCGGTCGTGGAAGACAAGGCGATACCTCCGGGCGAACTGAAGGCGACCGACCGCTTCGGCATGACGTCGAAGCGGGCCGCCGGCGCCGACGAGCGGCTGGCCAGCACCGGCAAGCTGACCCAGTGGCTGCGCCGGCCGGAAGCCGGTGCTGCCGGCGGGCTGCTTGCGACGATCATCATCTTTGCGCTGCTGCCGGGCGCGGCGAACCTCTATTCGCTGCAGGGGTCGATGACCTTCCTGACGCTGTCGGCGGAGCTCGGCATCGTCGCCACGGCAGCAGCACTTCTCATCATCGCCGGCGAGTTCGACCTTTCGGTTGGCTCCATGGTCGGCTTTGCCGGTGTCGTCATCGGGCTAACTGTGAAGTACTGGGGCCTGCCGCTATGGGGCGGCATCGCCTGTGCCTTCGCCGTTGCCATCCTCACCGGCTATCTCAACGGCCTGATCGTGGTGAAGACGCGCCTGCCCTCCTTCATCGTCACGCTCGCCACGCTCTATATCCTGCGCGGACTGTCGATCGGCATCACCCGCGCCGTCACCGGCCGCACCCAAATTCCCTACATCCTCGAAGGCGTACCGGACCCGGCGACGGCCGGCATTTTCAACGGCCATCTGCTCACCGGCCTGTTCCACTGGATGGGCGCGCAAGGCTGGATCGGCACCCGCAGCGACGGCATTCCCTTCGTCGCCGGCATTCCGATGTCGATCGTCTGGTGGCTTGGCCTGACGGCGCTGGCCGGCTACGTGCTCACCCAGACGAAATACGGCAACTGGATCTTCGCCACCGGTGGCGACCTGATCGCAGCTCGCAACGTCGGCGTGCCGGTCGATCGCGTCAAGATCAGCCTGTTCGTCTACACCGCTTGCGCGGCGACGCTGCTTGCCACCATCCAGGTGATGGAGGCGGGCTCCGCCGACACCACACGCGGCCTGCTCAAGGAGTTCGAGGCGATCATCGCCGCCGTCATCGGCGGCGTGCTGCTCACCGGCGGCTACGGCACAGTCTATGGTGTGCTGTTCGGCGCGCTGATCTTCGGGCTGGTGCAGATGGGCATCTTCTACACCGGCATCGACACCGACTGGTTCAAGGTCTTCCTCGGCATCGTCATCCTGATGGCCGTGCTGGTCAACAACTACATCAGGCTGAAGGCGCTCGGCCGCGGAGGTGGCAAATGACCGAGCGGGCCCAAATGAGCGAACCCGCAATGGAACTGCGCGGCGTCAGCGTCAATTTCGGCTCGGTGCGCGCGCTCCAGGACATCGACATCAAGGTCTATCCGGGCGAGGTCCACTGCCTGCTCGGCGACAACGGCGCCGGCAAGTCGACGCTGATCAAGGTTCTGTCCGGCGTCTACCGGCCGAGCAAAGGCGAAATCCTGGTCGACGGCAAGCCGGTCACCTTCCGCAGCCCGCGCGACGCGCAGGAGCTCGGCGTGGCAACGGTGTTCCAGGACCTCGGCATGATCTCGCTGATGTCGATCACCCGCAACTTCTTCCTCGGCCGCGAACCGACCAAAAGCAGCCTGCCCTTCTCGCGCATCGACAAGGAGCGCGCCAACACTATCGCCAGGCAGGCAATGGCCGATATCGGCATCGATGTGCGCGACCCGACGCAAGCCGTCGGCACGCTGTCGGGCGGCGAGCGCCAGTCGGTGGCGATCGCCCGCGCCGTACATTTTGGCGCGCGCGTGCTGATCCTCGACGAGCCGACTTCGGCACTCGGCGTCCACCAGGCGGCGATGGTGCTGAAGTTCATCATCGAAGCGCGCATGCGGGGCCTGGCCGTGATCTTCATCAGCCACAACATCCACCATGCCTATCCGGTCGGCGACACCTTCACGCTGCTCAACCGCGGCCGCAATCGCGGCACCTACGCCAAATCGGACATCTCGCGCGACGAGGTCATCTCGATCATGTCGGGCGGCGAGGATCTGAAGGCGGTCGAGGCGGAGATTGCCGGCCTGCTCGCCCAGATCGGCAACCGGCCGCCTGCGGCGGCTTGAGCTGACAATCGGACATTGCGGGGAATGATCGCATGAGCAGGTTACGCGTCGGGGTCGTCGGCGCCGGCATGATCTCGCAGGTCGAGCATATTCCCAATCTGCTGCGCCTCGGTGAGTTGTTCGAGCTGGTCGGCGTCGCCGATCCCTCCAGGATTTCGCGGCAGTTCGTCACCGACACCCATGGCATCGCCAATTTCGAAACGATCGACCAGCTCTTCGACCAGCGCCTCGACGCGGTAGTGATCGGCTCGCCGGACCCATTGCATCACGAACAGGTGCTGGCGGCGCTGGCGCGCGGCCTGCATGTCTTTTGCGAAAAGCCGCTCTGCTATTCCCTGGCGGAAATCGCCGAGATCGTCGCCGCGCGCGATGCCGCCAGGAAAATCATGCAAGTCGGCTACATGAAGCGCTTCGATCCGAGCTACCGGCTGGCGCTCGCTTCGCTGCCGGGGACACCGAGCACGCTGCGCTCGGTCTCGGTGGAAGTGAACGATCCCGACGCCTGGCCGTTCATCGCCCACCTGCCCTACAGGCGCGGCACCGATATCCCGAAGGACATGGTCGCCGCTGTCGCCGCCAAGCAGAAGCGCCAGGTCGAACAAGCCATTGGCGTGCCTTTCACTGATCTCGCTTTCCGTGGATTTACCGGCGCTTACAGCTCGGCCTTGATTCACGATGTCAATGCCGTTCACGGCCTGCTCGATGCGCTCGGCGTGCCGGACGGCGAGATCGTCGGCGCGCAGATCTTTGCCAATGGCGACGGCGGCCAGGGCGCCGTCAAGCTGCTGGACGGACAGGCGCTGTGGACCATGACCCATCTTACCGTACCTAAGCTCGCCGACTACAAGGAGCGGATCACGCTGTTCTTCGACGATGCCAGCCTGGAGCTCGAATTCCCCTCGCCCTGGCTCAACCATCATCCGACCCGGCTGACGGTGACGACCTCGCACGGTCACACGCTGTCGAAGAAAGATTTGCGCGCCGGCTACGCGGAAGCCTTCGTCGAGGAGATGCGTGGCTTCTGGGCGGCGATCGTCAATGGCGACCCCGTCGTCAACCCGCCCGAACACGCCGCCCGCGATCAGGCCTTGCTGCTCGGGCTGACCCGGCGGCATCTCGCGACCGGACCGTTCGACTGAGCACTCAAACCGGGAGCCGAACGGCGGCTACCTGGACTTGATGACGCCGTCGGTATTGGCCAGCAGCTTGCGCACTGCATTGCGTGCCGCGTCCGGCCGCTGCAGGCGGATGCTCTTCTCGATTGCCTCATGCAGCCTCTGCGTATGCTGCAAATCGTCGAGTTCCCGGGTCGTAAAAGCGAACAGATGATCGAACGCCGATTCGATCAGCACGCCGAGCGGCACCAGCAGATCGTTGCCCGAGGCGCGCAGGATGGCGAGGTGGAACCGCGTGTCGGCGCGCGTCCGCTCCTGCAGGTTGGTCGCCTCGCCCATCTCGCGGCAGGCCTGGCTGATCTCGGCCATCTGCTCGTCGGTGCGCCGCATGGCGGCAAAGGCGCTGGCCTCCGGCTCGATGATGTGGCGGAATTCCTGCACCGTCCTGAGGAACACCTCGCGGTCCGGCGAGGTCGCGTACCAGGCCAGCACATCGCGATCGAGCAGGTTCCAGCGCTCCTTCGGCTCGACCCAGCTGCCGATTTTGGGACGTGACGACAAAAGGCTCTTCGCCATCAGCATCTTGATGGCTTCGCGCACCGCCGAGCGGCTGACGTCGAAGGTCTCGGACCATTTGGCTTCGTTGGGCAGGATGGTTCCCGGCGGATAGTCGCCGCGCACGATCCTCAGCCCGATCTCGTTGGCGAGCGACGCGTGCACGCTCGAGCCCGGCATGCGCGCCGCATCGGCGCGGCGAATACCGCTCGTGCGTTCGGCGAACGCCTCGGCCGCTGTCTTTCCCTTATCCGGCTTCGCGTCCTGCATAGCTCCACAAAGTCCGGATTTGGAGGCGTGTCAAGGAGATGAAATCGACGGCAATATCTCGGTTTGATTTTCCGTATCCGTCGCCTCGCCGACACCGCGCTTTGCCGGGCGTTCACGCCGGGGAGGCACGAACGGCTTCTCTTTGTCCCGACTGAATTCCTCGATCAGGAAATCAAGGAAGACGCGGATTTTCGGGGCAAGATGCTGCCGTGCCGGATAGACCGCGTAGAGTGTGGTTTCGACCTTGTCCCAGTCATCCAGAGCCGATTGCAGCCGGCCTGCTTTCAGGTCGCTTTCGACATAGGGATAGGGGATCAGGCTGACGCCGAAGCCGGCGCGCAGCGCATCGCGCACGGCGAGGCTCGAGGAGACCGAATATCGTCCGTCGATGGCGATCCGCTCGCTGCGGCCGTCCTTGCGGAATTCCCATATGTCCGCATGCCCCGAGAGGCTGAACCGGATGCAGTTGGCCGCCTTCAAATCGGCAGGCGTTTGAGGCCGGCCGTGCTGCTCGAAGTAGGCAGGAGCTGCACAAAGCACGTGCGGCATGACCGCAAGCTTTCTGGCGACCAGGCTGGAATCCTCGAGATTGTCGCTGCCGCGAATGGCAAGGTCAAATCCCTCCCGCACGATATCGACGCGCCTGTCATCAAGATGCAGGTCGAGTTTCAAATCGGGATAGCGCGATAGAAACGCGGGAATGGCAGCCGAAAGCCGCGTCAACGTGACAGTCATCGGCGCGCTGACCCGCAACGTGCCGCTCGGCGCCGTCTTGATCGGGCCGAGGACCTGGTCGGCCCTGGCCAGCGCATCGAGCCCCTGCGTGACATGCTCCAGATAGATCCTGCCTTCTTCGGTCAGGGCCATCCGCCGCGTCGTCCGGTTGATGAGCCGCACCCCCAGATGCGCCTCCAGCTCGGCGATGTTCTTGCTGATCGCGGGAGGCGAGAGACCGAGCCGCCGTCCGGCTTCGGCAAAGCTGTTCAGTTCCGCCACATGACGGAAAACCTGCAACGCAGTCAGGCGATCCACTGCACCATTCTCTCCCAGTAAACAATGTCTTTCAATTGTCACATATTATCGTCTGTTGGTAAATTCCATATCTGCTTCCCGAACAACTTTCTCAATTTCGGAATGATATGATGACCAACCCCACAATCTCCCTTATCGAGCGACGCATGTCGGCCAATCGGTTCGATGCCTCGTACGCATTGACGGATGCCGAGGTCGAGGAACTGGCACGTCTCGCAACCCGCGCGCCAACCGCCTACAACCTTCAGAACTGGCGGTTCATCGCCGTGCGGACGCCGGAAGCAAAGGCGCGGTTGCGCAGCGTGGCCCATGGCCAGGCCAAGGTGCAGGAAGCAGCGGTCACCTTCATCGTCTGCGGCGTATTGCCCGACCACGCTGCCCTCACAGCAAGGCTGCATCCTTTCGTGCAAGCCGGCTTCATGCCGGCGGATATGGCTTCGGGCTGGCAGGAAGGCGCCCGCGCACAATATGCCGATCCTCGGGCAGCCCGCGACGAAGCGGTGCGCTCGGCAACGCTTGGCGCTGCAACGCTGATTTTTGCAGCCGAAGCGCTGGGGCTCGTCGCTGGTCCGATGGGAGGCTTCGATGCCGAAGGCGTGGCCCGCGAGTTTGGCCTTGGACTGAATGAAGTGCCGGTGATGCTCATCGCGGTCGGCCGCGCCGCGCCCGGCAACTGGCCGCAAAAGCCGCGCCGCCCTCTTGCCGAAGTACTGGAAATCTTATGAAAACGCGCCGTTTCGATCTGTTGCTGACAGCCATTGCACCCGCGATATGGGGCAGCACCTATATCGTCACCACCCAGTTCCTGCCCAACTTTTCGCCGATGACGGTCGCAATGCTGCGTGCCTTGCCCGCCGGATTGCTGCTGCTGGCGATCGTTCGGCAACTGCCAACGGGCATCTGGTGGCTGCGCAGTTTCGTCCTCGGAGCCCTCAACATCTCGATCTTCCTGAGCATGTTGTTTGTCGCCGCCTACCGGCTTCCGGGCGGGGTCGCCGCGACGGTGCTGTCGGTCCAGCCGTTGATCGTGATTTTCCTTGCCGCTGCCCTGCTTGCCAGCCCTGTCCGACCGTTAGCGATCGTCGCTGCCCTTGTCGGGATCGCCGGTGTTGCATTGCTGGTGCTGACCCCGAACGCGACGCTCGATGCGGTCGGCGTTGCCGCCGGCCTCGCCGGGGCGGCCTCCATGGCCTTCGGAAGCGTATTGGCCCGTAGGTGGCAACCGCCAGTATCGCTGCTTACCTTTACGGCATGGCAGCTGACTGCCGGTGGTCTGCTTCTCGTTCCGGTGACGCTGCTTTTCGAGCCTTCCATCCCGCTCCCGACCGGCACCAACCTGCTTGGACTGGCGTGGCTCGGCCTGATCGGCGCGGCGCTGACCTATGTCCTCTGGTTCCGGGGCATTGCGCGACTGGAATCCGCAGTGGTGTCATCGCTGCTTTTCCTCAGCCCGGTGACCGCCGTGCTGCTTGGATGGGTATTCCTGGATCAGACACTGACCTTGCCTCAAATCGCCGGCGTCGTTTTCGTCATCGGCAGCATCTGGCTGGCTCAACGGCCCACCGGCAACGAGTCCTGATGCATGTCGCTCAAAAGTGTGCAGCGGGTTTGCGATACGACATGCATCAAAACAAGAACCTGAAGCGCGTAGCATGAGGCCGGTCGAACGCGACGCGTTTTAGGCCGCCGACTTGTGTCGGCGGATTGTTCGGCACTATGGTCCAGCGGCATAGCCGGAGGATCCGCCGATGCCACAACGCCCCTATGATGAGCGCCTGCTCCGTCAGGCGTTCGAAGTCGCGCGCAAGGCCCGCGATGCCGGCGAACATCCCTTTGGTTCGCTCCTCGCTGACAAGGACGGCAATGTTTTGCGCGAGCAGCCCAACGCTTACAAAGCCGGCGGGGGCGACCGCACCGCTCATGCCGAAAGGCTGCTGGCCTCATGGGCGGGGATGAATTTCAGTCTCGAAAAGCTGGCCTCCTGCACACTCTACACTTCGGCCGAACCTTGCGCGATGTGCTCCGGCACAATCTATTGGGCGGGCATCGGACGGGTCGTCTTTGGCCAGAGCGAACATGACCTCAAGGCATCGACGGGTGCACATGTCGAGAATCCTACACTCAACCTGCCCTGCAGGATCGTCTTCGAAGCTGGGCAGCGTCCGACTGAAGTCGTCGGTCCGCTGCTTGCCGATGAAGCGGCGCAACTCCAGGCCGAATTCTGGAAAGACAAGTAGGGTTCAGGACTCGTTGATGCAGAGGCAGAGGCGACTGCTGACGTGGACTACGACCTAGGACGTAGACTCATGTCGTTTAGCACCCGCCGATCATCGACGCGCGGCACCCCTCGCGGCTTGTTGGGCAACAGCGGCTCGATCACGGGCCATCCGATGTCGGTCAGATCATATCGGCTCATGCTGAGCCTGAATCAGATTCCTCCGCAATATGAAAGTCCTGGTCGGAAAACGACCCCATTGCGGACCTACGCCCAACAAGGATATGTTGCCGCCGCGCGCGTAGGCATCCCGCTTCACCATCGCGCATGTTCCATGAAAGCAAAGAATAGATTCGACTCGCTCATGCACGCGGTCTGTGTTGGTCATGGCTATTGTGGAGGAAGGCACGGCGACAAGTTCATGCATGTCACCGATTTTATTCCTCAAGCCGGTGATGTTACAGCGGATCAATTCGTGGAATGGGTATTTCTAGCTGAATATGAGAATGAAAGTGAACGAATGTCTCCCAGGTGGGATCGGCATCGCCAGAGGATACGAGACTTTTTCGTTGAGCATATGGGATCAGACGTCGTCGATGCCAGCCAACTAAAATGGGGCGTGAAGGGCTAAGCCAACCCCTTTACTCTGCTTCCCACCCATCACGGTCATACCGCATTTATGAGTTTACGGCTTAGAGGCCGGTGAGCAATTTCTTAAGTAGAGCATTAAGAGTTTCCTGCTCCGCCGGCGTCAGCACGGAGATTAATTGCTCTTCCAGCGCCACCATTGGACCAATCAAATCGTCGATCGCGCGCTTGCCGCCAGTCGTCAGCGCAATTTGCTTGCCGCGCCGGTCGTCGGGATCGGGGCGTCGTTCAACCAGCCCGGCGCGCTCCAGCCGGTCCAGGCGGCTCGTCATGCCGCCCGAGGAGATCATTGCCGATTCGTAGAGCTGAGTGGGTGAGAGCATATAGGGTTCACCGGCGCGCCTGAGCGGCGTGAGCACATCAAACTCACCTACATTCAGCCCTGCGTCTTTGAGCAACGGGTTCATGTGATCGCGGATAACCCGCGCGGCGGCATCAAGCAGACGACCTACCGTTTCAACAGGCAGCAACGGAAGATCGGGGCGCTCGCGGGCCCACTCCTTAGCTGCGGCCTCGGCGCGATCCATGGCAAATGTTCCCTTGGCAAAATGTATCTTGCAATCAAGATACATTGCATCTACTTACATCGCAGCGAGATAATAACTCAGCGCGCGCCCCTGGAGAAGGAGAAATCGATGCCCAAAATGATTTTCGTGAACCTGCCTGTCCGTGACCTGTCGGCGTCGACGGCGTTCTACGTGGCGCTAGGCGGCACTGTGAACCCGCAGTTTTCTGGCGAAAAATCCACCTCGCTCATGTTCTCGGACACGATCGGGGTGATGCTGCTGACCCATGACCACTACCGCGAATTCACCACACGCCCAATCGGCGACGCACGGCGCGACAGCCAGGCAATGATCGTCCTCACTGTCGATAACCGCGACGCCGTCGATGCAACACTGACCAGCGCGGTTGCGGCGGGCGGTCGCGCCGATCCCAACCCGGCGCAGGATCTTGGCTTCATGTATAACCGCCACATTGAAGACCCAGATGGCTACGTCTGGGAAATAGTCTGGATGAACCAGACGGCGAACGCCTGAACGTAGGGTGTGGGCGCATCGATCGTAGCGGGTCCTGAGCCCAGCCTCATGACCAGCAATTGCGGGCTGGCCCAGTGCCGGCTCCGCGTCAGCTGCCTCCGTCAGCTCGTCTTGACATATTTCCGCCAGCTGTGTTCCGGCCGGAAGCCGAGCATGTCGCGTGCCTTGCGGTTGGAGAGCAGCGTCTCGTATTCGCCAAGTTCGCCCTCGACCGGCACATCGGGATAAAACCGCTTCAGCAGTTCGGCTGTCGGCAGGTCGGACGAGGTGTCGTCATTGGCGGCGTTGAACACCTGATAGCCGAGCCCATCCTTTTCGATGGCGCGCAGCGTGATCTGGCCGAGGTCGCGCGCGTCGATATAGCTCCAGGCGATGCGCTTGCGGAAACCCGGATCGGCGAACCATTTCGGAAACAGCGAATATTCATGCGGCTCGATGACGTTGCCGATGCGCAAGGCATAGATGTCGGTGCCATCGCGTTGTGCAAACGCCCGCGCGGTCTTCTCGTTGACGACCTTGGACAGCGCATAGCTGTCCATCGGATCGACGTCGTACTCCTCATCGAGCGGGAAATGCGTCGGATCGCGCGGTTCGTTGGCGAAGACCAGGCCGTAGGTCGTCTCGCTGGATGCGATCACCACCTTGCGGATACCGAGCTTCACTGCGGCCTCGATGACATTGTAGGTGCCGAGCGCGTTGATGCGGAACACCTCGTTGTCGGGCGTGATCATGATGCGCGGGATGGCCGCGAAATGCACCACGGCATCGACCGGCTGCGAACGCAGCGACGGATCGAATTCATGCAGGCCGATATAGCTCGACAGCGCGTTGAACACCTGCCCGCTGTCGGTGATGTCGGTGATCAGCGTGCGCACCTTGGGATTGTCGAGCGGCTTGGTGTCGATGTTGAGCACCTGGCAGCCCTGCTCGACCAGATATTGCACGACGTGGCGCCCGGCCTTGCCGCTGCCGCCGGTGAACATGATCCGCTTCGTCATTTTGCTCTCCCTGGAATTCACGTGTATTGTCAGACAATATCGAACTCTGCAATCGCCTGCCAATGGCATGCGGCAAAAACCCGCTTCAACAATTCGCCGGCAAGGTGCAGCGCCGTCATCCATCATTGCAAATAGGACGAAACGACATGAACACGACCGCCGCGAGCGAAAAGATCGGCTTCATCGGGCTTGGCCTGATGGGGCACGGCATAGCGAAGAACATCGTCGACAAAGGCTATCCGTTGACTTTTCTCGGCCGCAAGAACCGCACGCCTGCCGAAGACCTGCTCGGCCGCGGCGCCAAGGAAGTGGCGAGCTCGCGCGACGTGGCGGTGGCGTCCGATATCGTCTTCATCTGCGTCACCGGCTCGCGCGAGGTCGAAGCCATCATCCGCGGCCCAGGCGGCCTCAAGGAAGGCCTGAAGCAGGGATCGGTTGTCGTCGACTGCTCGACCTCGGATCCTGTCTCGACGGTGGCGCTGGCCGCCGAACTCAAGGCGCTCGGCGTCGATTATGTCGATGCCCCGCTCAGCCGCACGCCGAAGGAGGCCTGGGAAGGCACGCTCGATGCCATGGTCGGCGCGCCCGACGCGGTCTTTGCCCGGCTGAAGCCGGTGCTCGACACCTGGGCCGGGCGCATCGTCCATATCGGCGACACCGGTGACGGCCATCGCATGAAGCTGCTCAACAACTTCATTTCGCTCGGCTACGCTGCGATCTATTCCGAGGCGCTGGCGCTGGCGCAGAAGGTCGGCATCTCGCCGCCGCGCTTCGACAGCGTCATCCGCAACGGCCGCATGGATTGCGGCTTCTACCAGACCTTCATGCGCTGGACGCTGGAAGGCGACCGCGACGCGCACAAATTCAGCATCGCCAACGCCTTCAAGGATCTCACCTATCTCGAATCGATGGCGGGTGCTGCCGGCATCGCCAACCCACTCGGCAACGCCACCAAAAACGCCTTCGCCGGCGCCTTCACGGCCGGCCCCGCCGACCAATATGTGCCGATGCTGGCCACGCATATCGGCAAGGTCAACGGCGTCGACCTGATGCCGACCAGGGATGGCAAGAAGCAGACGATCTGAAGGCCTCGAATCTTGGTGTTTGATCAAGGCTGGTGCTGCCCGGCATCGCCCTACCGAGCACTTCAACAGGAATAAGCGCCGTCGGCGAAGCTGCCAATCTCCCCCCTTGCGGGGGAGATGCCCGGCAGGGCAGAGGGGGGTGCTGTCCCTCAGACCTCAGATCGGCAACACTGCAATTTCAAAGCCAGAAACAAAAAACCCGCCTCGGTGGGCGGGTCGTCGGCGCCAATCAGCACCATAGCCAAAATTAGTAGCATAGTTGCCGGCACAAAGCAAGAACAAAATACGCTGCGGCGGTAAAAAAGTCCGAATCCCTGGTCCATCCGAGGTCGCCGCCCTCATTGCCTAACGTTGATGATTAGCGAAAGCCGAAGTGGCATCCAATCTCCCCCCTCGTGGGGGAGATGTCCGGCAGGACAGAGAGGGGCGCGAAGGAATGCCGAGTTTTGCAATCGTTCGGAGCAATGCCAGCCCTGGTGCAACCATCACCGCCGCGACCGCCCGATAACATCGTCGGTGTTGGCGAGAAGCCTGTGCACCGCGGCACGGGCTGCGGCGGGCCGCTGCAGGCGGATGTTCTTCTCGATCGCCTCGTGCAGTGCCTGCGCCCGACGCTGGTCGCTGGTTTCGCGTGTGACGAAAACAAAGAGGTGATCGAGCGCCGATTCGATCAGCACGCCGAGCGGCACCAGCAGATCGTTGCCCGAGGCGCGCAGGATGGCGAGGTGGAACCGCGTGTCGGCGCGCGTTCGCTCCTGCAGGTTGGTCGCTTCGCCCATTTCGCGACAGGCCTGGCTGATCTCGGCCATCTGCTCGTCGGTGCGCCGCATCGCGGCAAAGGCGCTGGCCTCCGGCTCGATGATGTGGCGGAATTCCTGCACCGTCCTGAGAAACACCTCGCGGTCCGGCGAGGTCGCGTACCAGGCCAGCACATCGCGATCGAGCAGGTTCCAGCGCTCCTTAGGCTCGACCCAACTGCCGATCTTCGGGCGCGACGCAAGCAAGCTTTTCGCCATCAGCATTTTTATGGCTTCGCGCACCGCCGAGCGGCTGACGTCGAAGGTCTCCGACCATTTGGCCTCGTTGGGCAGGATGGTTCCCGGCGGATAATCGCCGCGCACGATCCTCAGCCCGATTTCGTTGGCCAGCGAGGCGTGCACACTCGAGCCGGGAAAGTGTGCGGCGTCGGCACGCCGAACGCCGGCCGGCCGTTCAGCCTCGGCCTTCAACTTGGCGGGTCGCTTTTTTGATGTCGCGTCCGGCATTCGTATTCCCCGGCAGCTGCTTGTCGAAAGCCTGAACTCAGGACACGACAAAGCAGCGGCCTACGCTCCAAAGCAGCGTCGCCTCGTGCGTTCGTATGGACGGTCTGTGACGGGGCGCCCGTCGAAGGGCGCCCCGAAACTGCGAACCTACTTCTGGATGCAGGTGTCGACAGTGTCCTTGGTGCATTCGTCGAGGCCGGTGAACACCGGATCGGCGACCGGCTTGCCTTCGACCAGGTCGATCATCACCGAGGGCGCCTTGTAGCCCATCTCGAACGGCCGCTGGCCAACCAGCGCGGTCACCAGCCCGTCACGGGCAATCGCCACCTCGTCGCCGATCGTGTCGGCGGCGCCGATGACGAAGGCGTTGCTGGCGATCTTGTCGGCCATCGGCTTGAAAAGGTCGCGGTAGGGCTGCGGAGCGCCGAACAGCGGCCAGCCGCCCATGATGCCGAAAGCGTCGAGATCGGGATTGGCAGCGAGGATGTCGGTCATCGCCTGCACGCCCTTGGCGCCGTCGTCATTGGTGAACACCGGGCAGCCGGCAACTTCCGTCCAGCCGCCTTCGCCCGCCAGCGCCGCGAGGCCTTCCTTGCCCGAAAGCGCGTCACGCATGCCCTGCGCGCGGCGCAGGATGTTGTCGGCAGCCGGATTGCCTTCGATGGTGCAGATCTTGCCACCATTCGGCTTGGCCTTCTTGATGTATTCGCCGATCTTGTGACCCATCAGGTAATTGTCGGTGCCGAGGTAGGTCTTGCGCAGCGCCGCATCTTCCTTGCTGAGGTCGGCGTCGAGGGTCATGATCGGGATCGACGGATTGGCGCTTTTGATCGTCTGCGCGATCAGCGGCGCGTTCGATGGCGAAATCGCCATCGCCACAGTGTCGGGCTTGCTCAGCATGTCCTGGACGATCTGGGCTTCACCGGCTTCGTCCGAGGTCGATGCCGGTCCGGTGTAGAAGCACTCATATTCCGAGCTGGCGTTTTCCTTGTTCCATTTCTCGCAACCCTGGTGGATGGCCTCGAAGAATGGATTGTCGAGACCCTTCACGACGATGACGAGCTGTTTCTTGGCCATAGCCGGCCCGGCACCCAACGCCATGATGGCGGCGGCAGCGAGCAATAGTGATTTCCTCATGTCAGTCCTCCCTTTTGAAACAAACGGACACCGCGTGCCCGCCACACACAGATCGACCCGGAGCAAGATGACAGAGGACGTCGCACTCGTGTCGCCAAGCCAGGTCGATAAGCATTTTCATATTCAGTCTCAGACCGGCACCGACAGATACTGCTGGTTACCAAATCCCTGACCGACAAACCTTCACCGATTCCTTCCGGCAACCCGGGGGATCGGCGCAAGCTCCTCCGACACTTAGCTAATATCGCCTTGTCACCGACGTCAATGCTATTTGTCCTACAAAACTGATTTTTCGAAAGAAGCCGTGGTTGACGCCAAGGTGGCTTATGCGTAAATGGGCAAAATCGCTGCTTCCGGGAGGAACTGGGGAGAGCGAAAGGCCGCGGCAGAACCGCAGGCCGCAAAGCACGGGGAGGCAAGAAGGCTGGTGGCGGTTCTCGAACTCACCAACATCTCGAAGCATTTTGGCGCCATCCAGGCGGTCAACGACGTTTCGTTGTCGATCGAGGCCGGACAGGTTGTCGGCCTGATGGGCGACAACGGCGCCGGCAAGTCGACGCTGGTCAAGATGATCGCCGGCAATTTCCCACCGAGCCATGGCACGATGCAGATGGACGGCAAGGAGCTGATCCTGCACAAGCCGGTCGAGGCGCGCCAGCACGGCATCGAAATCGTCCATCAGGACCTGGCACTGTGCAACAATCTGACGGCCGCCGCCAACGTCTATCTCGGCCGTGAATTGCGCCGCGGCCTCGGGCCGCTTCGCATCCTCGACTATGCCGCAATGTACAAGCGTGCCGGCCAGATCTTCGCCGAGCTGAAATCCGAAACCCGCCCGCGCGACCTGGTCAAACAGATGTCGGGCGGCCAGCGGCAAGCGGTGGCGATCGCCCGCACCATGCTTTCGCAGGCCAAGATCGTGCTGATGGACGAGCCGACGGCGGCGATCTCGGTCCGCCAGGTCGCCGAGGTATTGAACCTGATCCGCCATTTGCGCGACCAGGGCATCGCCGTCGTGCTGATCAGCCACCGCATGCCCGACGTCTTTGACGTCGCCGACCGCGTCATCGTCATGCGTCGCGGCCGCAAGGTCGCCGACAAGACGATCGCATCGAGTTCGCCGGAAGAAGTCACCGGGCTCATCACCGGCGCTATCGAACAGGTATGATTGACGCCTCAACCATGAGTAAAAAAGGTCGATAATGGCAGTCACCCTTGATCAGACGATCGCGCACAAGCAGCACACCTTGCTGAGCAAGGTGTTTGCCAGCCAGACCTTCTGGGTGGTGATCGCGGTCATCCTCGCCTGCCTGTTCCTGTCCGTGGCCACGGATTCCTTCGCCACGACCAAGAACCTCTACAACATCACCCGCAACATCACCTTCGTCGCCATCGTGGCGCTCGGCATGACCTTCGTCATCATCACCGGCGGTATCGACCTGTCGGTCGGCTCGGTGCTTTGCCTGTGCTCGATGGTGCTGGCCGTGACCATGCATGCCGGCTACGGCATCGAGACCGGCATTGCCGCAGCGATCGCGACGGCGCTGATCATCGGCGCCTTCAACGGGGTTCTGATCGCTTATCTCGGCTTTCCGCCCTTCGTGGTGACGCTTGGCATGCTCTCGATCGCACGCAGCCTTGCCATGGTCGCCTCCAACAACACCGTCGTCTTCCAGTTCGGGCCGGACCACGACAAGCTGCTGGCGCTTGGCGGCGGCGCCTGGGTGTTCGGCATCGCCAATCCGGTGCTCTATATGATCGTACTGGCGATGATCACCGGCTTCGTGCTGCGCTGGACGAAATTCGGCCGGCACATCTTCGCCATCGGCGGCAACGAGCATGCGGCGACGCTGACCGGCGTTCCGGTGCGCCAGATCAAGGTTGTCGTCTACATGATCTCGGCACTGGCGGCGGGCCTTGCCGGCATCATCCAGACCGGCTGGCTGGGCGCGGTCACCACAAATCTCGGCAACGGCATGGAGCTTCAGGTGATCGCCGCCACCGTCATCGGTGGCGCCAACCTGGCCGGCGGCATGGGCACAGCCTTCGGCGCAGTCGTTGGCGCGGCGCTGATCGAGGTCATCCGCAACAGCCTCGGCCTGCTCGGCATCAATGCCTTCTGGCAAGGCGTGTTCATCGGCGGCGCCATCCTGCTCGCCGTGCTGTTCGACCGCATCCGCAATTTCAGGCGTAACGACTGAACTTTTCCGCCGTCGGGGCAAAGTTGCTTCGCTGGCAAAAGTCCTTGCTCAGCCTCGAAGGGAG
Organism: Mesorhizobium sp. M1423; assembly: GCF_040317575.1. Classification (NCBI taxonomy): domain Bacteria; kingdom Pseudomonadati; phylum Pseudomonadota; class Alphaproteobacteria; order Hyphomicrobiales; family Phyllobacteriaceae; genus Mesorhizobium; species Mesorhizobium sp. M1423. The sequence goes on from NZ_JAMYKU010000002.1 coordinate 338,910, forward strand.
TGCCGGTTGCCGTCGACCGCACCGGTCTTGCCATACCGGCCTGGAAACGCTCGCCTTCTTCCTATCGCCGAGTCTGAAAATCCGCCGCTGCGGCGCATGGCCGGCGCCCGGGCGTGCACATCCGTCTTGACGCAAGCCCGAACTGAGCCGCACAATCGCTCGCAGCAGGCGAAGGGAGGCCAGTCGCCTGCGGGAGGATATACCCATGACGGAAGCGATCAGGCTCTACTGGGGCCGGTTCGGACATGTTTCTGTCCTGAACGTCGCCAGCGACTTCGTCACCCATGCCCATGTCGAGGCGCATATCATCATCTGGCTGGAAGGCACGGCCGGCGAGATGACCATCGGCCGCGAGACGGTGCGGCTTGGACCGGGCACCGCCGCCGGCATCAATTCCTTCCAGCCGCACAGCCACGCTCTGTCCCGCGACGGCACGCCCGGCCTGTTCCTCGCCTTTTACATCGATCCGGACTGGGCTCGAAGGCGCCGCGAGCTGCCTTCCTCGGCGCCGCTGTTCTCCGCCCCGGCAATCACGCTCGAGCCTTGGCTGCACAAGGCAGCGGCCAACCTTCTCGACCATCTCAGCGACAATGAGAGCATCGACGACATCGCCAATTACGAGATCGAGCGCTTCATCGACAGCGTGCTCGATGCCGCCCACGCCTGCGCACCGCAGACGGTGCGCGCCCGCGTCAACACCATGCAGGATTTTCGCGTCCGCAAGGCGATCCAGCTGATGAAAGCCAATGTCTGCGAGCGCATCTGCTTCGACGACGTGGCGCGCAGCGTCGGCCTGTCGCGGCCGCATTTCTTCGCCCTGTTCAAGGAACAGACCAATCTGACGCCCAACGTCTATTGGAACACGCTGCGCATGGAGGAAGCGGTGCGGCAATTGCAGTGGTCGCAGGAGCCGCTGATCTCGGTCGCCTGCAATCTCGGCTTCACCACCCAGGGCAATTTCTCGCGCTTCTTCCGCGACCATGTCGGCGTTCCGCCGACGCTTTACCGCGAGGCGGCGCGGGCGATCAGCTGAGCGCCCGTTTTTCAGACTAATTGATAGGCGTTCAAGACGCATTGATAAGCGCCGCCGAGTCTGCCGCCCTACCCTCCCAAGCAGCTGATTTGCAAGGGAACGATCATATGGCGAAAGTCACCATCTCCAGCGTCATCGACGCGCCGGTCGAAAAGGTCTGGGCACGCATACGCGACTTCAACGGTCTGCCGACCTGGCATCCGCGCATGGTCGAAAGCCACATTGAGGACGGCAAGGACGCCGGCACGATCGGCTGCGTACGCAATTTCCAGCTCGCCAGCGGCGCCCGCCTCCGCGAAAAGCTGCTCGATTTCTCCGACGAGAATTTCCTCGTCAGCTACTCCATCCTGGAGACGCCGCAACCGCTTACCAACCACAAGGCGACGCTGCAGTTGCGGCGGGTGACCGACGGCGACCGCACCTATGCCGAATGGACCGCCAGCTTCGACGCCCCTCCCGAAGAAGCCGACAAGTTGGCCGAAGGCATGGGCGCCAACGTCTTCCAGGGCGGCTTCAACGCCCTGAAGGCCCATTTCGCCGGCAAGGTTGAACTGAATTGAGCTGACAAACAGGAGCGTTCCATGGCGCTTGCACTGCAGACTTTCCCGACGGTGAAGGACGCTGGCGCGGCGCTGAAGGCCGCCGGCACCCGCTATCTCGGTGGCGGCACACTGGTCGTGCGCGCCGCCAACGAAGGCGACGTGTCGATTTCCGGTTTCATCCGGTCGACCGAACCGGCGCTGTCGATCATCCGCATTTCCGGCGGCGAGGTCCGCATCGGCGCTTCGGTGACCATGGCGGCGATCGCCCGTCACCCGGATCTCGCTCCACTGGCCCACGCCGCGCGCGCCGTCGGCGGACCGGCGATCCGCAACATGGCTACGGTCGGCGGCAATCTCTTCGCGCCAACGCCTTACGGCGATTTCACCGTTGCACTGCTGGCGTTGGACGCAACCGTCACCACCGACTACGGCGAGCTGCCGATCGAAACCTTTCTGGCAAAGCGCGAGAGCAATCACGCCATCGTCACTGCGGTCGGCTTCACGCTTCCGAAGGAAGGCGGTTTTCGCTTCCTGAAAGTGTCGCGGGTCAAGCCAAAGGGCGTCTCGGTGCTGAGCATCGCCACCATGCTGGAACACACGCCGGACGGCACTGTCACGTCAGCGCGGATCGCGCTCGGCTGCATGGCCGACCGGCCGATCCGTGCCAGGACGGCGGAGAAAGCCTTGATTGGCCGCAAACTCACCGCAGACGGCATCGCACCGGCACTGGCCGTTGCCCACGACGGCACTTCGCCGCCAACCGATCCGATCGCCAGTGCCTGGTATCGCAACGAAGTCCTGCCGGTCCATCTCGGCCGGCTGCTGCTCGCCTGAAAGCCCTGGCTGCGGCGCAAGGAGTAATAAAGATGGCGAAGGTCCCGGTTCAGTTCACGCTCAATGGTGCCGAAAAGGCCGAGTTCATCGACAGCGGCACGACGCTGCTTCACGCGCTGCGCGACAAGATCGGCGACACCTCGCCAAAAGGCGGCTGCCATCAAGGCACTTGCGGCGCCTGCACGGTCATCATCGATGGCGAGCTCAGGCTGTCCTGCCTGACGTTGGCCGAGACCTGCAACGGTGCGGCCGTCACCACGACGTCGGGGCTTTCGGAAGGCGGCGTGCTGCATCCGCTGCAACGCGCTTTCCTCGATGCTTTTGCCACGCAATGCGGTTTCTGCACGCCGGGCATGATCATGGCAGCCAAGGTACTGCTCGATCACACGCCGAACCCCAGCCGCGAGGACGTGGTCGAGGCGCTGTCGGGCAATATCTGCCGCTGCACCGGTTACGAGCCGATCATCCAGGCGGTGCTGACCGCCGCGCGCTCCAATTCGCAGAACGCGGTTTGAGGGAGTTAAGAAAATGGAACTCCGCAAGAGCTATTTCGCCGACCAGCGCAAGGACGATCTGCACGAGATCGGCCAGCCGCGGCCGCGTTCGGATTCACCCGGCCATGTCACTGGCAAGACCACCTATTTCGCCGACCGCAATTTTCCCGGCATGCTGCACCTGAAGATGGTGCGCAGCCCGCACCATCACGCCCGCATACGCAGCATCGATACGTCCGAGGCGGAAAAGCATCCGGGTGTCGTCAAGGTGCTGACCGCCAAGGATGTGCCGCACAATGTCTACACCATCCTGATCCTGATCCAGATCGGGCCGGAGGACGAGACGGTGCTGGCTGACGGCAAGGTGCGCTGGAAGGGCGAGGCGGTGGTGGCGGTGCTGGCCGAGACCGAGCGCGCCGCGCAGGAAGCCGCCGCCAAGGTCAAGGTCGACTACGAGGTGCTGCCGGCCGTCTTCGACATGGAGGAAGCGCTGAAGCCCGACGCGCCGATCGTCAACGAGTATCACGGCCGGAACTATTACCTCTACGACAGCGGCGAATGCCGCAAGGTGCGCTTTGGCGATGTCGAGGCAGGCTTTGCCACAGCCGACCACGTGCTCGAACAGACCTATCAGTCCTCGCCGATCGAGCATGCGCCGACCGAGACGACCGGCTGCATCGTCGCACCGGAGGGCAACGACCGCTTCACCTGCTACACCAACACGCAGGCGATGTTCTTCACGCTCGACAACGCCTCGATCATCCTGCAGATGCCCGGCAACAAGCTGCATTTCGTCGGCGGCACCGTCGGCGGCGGTTTTGGCGGCAAGGTCGACGTCATCGTCGAGCCGATCGCCATCCTCGGCGCCAAACTAACCGGACGACCGGTTTGTTTTGTCTATAGCCGCGAGGAGGAGATGCAGATTTCCTCGCCGCGCGCCGCCGAGAAGGTCGTCATCAAGGACGGCGTCATGAACGACGGCCGCATCGTGGCGCGGAAAGTGACCGGCTACACCGATGCCGGCGCCTATTCGCGCCATTCGCCCTACGGCGCGCAGAAGGGCGCCGGGCATTATCCTGGCCCGTATACGATCCCGAATGTCTGGATCGACACCTACTGCGTCTACACCAACCGTACCCCGTCCTCGGCGATGCGCGGTTTCGGCGTCACCATCGGCGACTTCGCGCTGGAGGTGCAGATGGACAAGCTCGCCCGGCTGATCGGCATGGACCCTCTCGAATTCCGCTTCATCAACGCCTACCGCGACGGCGACATGAAGGCACACCGGCAGCCGACGGAGGGGGCGGCGCTGATCGAGTGCATGCAGGAAGCCTCGCGCGCCGCCAACTGGCCAGTGGCGGAGAAGTTCATGACGATGTCGTCTTACGCGAAGGGAGCTTGAGATGGCGATCAGGCGCGGACGCGGCGTCGCCGCGATCAATTATCCGACCGGCATGAATCTCGGCGGCGACCCGACGCAGGCGCTGGTGCATTCGACGCCGACCGGCAATTTCATGGTCACGCTCTCCAGCGTCGACCTGGGCCAGGGCATGAAGCAGATCATGGCACAGATCTGCGCCGAGACGATCGGCGTACCGACCGACCGCGTCGTCGTCGACACCGCCGACACCGACACCGGCCCGCACTGCATGGGCACCTTCGCCTCGCGCGGCACGCATCGGGCCGGCAATGCGGTCATCCAGGCCGCCAGGGAAGCCCGCCAGGTGATGCTGGAAGTGGCGGCCGAGGAACTTGAGGTAAACGCCTCGGACCTCGAGACCGATGGCGAGGGCAACATCCTGGTCAAGGGCGCGCCGCAAAGATCGATCTCGATCTTCGATGTCGCGCTGTCGGCGCATTTCAAGCGCGGCCGTTCGATTTCCGGCCGCGGCATGTTTTTGATCCCCCGCTCCTATCCGGAGAAAGAGACCGGAGCGATGAAGCCGTCTACCTGCTACGCCCATGCCTGCACGGTGGCGGAGGTCGAGGTCGACGACGAGACCGGCGAGGTCACCGTGCTGACGGTAAAGAACGTGTTTGAGATCGGCCGCGCGCTGAACCCGAAAATGGTCGAGCAGCAACTCGTTGGCGGCTCGTGGATGGGCATCAGCCATGCGCTCTACGAAACGACCGAGCCCTATTATCCCAACCGCGACCATGGCGGCACCGACTTCAACCAATATCTGATGCCGGGTCCTGGCGATCTCGCGCAAACCGAGATCATCGTGCTGGAACGGCCCTCGGCGGACGGGCCGTATGGCGCCAAGGGGCCGGGCGAAATGTGCGCCAACCCGCAGATCCCGGCGGTTGCCAATGCCGTCTTCGACGCTGTCGGTGTGCGCATCGATACGCTGCCGATCACGCCGGAGCGCATCCTGCGGGCGCTGAAGGCGCAAGCCCCGAACTGAGTGCTGAAAATGCCCAAGAGAAGCGCTGAGACAGTCGCGACCTCGCCTGAGGCGGTGGCGTCGCGCCTCGCCGCCTCGCGCTATCTCGCCGATGAAAGCCTGGCCACCGCCATCTTCCTGGCGATCAGGCTGGGAAAGCCGCTGCTGCTCGAAGGCGCACCCGGCGTCGGCAAGACGGAAGCTGCGAAGGCGATTGCAGAGGTGCTCGGGCGCGACCTGGTGCGGCTGCAATGCTACGAGGGCATCGACGCCGCACATGCGCTCTACGAATGGAATTACCAGCGCCAGTTGCTCGCCATCCGCCATGCCGGTGAGCACGAGGTCGACATCTACGACGACCGCTTTCTCATCGCGCGGCCGCTGCTGCAGGTGCTGAAAGCGCCGGAAAAGCGCGTGCTGCTGGTCGACGAAATCGACCGTTCCGACCATGAATTCGAAGCGCTGCTGCTGGAGTTCCTGTCCGATTTCCAGATCAGCATTCCCGAGCGCGGCACCATTCGCGCGACGGCGCAGCCGATCGTCATCCTGACCTCGAACCGCACCCGTGAGCTTGCCGAAGCGCTGCGGCGGCGCTGCGTCTACCACTGGATCACCTATCCCGACGCCGGGCGCGAAGCCGAGATCATCATGCTGCGCACCGCCGATGTCGCCGAGGCCACGGCGCGCGCCGTGGCTGCCGCCGTGCGCGACATCCGCGCGCGTCCGCTGGCCAAGCCGCCCGGCATCGCCGAGGCGGTCGAATGGGCCAATGCCGCGACCATCCTCGAAAAGGGCGGCAGCCCATGGCCGGAAGCGTTCCGCCGTGCCATCGGCGTGCTGATCAAGGACGAGGAGGATCTATCCTGCATCGCGCCCGAGCTCGGCAAGATTGTCGAGGAGGCGCTGGCGTGAGCCCCGCGGCTCTGCCTCGAGGGGCGACGCCCTTCCTCGGCTTCGGCCGGCTGCTGCGCCGCTATGGCTTTTCAGTGGCGCCCGAGCAGGTCTCCGGCTTCATGCAAGCGGTGACGCTGCTTGGGCCGCGCTCGATGGCCGACATCCGCGAAGCGGCGCTCGCCACGCTGGCGCCGCCGCCCGACCGCCGCGACGAATTCGAGGCGCATTTTCGGAGCCATTTCTATGGCAGCACCGCGGCAGTGGTCGGAGGCGAGGCCGACGAGGAAACCCGCATCAAGGATGACGGCGAAACCAGCGAACAAGAAATCGAGGTGGTCCGCCAGGAGCAAGGCGGCGAACTGTCTTCGGCCAGCGAACAGTTGAGCGTCCGCGAATTCAGCCGCGATAGCGACGGGCTTGCCGCCTTCCGCCGCAAGCTCGCCACCGCTTTGCCCGCCCGCCGCTCCTTCCGCACGGTGCGCACGCATGCGCGCGGCAAGCTCGACCTGCGCCGCTCGCTGCGCGAAATCGTCAGTGCCGACGGCGATATCCCCTCGCCGCTGCTGCGCCGGCGGCAGACAGTGCCACGCAAGCTACTCATCCTGATCGACGTGTCGGGCTCGATGAAGCTCTACACCTCAGACTATCTCAAGCTGGCGCATGCGGCCGTGCAAGGCGCCGACCGGGCGGAGGTCTTCACTTTCGGCACACGACTGACCCGTATCACCTCGGCGCTGCGCATTCGCGACCGCGACCAGGCGCTGGCCCGCGCCGCTGCCCAGGTCGACGACTGGGACGGCGGCACCCGCATGGGACCGACACTGCTTGCCTTCCTCTCGGTGCCGCGTTTTTCGGCCTTTGCGCGCGGGGCGGCGATCGTCATCCTGTCGGATGCGCTGGAGCGCGGCGATCATGCCGAGCTGGAGACGGCGATGCGCCGGCTGAGCGCCCGCGCCTTTCGGCTTTCGCTGGCGACGCCGTTGGCCGGCGATCCACGCTTTCGGCCGGCGACGGCAGCGCTTCGCGCCATCCTGCCAGTGCTCGACGACCTGGTCGACGGTTCGTCGATCGCCGGCCTCACCGATTTCATCCTGTCGCTCGCCCGCCCAGCCCCGGCGGCCGCGGCAATCTGGAGGAGGGTTTCGTGATGCAGAAGGCGATCGACGCGCATTTCCACATCTGGCGCCAAAAGGACCAGCCCTGGCTGGTCGGGCCGATGGTGCCGCGCATCTTCGGACCGTATGAGCCGATCCGCCGCGACTATCCTATCGGGGAATTCCTCGCCGACCAGCAAGGCTCGGGCGTCGAGAAGGCGGTCTATGTCCAGACCAACTGGGCCAAGGAGGATTTCGAGAATGAGGTCGCCTTCCTGCAGAAAACCGCGGAAGAAACCGGCTGGCCGCACGCCATCGTCGGCTATGCCGACATGACCGTGGACGACGTGCGTTCCCAGATCGACCGGCTGATCAAATACCCCCTGCTGCGCGGCGTGCGCATGCAGCTGCACTGGCACGAAATGCCGGCCTTCCGCTTCGCTGGCTCGGCCGATCAGGTCATCGACCCGAAGGTGCGGGCCAATGTGGCGCGTCTGAAGGACTACGGCTTGTCCTTCGACCTGCAGCTTTTCCCCGCCCAGATGAAGGACGGGCTGACGCTTGTCGGCGAGAACCCCGAGACCAATTTCATCCTCACCCACGCCGGCATGCTGACCGACATGGAGCCAGAGACCACCGAGGCCTGGAAAGCCGGCCTGCGCACGCTGTCAGCGGCCCCCAACCTCTATGCAAAACTGTCCGGCCTCGGCACCTTCGTCCACCGCAACGACCCGGCGCTGATCAGCTATATCGTCGACGCCGCCATCGACATCCTCGGCAGCAATCATTTGATGTTCGGATCGAACTTCCCGATCGAGAAACTGTGGACCAGCCACGCCGAGCTGATCAGGGCGCACAGGGAAGCGGTGGGCAAGCACGGCGCGGCGGCAGAGGCCGACATCTTCTGGAACACGGCGGAGAAGGTTTATCGGCCGGTGTAGCGCGCATTCGCTTCTCCCCCTGTGGGAGAAGGTGGATCGGCGCGCAGCGCCGAGACGGATGAGGGGTGCTGGAAGAAACTCGGCGGTGGAAATCTAGGCAATTTGAAGCACTTACGTCTCCAGGCTAGCGATCCTTCCGGCACCCCTCATCCGACCGAGCTTCGCTCGGCCACCTTCTCCCACAAGGGGAGAAGGGAAGGCGCCGCACCTCACCTCACCTCGAACTCCGGATCGACCGGAATCTGCAGCGCTGTCACCATCTGGTTGGTCTGCCCGGCCAGCCCGATGATCGACACCAGCTCGCCATGCTGCGCTTCGGTCATGCCCTTGGCGCGGGCGGCGGCGGTGTGGGAGTGAACGCAATAGGAGCAGCCATTGGCTGTCGAGACGGCGATGTAGATCATCTCCTTGGTCAGCGGGTCGATGACGCTGTCCGCGACCATCACCGCCTTGAGCTGTTCCCACACCCGCTTCAGCGAGACCGGATCATTGGCCAGCCCGCGCCAGAAATTATTGACGAAATCGGATTTGCGCGTCGCGCGGATGTCGTCGAACACGGCCTTCACAGCGGGAATCGCCTCGACCTCGGCATCGGTCAGAAGTCTTGTGGTGGCCATGGGCAGGCTCCTTTCGGTTTGAATCGATGAGAGAGGTCGTTGAATCGGCTTGGTAGCGAATGCGGCTAACTTGCTCTGGTGATTCACGTTTTGCAGGCCGGCCCAGAACCCTGGAAATGCAGAGGCCCTCACCGTCGTCATCCTGGGGTCTGCGCCGCGTCGCTGCGCTCCTTGCTTCGCCCCTCGATGACGAATGGACTGGTGACTCCGCCAATTGTCGAAGTACGCATCGCCTGGAACCTAATGAACCGCCGCATACATGATCTTCTCCTCCGTCGCCTCGGCCGGCGAGAACTCCTCGACGATGCGGCCTTGCCGGCAGACCAGGATGCGGTCGGACAGGTTCATGATCTCCGGCAGGTAGGACGAGATGACGACGACGGCCAGGCCCTCATCGGCCAGCCGGTTGATGATCTGGTGGATCTCGGCGATGGCGCCGACATCGACGCCGCGCGTCGGCTCGTCGAAGATGACGATGCGCGGTTTCTGCACCAGCCCCTTGCCGATCACCACCTTCTGCTGGTTGCCGCCCGAGAGCTCGACCACCCGGGCATTGTCGTTGATGGCCTTGACGTTCAGCGTCTTGGTCCATTCCGCCGACAGCGCCCGCATCTCCTGCGCATTGACCACCCAGCCCTTTTCCCGCCCGGCCGCCAGGAAGCCGCCGAACAGGTTCTCGGCAACGTCCATCGTCTCGAAAATCCCCTCGCTCTTGCGGTCTTCGGTGACATAGACGATGCCGTCCGCCACCGCCTCGCTCGGCACGAGATAGCGCACCGGCTTATCGTCCAGCTCGATGGTGCCGCCGCGCAGGAAGTCGCGCTTGTAGATGCCGGAGACGATCTTGAACGTCTCGGTGCGACCCGAGCCGATCAGCCCGAAGACGCCGGTGATCTGGCCCTCGAAGATCGAGAAGGAATTGTTGCGCACGACATTGCTCATCGAGATGTCCTGCACCGACAGCACCTTCTTGCCGGCCTTGCGCAGCCTGGTCTCGTCGCGCTGGCTGTAGAGCTGTCCCGACAGCGTCCGCCCGACCATGGCGGCGACGATCCTGTCGCGATCGAAGGCGGCGGTATCGTCGGTGATCACCAGTTCGCCGTCGCGCAGGATGGTGATGCGGTCGGCGATATCGAGCGCTTCCTCGAGCGCATGGCTGATGAAGACGATCGACACACCCCTTGCCTTGAGCCGACGGATCAGGGCGAAGAAGTGCCGCTTTTCCTCCGGCGTCAGCGTCGCCGTCGGCTCGTCGAAGATGATGATCTCGGCATTGTGGTGGACGGCGCGCGCGATCTCGACCATCTGCCGTTTGGCCGCGCCCAGCGTCGCCACCATGGCGTTCGGGTCGACCGGAAAGTTCAACGACTGAAGGAACTGCTGCGCCGAGATGTAGGTGCCGCGCAGCCGGTTGAGAAAGCGCTCGGTGCCGAGATAGAGGTTCTGCGCCACCGTCATCGACGGCACCAGGCTGGTCTCCTGGAACACCATGGCGATGCCGGCTTGAAGTGCCGCGTGCGGCGAGGCGTAGGCGATCTCCTGCCCGTTGTGGAACATCTTTCCTGATGTCGCGTCGACGACGCCGGCGATGATCTTGGTCAGCGTCGATTTTCCCGCGCCATTCTCGCCGAGCAGCGCGTGGATCTCGCCCTTGCGCAGCTCGAAGCTGACATTCTTCACCGCGGGCACGCCGCGATAGGTCTTGGTCACGTTCTCCAGGCGGACGATCGGTTCCATCAGCGATGTCCTCCTGGACCCAAGTCGATGGCCAGCAGGCAATCGCCGCCTTTCGAGGCAATGAACAGGCGACCGTCTTTCTCCGCCACGCTGCAGATGCCGTGGCGCGTGCCGTTGGCGCGGCTGTGCAGGCTGAATTGCGGCCGCATCTCCCGGTCGAGCCTGACCACCAGCCCGTAGGAGCGGCTCGGCGACCATGGCTTGTGGATGCCCATGGTGCGAATGCCGCCGCATTGCAGCGGCTCGAGGAAGCTGCGGTTGGAGGCGAGCGCCGGCGCGATCCAGTGTTGGGGTGACACTTGCGCCAACATGTCGTTCCGATAGTGCGTTTCCTGCAGCACGAATTCGATCAGCCGGTTCCGGGGCGCAAACAGCGCCAGCCAGACGCCGCCATCGGCGGCAGGCGAAAGCCGAGAGGGATAGCCGGGCAGATGCGCCAGCACCGTCGAGCGGCTGCCTGTCGCGCCGTCGAAGCGGATAAGTTGGTGCCGCCAGCTCTCGCTGACCAACACATCCTTGCCGGTTGGATGCAGCCCATAGGGAAAGGCGATGTCACCGGCGAGCTTGCGGAATTCGCTGCCTGCCGGTTCGCGCTTCCACAGCGAACCAGAAGCGCCCTTCTTCATCAGATCGGCGGCCCATTGCGACGGCCCGTGTTCGGCCGAGCCATTGGTCAGCCAAAGCGTGCCATCTTCTGCGTAGGCGAGCGCTGTGATGCAGCGGATTTCGGCCGGTAGCGGAGCGTCCTTACCCGCGATCAACAGCCTGCCGTTTTCGAGCCCGACCGTCAGTTCCCCGGCGGGCGAGCGCGCGAGCGCTGTGACCGGGGACGGAAATGTCTCGACTATCGTCGGCGCGGCACCGGCGGCGAGCGCATAGACGGCATTGCCGCTGGCCGCCAGCAACCGGTCCTTATCGATCAGCAGATTGTCAGGCTCCGGCAGTTCAACAAAAGCCGGAGCATCGTCCAGCAGCGTATTCGGCCTGAAGGCGCCATCGAGCGGCGGGATTGTCACCGCCTTGCCGCGAAAGATGTCAAGGATCGGGTCCAGCATCATGGCTTCGCTCCCCAATAGGAAGCGGGGCTGGTCCAGTTCGGGTCGGCACCGGCAATCCGGTAGCGGCCGATCCGATTGTTGAGGATGCCGCCGACGAACAGATTGCCTTTGTGCTCGCGCATCGAGGTGACCATCGGATGCGCGGCGCCCGACAGGTCGCCCATCGCTTCGACGATGCCGCCCTTCTCGTTGAATTTGACCACACCGCCGGTGTTGATGTTGGGGAACAGCCATTCGTCCTGCGGCAGCCGGCGCGTCATGCGCTTGCGCATGTCGGGATGGCGCAGCGACAGGTCGAAGCTCGGCGTGCGCATGCCGAGCCAGGCCATCCAGTAGTTGCCGTCGGAGGCGCGGTTGATGTTGTCGGGGTAGCCCGGCATGTCGCGGATGACGCATTCGGCGGTGCCTGCTTTCGGCCCTTCCAGCCAGTAGCGGTGCACGCGGCAGGCCCAGCTTTCGGCAAAGAACAGCGACTTGCCATCATGCGCCATGCACACGCCGTTGGTGTAGCGGTAGCCGTCGAGCAATGTCTTCGTCGAACCGTTCTTCGGGTCATAGACGAGCAGCCGTCCGGTGGCGCGGTTCTCGATCGAGTCCAGCGCCCAGTCGTGCGCGTCATAGCGCTTGGTGGAATCGGTGAAGTAGATGCGGCCGTCCGGCGCGATATCGCAGTCATTGGGGTCGCGCAGCCGCGCATCGTCGACGATCGAAGTCCAGGAGCGCGACGTTTCCGCCGATAGCCGCTTTACCTCCCGCTCCGGCGAGACCGAATAAAGGCCCATCGCGCCGACGCAGCTGATCAGATTGCCTGTTTTGTCAAAGGCCAGGCCCAGTGGAAAGCCGCCAATATGCGCAAAGACCTCCGAGCGTTTGTAGTCCGGCGCAAAGAAACGGACGATCTCGCCATGCCTGGTGCCGCAATAGAGATGGTCGTCGCGGTCGAGGATGACGTCTTCCGGCCCTTCCAGCTCGCCGAGCCCGATATGGTCAGCCTCCGACAGCCGGTTGTCGAGCTCGTAAGGCGTGCCCGAGCCCGGTGCGGCCGACTGCGTTGCCCCCATCTTCAAATAGACCGGTGCGACATAGACCTCGTCCAGCACCTTGTGGCGGTTCTTCAGCCAGCGGATGTCGATGGTGACCGCCACGGCCAGCATGATGCCCAGCACCATCTGGTTGGTGCCGGTGCCATAGCCCAGCCGGATCAGCCCGTTGGTCATCGTCAGCACGATGATCGCGCCCATCAGCCCCTTGATCACCGAACCGCGGCCGCCGCCCAGGCTGACGCCGCCGACGACCGCCGCTGTCAGTGCCATGACCTCGAGGTTGAGGCCTGTGCCCGGCCCTGCCCCGCTCAGCCGGCAGGCGATGAGGAAGCCGCCGAGCGAGGCGCAAAAGCCGGAGAAGACATAGGTCATGAACACGGTGCGACGCACGCGGATGCCGGCATTGTGAGCCGATCGCCGCGACCCGCCCACCGCCTGCACATGCCAGCCGGGCCGCGAGCGTGTCAGCGCGACATGGGTGATGATGGCCAGGATAATCGCCGCCCACACCGCAACCGAAAGGCCCCAGAAGGTGTCGTCGCCGATAAAGTCCAGCACATCCGATGTGGCATCGGAAAGCTGGACGTCGGCGGCATAGGTGGTGACCAGTATGTCGAACAGCGCCCGCCCGAAGATGAAGGTGACCAGTGTCGTCAGGAAAGCGCGCAGCCTGAAATAGCCGATCAGATAGCCATTGATCGCGCCGAACAGCAGCCCGGTGGCGATCGAGGCGGCCAGCGCCAGCCATACCGATTGTTCGAGGATGAAAAAGACGAACACGGCGGAAAAGCAGGACAGCGCGAAGATCGAGCCGACCGAAAGGTCGATGCCGCCGCCGAGCATGACCACCGTCATGCCGGTGACGACCAGCGAGAACTCGCCGAGCTGGCGGGTCGATTCCTGCAGCGACATCGGCTTGAAGAAGCCGGGGATGATCGAACCGAACGTCGCCAGCGTCGCCACCAGCGCCAGGAACGGAATGGCGTTATCAGTCCAGCGTTTGCTTAGGATCTCGCCGACAAGGTGGTCGGGCACGAGATTGTAGCGCCAGGATTGAAGGCGTTCGCGAAAGGACATCGGTTGCTGCTGCCACTCAAGAGAGAAAGAGGCGGCCGAACAAGGTCCGGCCACCTCGTCGATGCTTGCAACGGACCCGCGGTTTACTTGGCCGCAGCTTGAGCTTGCAGTGCTTTCAAGTCCCAGCAGCTGTCCGGCTTGAGGTCGGCCTTGGTTGTCGCTTTCTCCAGCGTGTAGATGTAGGTGTGCGAGGTGCCGGCCGGCTGGCCACTCTGCAACAGGAATTTGATGACGGCGTTCATGTCGCCCGACTGGCGGGCAAGGTCGGTCATCACCACCGCGCCATAGGTGCCGTCCTGCAGCTTGTCGCAGTCGGCAGTCTTTTCGCCACCGCCGGTGGTGACCAGAAAGACTTTGCCCTCGAGCTTGGCATCGCGGATCGCAGCAGATGCGCCCGTCGCGTCGCCATCCCAGAAATCGATGATGGCGCAGATGTCCGGGTTCTGCTGCAGCATCGTCGTCGTCACGTTGCGCGAGGTCGTCGCATCCCAGTTCGAGTCAGGCTTGGCCACGACCTTGAAGTCCGGGTTCTTGTCCAGCACCTTCATGATGCCGGCATACTGGTACAAGCTCGACGAGTTGGCTTGGTCGCCCTGCACCAGCCCGATCTTCTTGGAGGAGTTCGGCCCACAACCCTTGATCGCCGCTTCGGCTTCCAGCTGGCCGAGCCGATCCCAGTCGCTGCCGACAAAGGCATCGGCCGGGAAGTTCGCCGGATTGTCGACCAGCAGGACATAGGTGCCGGCGGCCTGCGCCTTCTTCATCAGCTTGGCATAGGAGTTGAGGTCGGGCGAGTGGATGATCAGCACGTCCGGCCTGGTGTCCGACGAGATCGCGTCGGTTATCGCCTGCGCGCCGGCATCGACCACCCAGTTCGGGTCACGCGTCTCGAACACGCCGCCCCAGGCCTCGACCTCCGTCTTCAGGTAATGCGCCCAGCCCTGTGCCAGGTCGAAGCCCATCGCCATCGGCACCAGCATCACGCGCTTGCCCTTGAGCGCTTGCGAATAGGCGCCCGGACCCGGATCTTCGGCGGCAAAGCTTGGCGCCAGGAATGCGGAGACGGCAAGCGCTGCCGCGGCGGCCATAAATGTCCTGATGATTTTCATGTCACATCCTCTGGTTTGGTCGTTGTCGTTCGCGGTCGGCCCCAACCGTACGCGTCAGTCTAGATGTCGCCTTGCTGCGCGGTCTGCTCGTCGCGCGGATTGATGAACCCATCGACGATGATCGCCGCCAGCAGGATCGCCGCCTTGATCAGGTTCTGATAGAGCAGCGGAATGTCGATGATGGTCATGGCGTTGAGCAGGATGCCGATCAGCGCGGCCCCCACCAGCACGTTGCGCACCCCGCCCCGCCCGCCCGATAGGCCGATGCCGCCGATCACCGCCACCAGCACGATGTCGTAGAGCAGCGTGGAATTGACGATGCGGGTGTTGATCGAATGCAGGCTGGCGGCGGTGAGCAAGCCGGCAATCAGCGAGACCAAGGCCGACAACACGTAGCGCAGCACCAGCATCGGGCGCACTGGAATGCCGATATTGCGCGCCGCAACCGGGTTGTCGCCGGCGAAATAGACGTAGCGGCCCCATTTGGTGTAGCGCAGGAACAGGAAAAAGGCGAAAGCCAGCCCGGCGAAGACAAAAACCTCGACCGGGATGTCGAGGAACCGAAGCCCGCCCAGAAGCTCGACCCAATGGCCGGGCGGCACCGGCACGGCGTCCTGTGTGATCAATTGTGAGCGCACATAGCCGAAGACCAAGGACGCGGTCGCCAGCGTCACGAAGATCGCCGGAACCTCGGCGTAGGCGACCAAAATGCCGTTCAAAAGCCCGATGGCGAGAACGCCGGCTAGCACATAGGCGAAGGCCAGCCCGTCGGACATCCCCGAATTCAGCAATTGCAGATACCAGGCGACCGACATCGCCATGATCGCCACCGCCGACAGGTCGATGCCCCTGCCGATAATGACGACCGCCATGCCGAGCGCCAATATGCCCAGCACCGAGACCGAGCGCACGATGGCAACGAGATTGTTCGAATTGATAAACCCGGGCAGTCCGATCGCGGCGGCAATGAACAGCACGACCGCGATGGCAAAGACAATGCCCTCCTGGTTCAGGCTTCTCCAGTTTAGCCAGCCGGTCGCGTTCATTGCCCGCTTTCACCCGCGATGGCTACGCCCTGCTCCCTCTGCGGCCATCGGAACGAAAGCTAATCGGCTCAAGACCAATTCGTCAAATGAATCCGCGCATTGCAGGCCGGCTTGCGAGGAAATTCCGCGGTTGGACGCACCGATTGCGAGGCTGGCGCAATGCCTGGAACTCAAGCACTTTTGCAATTGATCGCGCTGATCGAACCGCTGGCGAAGGTTCGCTCCAGGACGAGCGGAGCAGGCAGAATTTATGTCCGCGCTCGCCGCGCAGCTTCTGCGTCAAATCCGCAAAACATGGCCCGAGACCTCGGCGCCGGCGGCCTTCGGCAACGCCAGAAAGCGGAACGAGGCGACGAGCCCGATTGCGCCGATCGCCAGGAAGGCAAGTCGGAAGTCGACGAGATCGAGCGCCGCAGCGCCTTTGGCGATCTGCGACAGGTTGAGCAGCGCCGCCGCGACCGCCACGCCGAACAGCATCGCCACCTGCTGCAGCATGCTGGACAACGTCGCCGCCGAGCTACGCTGCGGTGAGGCCACATCGGCGAAGGCCAGTGTGTTGAGCGCGGTGAACTGCATCGAACGCGACAGTCCGGCGATCAGCATCAGCACCACCACCAACGCTTGCGGCGTCTGCGGCGTAAGCGCCGCGCAGGCCATGATCGACAAAGAGGCGATCACTCCGTTGACGATCAGCACCGAACGGAAGCCGAACCGCCTCAGCGTCGGCGTCGTCACCGCCTTCATACCGAGATTGCCGAGGAAATAGGCCAGGACCATCATGCCAGCATCGACCGGGCTCAGGCCGAAGCCAACCTGGAACCAAAGCGGCAGCAGGAACGGCGTGGCGTTGATGGCGATGCGGAAAATCGTGCCGGCCGACAGCGTCGAGATGGCAAAGGTCTGCACCTTGAAAGCTGTGAGATCGAGCAGCGGATGGTTGGCGCGTCGCAGATGCCGCACCGCCAGCCAGCCGACCAAAATGCCCGTGGCGAGCAGTGCCACGGTCGGCAAGGCACCCTCTTCCGGATGCGCGATGCGCTCGAGGCCATAGAGCATCGCGGCGAGCCCCACCGAGGTCAGCAGGAAGCCCGGCCAGTCGAGCGGCTTGGCCCCGGCTTCGCGGTCGCCGGGAATGAAGCGGGCGACCAGCGCCAAACCGACGACCCCAAGGGGAATGTTGATGAAGAAATTCCAGTGCCAGGAGACATAGGTGGTGATGAAGCCGCCAAGCACCGGCCCGACCACCGGCGCAAACAGCGCCGGCCAGGTGATCAGCGCCGTAGCATTGAGAAGCTCGGACTTCGGCGCATTGCGCAGCACCAGGATGCGGCCGACCGGCGTCATCAGCGCACTACCCAGGCCCTGCACCGCGCGCGCGGCAACGAACTCGGCCAGGTTCTGCGAGACGCCGCAAATGATTGAGGCCAGCGTGAACAGGGCGATCGCCACGAGGAAGATGTTGCGCGCGCCGAAGCGGTCCGCGAGCCAGCCGGACAGTGGCACGAACACCGCCATGGTCAGCATATAGACGGTTATGCCGATGCTCATCGCCACCGCCGGCACGCCGAAGGATTCTCCCATCTGCGGCAGCGAGGTCGAGATGATGGTCGAATCCAGAAGCTGCATGAAGAAGGCGACGGCGACGATCAGCGCCACCCGCCGGGCTTGCCGCGCCGCCGGCGCGGTTTCGGGTAAGGCTTTGTCTTCGGGAATGGCGGTCATGCGTAGAACTGTCCGAAGGGGAATCTTCTCCCGCCCCATCGGCAGCCGCACAAATGTCCGGCAAACCGATGACGCACCGGTTTCAACAGCATTTGGCCGGTGCCGTCCAGACATGGACCAACAAACTTTCGTGTGGCATCGCAGCCGGCTATGCGATGACCTGGCCCTGCCGCCGAACCGGCGTTTTTACGATCCGCGATGGCGCTTCGCGCCACTGCCGGCGTGTCTCATGCGGCTTCGATCTTCTCCAGGAACAGGCTGAGCTGGTCCGGGTCCATGTGCACGACGTGCCTGTCTTCGGGATACGCCAGGCTGTTCACATCGGCGACATATTCGGAAAAGGCAGCGATGCGTTCGGCCTGCAGCCGATCGTATTCGGCGGCGAAATTGCGATAGACCTTGGAATGGCGCGGCATGTGGCCACGGTTCTGGCCGAGGATATCGTCTGCGAACAGGTATTGCGCATCGCAGCCGGTGCCCGCCCCCATAGACAACATGATCAGCGATGTGCGTTCCGAAATCGCCTTGGCCACCTCGACTGGCACCACCTCGATCTCGGCGCCGATCGCGCCGGCGGCCTCCAGTTGCTTCACCGCCTCGAACACCTGCATGGCGGTATCGGCGGTCTTGCCGACGGCCTTGAAGCCGCCGGTCCAGGTGGCGCGTGACGGGATGAGGCCGACATGCCCGATCACCGGAATTGCATCGTCGGCCATCCGTTTGATGGTGGCGTAGCCGGCGCTGCAATAGACCGCATCGGCGCTGGCCTTGTAGAGCCGGAACGCCCAGCGGACGAAATCATCGGCGGTGCCGATCTCGAAGAAATTCTCGCCCGGCATGGTGAACAGGCTGGGTGCCGCATCGCGATATTGCGGATTGAGCACCAGCTCCGGCGGCACCGAGACGATATCGACGCCGGCGCGTTCGGCGGCCTCGGCCTCGTCCATCGTCAGCACGCGCAGCATGGTCAGCTGCCGCTTGCCCTTCATGGCGCGCAGGTCGGCGACGGTCGGTCTTTTCCGGCTCATGGATTTTGGTCCCCTTTGCTACGTGACAGAAGGCCGGTCAGGCGATCTGGATCATCACCTTGCCAGCTTCCACCTTGACTGGATAGATCGCGAGATTGACACAGACGGGAGCCCCTTTGGCCTGGCCGGTCTTGTAATTGAAGCGGCCATTGTGCTTGGGGCATTCGATGATGTCGTCCATGACAAGCCCGTCGGCGAGATGCGCCTTCTCATGCGTGCAAAACCCGTCGGTGGCGAAAAACTCGTCGTCCGGCGAACGGTAGATCGCGAAGGTGCGGCCGGCATGGTCGAAGCGGATAACATCTTCCTCTTCGACATCGTCCACGGCGCACGCCTCGACCCAATCGGCCATTTCTGCTTCTCCTGAAATTTCTGCGTTGCGCCGGTGCGGTGCCTACTCAGCCGCTGCCGACATGTTCACTTCGTGGAACTCGCCACGATAGGGCCGTGCCGTCGGCGGCAATTCGCGCTTGAGGAAATAGTCCTCGTATTTGAGCTGCCTGAGCAGGACCGGCCAGACCTCGCGATAGGCATGCCATATCGACGGGTTCGGCTCCGGCAGATCGTGCTTGATCAATTCATGCAGCCTGGGCAGCGCGTGATAGGGTACCATCGGGAACATGTGATGCTCGACATGGTAGTTCATGTTCCAGTAGATGAACCGGCTGATCGGGTTCATGTAGACGGTCCTGGTGTTGAGCCGGTGGTCGACGACATTGTCGGCCAGACCGATATGCTGCAGCAGGCCGGTCAGCACCATGTGCCAGGTGCCGTAGAGGCGCGGCACGCCGATGAGCACCACCGGTATCCACGACCGCATGAAAACGGCGAGCGCGATCGTCGCGATGTAGATCGCCATATGCCAGCGCGCTGCGATGACGACCTTGTGCTGTTCCATCTCGGGAACGTAGCTTTTCTCGTCGGGCGTCAGCTTGCCGAACGCCTGGCGTACCAGCGCCGGAAGCGAATAGCGAAAATCGAGGATGCCGGTGAAAGCCAGCGCGGCACGCAGCAGGTCCGGCGGGCGCATCACGGCGATCTCGGCGTCGCGGCCGACGATGATCGTGTCTGTATGGTGCCGGGCATGGCTCCAGCGCCAGGTCACCGGATTACGCATCAGCATGAAGCTGGCGATCTGGTAGACGACATCGTTCATCCAGCGCGTGCGGAAAGCCGTGCCGTGGCCGCATTCGTGCCAACGCGAGTCGCTGGACGAGCCGTAGAGCACGCCGTAGACGAAGAAGAACGGCACGCACCACCAGGTGCCCCAGAAATAGATGGCGCCGGCGGCGGAGCCGAGGATGGCGACGATCCAGATGATCGTGTCGCGGATCGCCGGGCCATCTGAGCGCTGCATCAACTCCTTAATCGCCTTGCGGGGGACATCCGTGTGGTACCACTCCGCCGAGGCCAGTCCCGTCTCGATCGCCCTGCGCGTGCTTTCGCCGACCAGGCTGTAATCGCGCTTTACCGTGCCAGCCATTGTGACCTCCAATTCCCGATCGGCCGCGAACCCTCCCCGCTCCGGCCGGGACCAGCCTCCCAACTGGTGTCTCGTATCCTCTTCGCCATTATCACGACCTGCCTCCAAGAACAGGAAAACGGCCCGACGGCCGCGGATAATCCTGCTGCGGCTGTCTGGCAATCGCCGCGATCCGGCTCTCCGCATCGGCGATCTCGCCGGCGCCGTCGAGAACTCGGAACACTGCATCGTAGGCGCGGCTTTCGCCATGCTCCAGCCAGATCATCTCGCCGCGTTCGCGCGCGGCAAGATTTCCCAGCACATGATGCGTCGACGGCTCGATGCCAAGCGCGTACTGCCCAGCCTGGAAATTCTGCCATTGGTAGGCGCAGGGCAATTGGTCCTTGCGCGTGACCACCTCGAAGCCGAGGCCGAGCCTATCGTTGACCACCGCCACCGGGACTTCGCCGGTGCTGCCAGCGCCGAGCTCGTGCTGCCAGACCTGTTCGCTGAAACGCGGCTGCGGCGCCGGGACCGTGCGATAGCCGACCTTTTGCGCCTCATAACGCTCGCCGGCATGCCCGGCCCAAACGACATCCCTTATCGGCGCCAGATAGCGCGCGCCCTCGTCAAGCACCGGATGGCTGACATTGATGTGGTAGAAAAACATATGCGGTGTTCGGTTGAAACCGTGATTGACGACACGGTCCGAAAGCCGGATCTCGTTGCCGCCGACATCGGCCTCGATCCGCCGCAATAGATGCAGATCCTCGCCGAATACAGTCGATTGCTGGACGATGCCTTCGGCCCACAACACGCAGCGGTCGCCGTCCCAGGTCTCGCCGTAGCCACTCAGCCGCGCCGGGATGGTGCTGATGCGGCCGTGCAGCGAATGGCGCACCGTCTTCTTCGGCGGATAGTTGTAGGTGTCGGCGGGTACCTCGTTCATGAACAATATATGGTCGAGGCCGCAGGTCAGTAGAAGGCCGGAAAACGACCGCGCCCAGGCCAGCCCGTCCTCGCCTTCATACTCGTGCAGGCCGGGATTGCGAAAGCCGCTCGGCGAATGCCAGCCGATCGCCTGGCCCTTGAAGTCGCAATCGGCGATATCGAGCGCCCGGTCGACCAGCGCGGTGAAGCGCAGGCCCGAGCCGGTGCGGAATTCGAGCATGCGGATGCCGCGCTCGACGCCGTCGCCAAGCGTCATCAGTCGCACGCCGGCGAACTGCGACAGCATGCCCGAGCGTTCCGAGACCTGCCGGCGCGACAGCGTCTTGCCGTAAAGCTCTACCATGTGACGGCCAGTTCCTTCACTTTGCTCCCGTCCTTCACTTGGCTCTCGTCTCCTTGAGCAGGGCCGACATGTCGGCGCCGGTGATGATACTTTCCACGGTCAGCAGGTCGGTGTCGGCGACCGTCTGCTCGGCGACGATCTCGCCGCGCCGCATGACGATGATGCGGTCGGCGACCTGGAAGACGTGATGGATGTTGTGGGTGATCAAAAGCACCGAGTGACCGGCGTCGCGCACTTCCTTGACGAAGCGCAGCACGCCGTGCGTTTCCTCGACGCCGAGATTGTTGGTCGGCTCGTCGAGGATGATGACCTTGGCGGCGAATTGCATGGCGCGGGAAATGGCGATCGACTGGCGCTCGCCGCCCGACAGCGTGCTGACCAGCGCATCGGCGTCGAGCTTCTTCGAGATGCCGACGCGCTTCAAAAGTGCCGAGGCAGCATCGCGCAATTGGGCGAGATTGAGCGGCGCGAACACACCCAGCCATTTGAGGTTGACTGGCTCGCGGCCGAGGAAAAGATTGCGCGCGATGCTGAGGTCCGGTGCCAGCGAGGTATCCTGGTGGATGGTCTCGATGCCGAGATCCATCGCATCGCGCGTCGAGCGGATGGAGACCTTCTGGCCGCGCACATAGATGTCACCACGATCGACCGGAAAGACCCCGGAGATCGCCTTGATCAATGTCGATTTGCCGGCGCCGTTGTCGCCGAGCAAGGCCACCACTTCGCCCTCGTTGAGCGTGAACGACGCGCTCTTCAGGGCGCGGACGCTGCCGAAGGACTTTTGCAGGTTCTGCAGCCGAAGCACTTCCATGGTCAGCTCCTGGCGGCGTTCTTCTGCAGCAAAGCGTGCAGGATGAGCATGGCAAGGATGATGACGCCGACGAAGATGTTGTAGGCGAGCCCAGGCACGCCGATCAGCACGATGCCGTTGCGGATGCTGCGCAGCATCAGCGCGCCGACGATGGTGCCGAAAATGGTGCCTCGCCCACCGGTCAGCGCGGTGCCGCCGACCACCACCATGGCGATCACTTCGAGCTCGTAGCCGGTGCCTGCCACCGGCGAGGCGGCAGAAATGCGGAAGGCGCTGATCATGCCGGCGAGACCGGCCAGCACCGAGGTCAGGATGAGCAGCCAGATCTTGACCGCATCGGCCGGCACACCACGCGCCACGGCGGCGTTACGGTTCGAGCCGATGGCGCTGATCCAGTTGCCGAGCTTGGCGTAGCGCAGCACATAGATTGCCAGCAGCGACAGGCCGATGAACCACCACAGCGAGGTATAGAAACGGAACGTTCCGATATTGAAGCTGCCGGCCAGCAGCGTCACGAAGAACCCTGGCTGGTCCCAGGACTTCAGCGGAAAGCCTTGGGTGATGTAGAGGGCCGCGCCTCGCACCACCAGCAGCATCGACAGCGTCACCAGGAAGGAGGAGATGCCGATCTTGGTGACGATCAGCCCGTTGATCGCACCGATCGCTATGCAGAGCAGCAGGCCGGCCAGCAGCGCCACGCCAATATCCACCCCGCCGTTCTGCACCAGCAGCATGACGACAACCGGCGCCAGTCCGAACACAGCACCGACCGAAAGGTCGAACTCGCCCGCCGTCAGAAGCAGCGTCATGCCGAGCGCGATGATGCCGAGCTCGGGCAGGAACGCCATCATGTTGGAGATGTTGAGCGGCGACAGGAAGTTCGCATCGGCGATCGCGAACACCGCCAGCAGGACGATCAGGATGACGAGCGACGAGAACTGCGGCGAGCGGATCAGGCTCGACCTGCGTTTGGCACGCGGCATTTCCTCTTCTGCGGCAATTGTCATGACAGCTCGAACCATACGCCAGGGTGAGGCCCGCCGCCTGCGCGGCGAGCGTCAGTTCCAATCACTTGTTGTAGAGTTTCAGGATCGGTTCGACGCTCGAGGCGTCGTAGAGGCTGAAAGTGTGGATGTCGTAGCCGATCGGTTCGCCGGCGGCGGCCAACCCGAGCAGCGCCACCGGCATGAAGCCCTGCGCCGACGGGAACTGCCAGGCAGCCGCGTTGACGAAACCGGCCTTGACGGACTCGGCCGTTTCCTTCGAATTGCCCCAGCCGACGACCGGAATCTTGCCGGCCGGCACGCCGGCGCCATCGAACACCCGCTTGACGCTGGCCGCGACGGAATCGCCGAGCGCGATGATTGCCGGCGGATTGTTGGCCACCATGTAGTCCGTCATCTTGGCGATGATGCCGGCCGGATCGGTGCCGCAATCGACCACGTCATATTTGATGCCGAGCGGATCGAAGACGCTGGCAATGCCTTCGGTCTCGAGCTGCTGGTAGCTGGCACCCGGCACTTCGACCGGCAGGAACACCTTGTCGCCCTGCTTCACCATTTTGTGGTCGACCAGATATTTCGCCCAGATGACACCGGCTTCCCTAAGGTCGGCGCCGACATAGGCTTGCCGGCCGGTTGCCGGATCGTCGGTGTTGAAGAACACGATCGGGATGCCGGCCGCCTTCGCTGCCTTGACCTCCTCGGTCCACAGGCCGGGCTGCGCCGAGGTGGTGGCGATGCCGTCCGGCTTAGCGGCAAGGGCCGAATTGAAGGCCTCCTTCTGCGCCGCCATGTCGCCGCCGCTGAACGAGATCTTGCAGGTCACCTTGAGCTGGTCGCAGGCCTTGGTCGCGCCGGCATTCCAGTCGATCCAGAAGGCGTCCGACGGGCCGCCATGCGACAACAGGTAAAACGTCTTCTGAGCGTCCTGCGCCAGCGCCGGCGTACCCAGCGCCACACCGGCAAGAACCGTCGCCGCAGCCGCGATTTTCAACGCGAGTTTCAACATTTCTCTTCCTCCCTTGTTTCTTAACCGAACCGCGCCATCACAGTCCGTTGGCGCGGAATTTCCCATCGAGGAATTTCTTGGCGCGCGGCACGTCGTCTTCCGAAAGATGCTCGATGATGACCGGGATGTTCGGGTGCTTTTCGGCCAGCCGCTTGAGATAAAGGTCGTAATTCAGCGAACCGAGGCCGGGCGCCGGCAGCTCGATCTCACCGACGCCGCGGAAAGTGTGGCTCTCCAGCGCGTCCTCGTCGCCAATGTCGGCGTGCTTCTCCGACTTGTCGCCGCCGGAACGCTTGACGTCCTTGGCGTGGGCGATCTTGATCTTGTCGGTCAGCGTGTCGAACACCTGGTTCAGGATCTGATCCATCCGGTCGATATTGTGGGTTTCGAAATAGTTGGTCGGGTCCATCAACAGGCCGAGGCCTGGGTGGTCGACCTGCGCGAACATCCTCACCGTCTCCTCGACCGAGCCGACGACATTGTTGACATAGGTTTCGAGCAGGAAGACCGCGCCGTGGTCATAGGCCGTCTGGGCAAGGTCGGCGATGACCTTGCGGCATTCCTCGAACCCTTCCTCGGTCTTGTTCTTCGGGTGATGCACCCAGTCGGATTCGGTGTTGTAGGTACCGGTTTCCGAGATCACGTAAGGGGTGCCGAAATGGCGCGCGTTGCGGATGATCTCCTTCAAATAGCCGACGCGCCTCTCGCGCTCGCCCAGGTCCGGATGGATGATGTTGGTGTAGCCCGACACGCAGCAGATCGGCAGATTGTGGTCGCGGAACGTGTCGCGGACGGTCTTGGCCTTGTCCTTGGTGATCTGCCCGGACGATAGGTCGATATCCCTAAAATGCAGGTCGAGCTGCACGGTGTTGAAATCGAGCGCACGGATCTTCTGCGCGGTTTCCTTGAGGCCATACGGGAAATAACCCGTGAAAATACCTGCCTGCATCATGGTGTGAATTCCTCCCTGTAAGTGATTCAGTCAGTTGATATTTCAGAAAGTTTGACCGTCCGGCCCTTGTCGATCGAGCGGTAACCGGCTTCGACCAGCGCCATGGTCTTGACATTGTCCGCGACGGACAGCGCTGGCGGCTCGCCCGTCTTAACCGCGTGCTGAAGCTGCTCCATGACGCCGATGAAAGCATGCGGGAACCACATCGTGTCCCAGCTGGGTGTCACCCATTGACCATCGGTGGTCTCGGTCGAGGCGTAGGTCAGCGTCGACGCAGCGCCCGTCGGCCAGCCGATGGTGCCTTTGGCGACACCCTTGGTGCCGTCGACGCGCCAGTTGATGTGCTGGTCGTCCTGGTAGCCCTCCTGGCGCGGACCGGACCAGACATCCTCCAGCGATACGGCGAGCACGCCGGACGGGAACCGCAGCGTCGACACGATGATGCCGTCCGAATGATCAAAGCGGGTGCGCGGATCCTTGCGGGTCAGGGTGGTGATCTCCAGGGGATCGCCGAACAGGAAGCGCAGTACGTCGAGATGGTGGACGCTCATATTGGCGAGCGTCAGCCGGTCATAGTCCTCGAGGAAGGTCTGCCAGTGCGGGATCGCATGCATGTCGATCTGGGCGAAGACGATGTCGCCGAGCGCGCCGCTGTCGATGATCTGCTTCAAGACGCGCATCGACTGGTCGTAACGCATGTTCTGGTTGACCGAGAGGATCTTGCCGGCCTTGGCCGCCTCGTCGCGCAGTTTGACGGCTTCATCGAGCGACAGCGCCAGTGGCTTCTGCGCCAGGATCGCCTTGATATGTGCTTGGTTCAGCGCATGGCGGATCAGCGCCGGCTGCTGGTCCGGCGGAAAGGCAAGATCGATGATCTCGACGTTCTTGTCCTCGATGAGTTGTTCCGGCGTGTTATGGACGGTCGGGATATCCCAGCGCTTGGCGACCTTCTCGGCGCTGGCCTTGGTGCGCGAGGCGATCGCCACCACCGGAAAACCGGCTTCCTTGTAGGCGGCAAGGTGACATTCGGCCATGATCATACCGGCGCCGACGCAGCCGATCCTGTATTCCCTGGTGCGGACTTTAGCGTCCGGCTCGAAGCCGTTGCCCGCTATTTCTTCGCTTGCCATATGTTCCTCCCGAAGCTCGTTTCTTGCAGCCGCCGTCATCTTGCCAGCGCTTCCCCGCTTTGCCCGAAATAATGCACCCTGCCCGGCTCGCAGGATATCGCCACCATCGCGTCCGGCCTGATGTCCGGCTGGCCGCGCAACAGCGCCCGCAGGCGCGCCTGCCCGGCGGCGAGCGTCACCACGGTGTAGCCGCCGAGCGGCTCGACCTCGAACACTCGCGCCGGGCGGCCCGCGCCCCCCTCCGAGATTCCATCCGACCAGGCCTTGACCTTGATGTCTTCCGGCCTGAGCCCGATCTCGACGGCATCGGCCGGTGCCGCCTTGTCCGCGATGCGGATCGTGCCTTCGGCCGCCTCCACGCCTTCCGCGCCGTGCACCGACTTCAATATGTTCATCATCGGCGACCCGAGCAGCCGCGCCACATAGGTGCTGGCCGGCCGGTCATAGATCTCGGCCGGCGCGCCGATCTGCCTGATCTTGCCGCTCTCCAGTATGGCCATGCGGTCGGCGACCGACATCGCCTCTTCCTGGTCGTGCGTGACATAGATCAGCGTCTTGCCGAGCTCGCGCTGGATGCGCTTGAGCTCGACGCGCGTCTCCTCGCGCAGCCGGGCGTCGAGCGCCGAGATCGGATCGTCCATCAAATAGGCAGCCGGATCACGCACCAGCGCGCGGGCGATCGCGACGCGCTGCCGCTCACCGCCGGAAAGCTGCGCCGGCGGTTTGTGCAGGATATGTCTGATATGCAGCTTGGCCGCGACATCGGCGACGCGTTTTTCGATCTCGGCTTCTGCCACCTTCCGCTCGACCAAAGGAAAACGGATGTTGTCGCGCGCGCTCATATGCGGGAACAGCGCCAGATTCTGGAACACCATGGCGACATTGCGCTCCGCCGGCGACACCGTGTTGACCGGCTTGCCGCCAATCAGGATCTCGCCCGTGTCCGGGGTTTCCAGCCCGAGCACCAGACGGAGTATCGTCGACTTGCCCGACAGCGGCGGCCCGAAGAAGCAGAAGAACTCGTTGTCGTTGACCGCGAACGAGGCATCGTCGACAGCCAGCGTGCCGCCATAGCGTTTTGTCACATTACGGAAAACGATATCGGCCATCTCAACCTGCTCTCAACGCAAGGCCGGTAGCGGCGTCGAAGACGC
This sequence comes from Mesorhizobium sp. M1423, assembly GCF_040317575.1. Lineage (NCBI taxonomy): Bacteria > Pseudomonadati > Pseudomonadota > Alphaproteobacteria > Hyphomicrobiales > Phyllobacteriaceae > Mesorhizobium > Mesorhizobium sp. M1423. Next base: position 366,379 of record NZ_JAMYKU010000002.1, read on the forward strand.
GCACCGCCTCCGCCGCAGGCGCGACGACGGCTGTCTGCCCGATCGCCAGCCCGACATCATTGTCGAACACCGCCTTCACCGCGGTCTCTCCCTCGCCAAGATGGATGATGGTGCGCGCGCCGATCCGCTCGACGAAACTCACCGGCATGCAGAGGCCACGGCCGCTTTCGGCCAGCGTCACCTGCTCCGGTCGAAAGCCATAAAACACCTCGCCGCGCATCCGGCTGGCGGCATCGGCGATCTCGACCGGCAGCGGCGGCGTCGCCCCGAGTGGGCCAAGATCGACGACCAGGCCACGGTCACTTTCCGCCAACCAGCCCTTGAGCAGGTTCATGCCCGGCGCACCGATGAAGCGGGCGACGAAGACGTTGGCCGGGTTGTTGTAGACTTCCAGTGGCGTGCCGACCTGCTGCAGCACGCCGTGGTCCATCACCGCGATGCGGTCGGCCATGGTCATCGCTTCGAGCTGATCGTGGGTGACGTAGACCATGGTCTGCCGGAACTGCCGCTGCAGTTGCTTCAATTCGGTCCGCATCACCGCCCGGAAGGCGGCGTCGACATTGGACAGTGGCTCGTCGAGCAGGAAGATCGCCGGTTCCATGATCGCCGAACGGCCAATCGCCACCCGCTGCAATATGTTGACCGAAAGCCGGTCGGCCTTGCGGTCGAGCAGCGGCGTCAGCTGCAGCATCTCGGCAATGGCGCCGACGCGGCGGTCGATCTCGGCCTTTGGTGCGCCGCGCATTTTCGGGCCGTAGGCGAGGTTCTGCCACACGCTCATATGAGTGAAGATCGCATAGTTCTGGAAGACGAAGCCGACGCCGCGCCGCCCCATCGGCACGCCGGCCATGTCGCGTTCGCCGAACAGGATCTTGCCGCCGGTCGGCTCTTCCATGCCGGCGATCATGTTCATCGTCGTCGACTTGCCGCAGCCGGACGGCCCGAGCAGCGCCATGAACTCGCCGTCGGCAATGGCCAGATCCATCGTCTGCAGCGCAGTGAAGTCGCCAAATTTCTTGACAAGGTTTTGCAGATGGATCGTGCTCATGCCGCCACCTCGCGTACCCGGGCCATGCGTTTCATGGCAAACACAGCGGCGATGGACAGCACGATCAATATGGCCAGCGCGATTGCCGCCACATAGCCCCAGATCAGGTCCTGCGTGGTGAGCTTGTAGATGTAAACGGAGATGGTTTCGGTAGCGACCCCGGGACCGCCGCCGGTCATGATGTAGAGGGTGTCGAATATTTTGAAGTTCTCGATCACCCGGATCGCCAGCGCAATGATGATGATCGTCTTCATCTTCGGCAGCACGATGGTGACGAAGCGCTGCCAGGGGTTGGCGCCGAGCAGCGTCGCCGCCTTGATCTGGTCCTCCGGCACGCCGACCAGGCCGGCAAGCAGGATCAGGAACATCAGCGGCGTCCACTGCCAGATGTCGGCGACCATCACCGCGATCAGCGCCAGCGTCGGATCCGAGAGCCAGGCGATGGTGACGGGAAAGCCTGACATCGCCGACAGGATGTCGTTGACCGGGCCGCCCGACTGAAACAGCATGAAGAACATGTAGCCGGCCACCGCCGGCACCACCATCATCGGCATCAAGAGGATCGAATAGAAGATCCGCTTGCCGGGAAACTCGTCGGCAAACAGCGTCGCCAGCGCGAGGCCGAGCAGGAACTCCGCCGGCACGCAGACGATCATGACGATGGCCGTGCGCTTCAGCGCGCTCCAGAAGCGCGCGTCCGCGGCAAGGTCGGTGTAATTGGCGAAACTGTTCCACATCGACCAGGCATTCCACCAGCCGGTGCCCGACAGCGGCGACCAGTCGGTCAGGCTGATGTAGAGCTGCATCAGCAGCGGGAAGACGGCGATGAACAGCACCAGGATCTGCGCCGGCAGGGTCAGCCGGAATCCGAGCCGCGCGCCCTCGTCCGGCAACACCGACGCCGCCTTGGAGGCTTGCATGTCGCCCTCCGAAATTGTGGCTGTCACCGAGCTCATTGCTTGAGCGCCCCGAAGGTCAGCCCGCGCACCAGATGACGCTGGATGGCGATGCCCATGATCACCGGCGGCACCGCGGCGATCAGGCCGAGAGCTGCCTTGGCGCCGTAGAGCTGTCCGGTCATCGAGGAGGACAGCGAGGCCATGTAGACCGGGACCGTGACCCATTCGCGCGTCGTCAGAAGCAGCGCAATCAGATAGTCCGACCAGTTGAGGATGAAGACGAACAGCGCGGCACTGGCCAGCGGCGCCCGCATCATCGGCAGCGTGATGCGGGTGAAGACGCGCCACCGCGAACAGCCCTCGACCAGTGCCGCCTCCTCGATCTCGCGCGGCATGTCGTCGAAGAAGGTCTTCATCAGCCAGAAGGCGAAAGGCAGCGTGACGATGCCGTAGATCAGCGACAGCCCCCACCAGCTGTCGGTGAAGTTGAGGAAGGCCCACATGATCATCACCGGGGTCATGACCGCCATCGGCGGAAACAGGCGAAGCTGGATCAGCGCCAGCGGCAGGTTCTGGCCCGAGTTGAAGCGCGACAGCCCGTAGGCCGCCGCTGTGCCCGCCGACATGGCGATCGCCGTGCCGAACGTGGCCGACAGCAGCGACGACAGGATCGGCTTCAAAGCTGTGCGGTCGAGCGCGACGATAAGATTGTTGGTCGATTCACCGAAGACGAAGCGGAAATTGCTGAGTGTCGGGTTCTTCGGCCACCAGGTCAGGTCGGCGCCGGTCGCCGACCATTCGGCGATCGGCTTGAACGCCATCGACATCATCCACAGGATCGGCACCAGCGTCACCGCCATTGCCGCAAAGATCGCGGCATAGCGGAATATCTCGAAAGGAACTGAACGCTTCATCTTGCGGCTTTGCTGGTCCTTCGTTATCGAGGGGAAGAGCAATCACTCCTGCCCTCTTTGGTAAGATCCGGGAGGATCAGGCGATCGGATCGAGAACGGTGGGCCAGGCCTCCTTGTTGGTCTTGATGGCTTCGAGAAGCTTCTCCTCGCCGGTGCGGCGGGCAATCTTCTTCCACTCGGCCTCGGTGTCGGCCATCGCCTGCTCTGCTGTCTTGGCCTTGGTCAGCGCGGCGACGAGGTTCTCGTCCAGCGCATTGTGGAAGGCGGTGGCGCCGGGATAGTTGATGGTGGGCACGGTGCGGGCGACCGTCTCGCGCACCACGTCCATGTGGTAGGCGTGATAGGTCTGGCGAACCAGCGGATCGGAGAAATCCGACAGCCGGAACGGATCGAAGTAGCCGCCCGGATTGGCGGTCATCCAGGCGTAGATGCGGCTTGAACCCAGCCACTGCAGGAACAGGTAGCAGGCCTCCGGATTCTTGGCTTGCGAGGAAACCGACGCCGACAAATTGAGCCACAGCACCGACCTGCTGACCAGCTTGCCGTCGATCTCGCGGCCGGGCGGCAGCATCGAGCCGATCTTGCCGGTGACGGCTGAATCCTTGTTGCCGGCATTGTCGAGGAATTTCGGCAAATTGGAGAAGGCGCAGGTCATGGCCGCGCCGCCCTTGGCGAAATTGCCGTACTGCTCCGGCCAGCCCCAGGAGATCGCATCCGGCGAATGGTGCGCAAGCGACGCGATGTACTCGCTGGTCGCCGCAATACCTTGCTCGGAATTGATCAGCGGCTTGCCGGTATCGTCGAACAGGAACTGATTGGGCGAAGCCATTGAGACATAACGCTGATACCAGTTGGTATAGCCCCAGCCCTGGTTGCGCAGATCGGTCGAGCCGAACAGGCCCTTGTCCGGGCGCTGGAAGAAGGCTGCGATCTCGTCATGCTGCTTCCAGGTCTTCGGCGCCGCCAGTTCATAGTCGTATTTGTCGGAGAAGGCCTTCTTCTCGGCTGCGTCGCCGAACAGATCGGTGCGGTAGACCCAGGTCTGGAAGTCGCCATCCAGCGACACGCCATAGGTCGAGCCGCGATACTGATTGAGCAGCGAGACGCCCTTGGCGCCATTGACATAGCCGCGCTCGGGATCGTCCCATTCCGGCTTGTACTGCGCGACGAAGTCGTCGAGCTTGAGGATGCCGCCGGTCTCGGCGAGGTCGCCAAGACGGTTCCATTCGACCGTGTAGATGTCATACGCTCCACCCTTGGTGGAGATGTCCTGCATCGTCTTGGTGAATTCCTGGCCGTTCGGCACACCGACGATCTCGAGCGGAATACCGGTTTCCTTCTCCCAGAGATCCTTGATCGACGGCGCACCGGCCGGAAACGGCTGCGTCAACTGGCCGATCGAACCATCGGACAGGCCAAGCACGATCTTGGCCGGCGCCTTGCCGGCGCCCTTCATCGCCTTGGCCGCCTCAATGGCGCGGCCCTCGGGCGTGTCGGCGCCATATTGATAGCGCTCCGAGCCGTCGAAGCCCGTCGGGCCACCGATCATGCCGGGCGCCAGGGCATCGGCCGCATAGGCACGGCTTGGGCGAATGAATTTCGGTGCGATACCTGCGGCAGCAACAAGGACTGCCGCCTTTCCACCGGACGCCAGCAAACGGCGCCGCGACACGCGGATCAAATTCGACATTGGAACTCCTCCCTCAGGGCCTTGTTCCTCCACGGCCCTTATGATGGATATTGACGGCACTATACGAAGCCTGTCAACATCATAAATAATCAAGACACCTCATAATATCTCATGAGAGGGGACGAATGGCGTGTATCAAGGCACTCACACTGAAGCCGGTGCTTGAATTTGAGGGAGCCGGGCTGCCCACCTCCCCGCTTTGGTCCGTTTCGGCATTTTGGTGTAGCGCGGCAGCTTGCGCATTGGCCAAGGCTGGTTACATCATTTCCCATCAGAATCGCGGCTGGCGATGAAGCCGCCGCTTCGACAGCGGACCCATGAAATGCGTAATCTCGATGCGCCCTTGGCGCATTTTGGAATGAGGTGATCGACAGTGCGGTCCACCCTGACAGACATAGCCCGGGAAGCCGGCGTTTCCGCCGCCACGGTCGACCGTGTGCTCAACAACCGCGCCGGGGTCAGGGCGCGCACCCGCGAGGTCGTGCTCGAAACGGCGCAACGGCTTGGCTATATCGCTGAAAATTCGAATAATCCGAGCTCGCGCAACGCGGTACCTGGTGAGGTTATACGGCTCGATTTCGCCCTGCCCGCCGGCACCAATTCCTTCATCAAGATGCTGCACCGCCAGATCGAGGCGCAGGCGCAGTCGCGGCCGGACCTCGACGTCCGCGTCGCCACCATCGAAGGCTTCAATCCGGACCGGCTTGCCCGTCTGCTGCAGGAACTGCACGGGCAGACGCAAGGCGTCGGTGTGATCGCGCTCGACCATCCGACGGTCCGCGAGGCGATCCGCTCGCTTTCGGCCAGCGGCGTCAAGGTCGTCACCATCGCTTCCGACATCCTGCATGTGCCGAGGGTTGCCTATATCGGCATCGACAACCGCGCCGCCGGCCGGCTCGCCGGCTACCTGCTCAACCGCTTCATGGGCGCCGGACGTCCGGGCAAGGTCGCGCTGTTCGCCGGTTCGCTCTCCTACCGCGGCCACGAAGAGCGCGAGATGGGCTTCCGCCACATACTGACGGAAGAATCGCCCAATCTGCAGATCGTCGAGATGCGCGAAATGCTCGATGATCGGGAAAAGGCCTATTCGGAGGCTTCCGCCCTGCTGGATCGGCACCCGGACCTGGCCGCCATCTACAATGTCGGCGCCGGCAACACCGGCATCGCCCGCGCGCTACGGGAACGCGGGCGGGCACTGTCGACGGTCTTTCTCGGCCATGAGGTAACGGAAGGCACCAAGGAGCTTTTGCTCGACGGCACGCTCGACGCGGTCATCGACCAGAACCCGCGCGTCGAGGCCCGTGAAGCGCTCAACACCTTGACCCATGCGGTTCGCGGATTGCCCTACGAGCTGCACCAACCGAGGCTGCAAGTGATCTTCAGGGAGAGCATCCCGGAGATCTGAGCGGAAGCTTGGGGCAGATGGGGCGCGAGTACCCACTGAACATGACGTCATAAAGTTCATGACTTAGTCGGCGCCTGCTGTCTCCGGATACAGCGCCTGCGCCAGGTCGCGGACCGCATCGGCGGTGCGCGGGCCAAAGCCGACCATATAGGCGCCGTCCAATACGATCAGCGCCTTTGCCTTCGCCGCCGGCGTGGCGCTCAGCGCGCGCGTGGCGAACACGTGCTCGGCGGTGGGTCCGCCCTTGCCGTCGCTCATCATCAGGATGACGTCGGGCGCCATTTCGATCAGCTTCTCCTCCGACGCTGCCTTGTAGCCCTGCATTACGGCCATCGGATTGATGCCGCCGGCATAGCGGATGATCGCGTCGGCCGCAGTGCCCGCACCGGCAGCACTCAGCCGCACGAGGCCGTGGAAGAACACCACCTTCTTGCGTCGCTCGGCCGGCATTTTCGCGGCGAGGTCGGTAGCGGCCTGGAAGGCGTCGAGCACTTGCCTTGAAACCTTCCTGCCATTGTCCTCGAGGTGGAGCGAGGCGGCAATCAACGTAATCTTGTGGTCGATGCCTTGAGGACTGTTGTCTTCCGGGACAAGGACAAGCGGGATCGCCAGCGATTTGAGCACTTCGATCGCCTCCGGCGGCCCGCTGTCTTCGGCCGCCAGGATCAGGTCCGGGCGAAGCGCGACCAAGCCTTCGGCGGACAACTGGCGCCGGTAGCCGACATTGGGCTTTTGCGCGGCGGAAGCGGGATATTTGCTGCCGCGATCGACGGCGATGATCCGCTCGCCGGCACCCAGCGCATCGACGATCTCGGTAACATCGGAACCGAGTGTCAGGATCCTGGTTCCCGGACCGGTCGCGACGGTGCGCCCCGATGCATCGACAACCGTCTCGGCGGCGAGCGCCTTGAAGCCGCAAGACGGCGCAAGAGCAGAAAGCGCCAGCATCAGCACCGTCACCATCCCGCCCAATTGAAACCAGCGCGTCTGCCTCCACCGTCTACCGCTGCAGAGCCCGCCGTTTCGCTGCTCCATTTGAGATAATTCGGTCATGGTCGCGGCCTGTAAAATTAAGTTGACTATTCTAATCATGTTTTAATAAATAGCCCTGCCCGGCCCGCGTGTCGAGGCTTCTCCATCATGCCAGCCAGGGCCAACGGCCGCCGCCAGCAATCTTTGCTTTTCCGGGGGCTGCACGCATGAAACTGACAAGCAACAAGACCTTGATGGCGAGCACCGCGCTCGCCTTCGCGCTCGGCCTGTGTGCCGCGCCGCCGCTGGCCGCCGCGCAGGAGCCGGAGAAGAAAGGCGCCGCCGCCAAGGCCGACCGGCCGGTCAAGGTCGCCCAGCAGGCTAAAACTGGGCAGAACGAGCCGACCGTGCTCGACCTGATCACCATCTCGGCGACGATGATCAAGACGGCGATCATCGAATCGATGGCCGCCATCAGCGCCGTCGATCAGGAAGAACTCGAACGCATCCAGCCAGACACCGCCGCCGACATGTTCCGCACCACGCCCGGCGTTGCCGCCTCGATGAACGGCGACGATCCGGCGACCGCCATCAACATTCGCGGCCTCGAACAATATGGCCGCGTGGTGGTGACGCTCGACGGCGCCCGCCAGGATTACTGGCGCGTCGGCCACGGCTCGGGCTCATTCTATGTCGAGCCGGAACTGATCAAGGAAGCGACCGTCATTCGCGGCCCGGTCTCGAATGCCTATGGTTCGGGCGGCATCGGCGGCGTCGTCTCCTTCGAAACCAGGGATGCCGGCGATTTCCTCAAGCAGGAGGAACGCTGGGCGCTGAGCGAGAAGCTGGGCTATGAGGATAATGGCGACGGCTTCACCACCAGCACCACCGGCGCCTACCGTTTCAGCGATGACGCCGACATCATCGGCAACCTCATTTACCGCGACCGCGACAGCTACACCGATGGCAATGGCGACACCGTGCCATGGACCGGAGAGAGCATCACCAGCGGCTATGTGAAGGCGACCCTGCGGCCCGCCGACGGCCACGAGCTCAAGCTCGGCGCGATCCTGCAGCGCTACAGCGACCAGATCACCGGATCGAGCGGCTCGACCTCGCCGACGCTGAGCCGCTACGACACCGACACGACCAACCAGACCTACACGGCTGGCTATACGTGGAGGCCGGACGACAACGAGCTGGTCGACCTCAGTGTCAACGCCTACCACAACCGCACGCGCGCCGAGCAGACGCAGGTCTGGCCGGCAACGGCGATCGGCAACTTCCGCTACTACGACGTCGCCACGAGCGGCTTCAACCTGAAGAACTCCTCACGCTTCGATGCCTGGGAGATCGCTCACGCCCTCACCTACGGCCTCGATTACTACTATCTGGAGGCTTCGTCGGACGCCGCGCATTTCGGCGCCGGCGAACAGCAGGGCTATGGTGGCTTCCTGCAATGGCAGGGCGACTATGAGAACTGGCTGCAGCTCATCGCCGCCATGCGCTATGACGGCTATCAACTCGACGGTGAGACAAAGACCGTGCCGCCGGCGGAAGCCTCGATTTCCGGCGACCGCTGGTCGCCGCGCCTCACCGTCGGGTTAACGCCATTGGAAGGTTTCCAGCTTTACGGCACCTATTCGGAAGGCTACCGGGCGCCGGGCCTGCAGGACGTCTACCGCGGCGGCGGCGCGCATGGCGGCGGCGACAGCTACCAGCCCAACCTGCTTCTGCAGCCCGAAACGGCGAAGAACTGGGAAGCCGGGATCAATCTTAGATATGACGATGTGCTGGCCGCGGGTGACCTGTTTCGTGCCAAGGTCAACGTCTTCCACACCGCCGTCGAAGATTATATCGACGTCGACCTCACTGTGTTGCCGCGCACGGCGATCAACATCGGCGACGCACGGCTGAAGGGCATCGAGGCCGAGGCCGTCTACGACTATGGCTGGGGTTTCGTGAACCTCGCCGGCGCCCTGATCGACGCCAAGGTCGTCAGCGGCGTTTACTCCGGCCAGGCGCTGAACAACACGCCGCTCGACCGCTTCTCGGCGACCGTCGGTTTCCGCATGCTGGAGGACCAGTTCACCGTCGGTGCGCAATATCTCAGCGTCGGCAAGATCACCCGGACAAGCCGCACCAACCCCGACGCGCCGCCCGTGGTCGATGAAGGCTTCGACCTGGTCAACGTCTTTGCCAACTGGCGCATCAACGACCATGCCGAACTCGATTTCGGCGTCGATAACGTCTTAAACACCGCCTACACCGACCCGCAAAGCGCCTGGTCGACGACGGCGGCGACGGAACAGGGCAAGGGCCGCACCTTCAAGGTGGCGCTCACTGGCAGGATCGGAGGTTGAGAATGAGGGAAGCATCCGCGAGCGGACTGGCCTGCGAAGCGCGCTTGAAGCTGCGTAACCTGCCGCATTACATCGACCGCATCAGCGACAGGCTGCAAAGCTTCGATGCCGATGCCTCGCGCGAGGGGCAGCGGCTCGACTTCCGCTTCGCCTTCGGCGACGCGTCCCTTGACATGGAGCGGCTGGTGATGCGGGCCAACGCCGCCGACCGCGATGGGCTGGCCCGCATCAAGGACCTGCTGGCTACCGCTGTCGAAGTCTATGCCAAGGAAGAAAAACCCGAGATCGTCTGGACCGGCGATCTCGCCGAAGAAACCCGCCTTGCGCAGTTCCGTGAGATGGTCGTCACCCAGGTCGGCGACCTGACTCCGCATATGCGCCGCATCCGCTTCGCCGGCGACGATCTGGCGCGCTTTGCGAAATTCGGCGCCATGCATATCCGCGTGCTGTTTCCGACCCGCGACGTGCCCGATCCGCTCTGGCCCGTGCTCGGCAGCAATGGCCTCCCGGTCTGGCCCTCGGACGACAGGCGCCCAGTAGCGCGCGTCTATACCATCCGAGCCCTCGACGTCGAAAACGGCATCATGGACGTGGACTTCCTCATCCATCCCGGCGACAGCGTCGGCGCCCGCTGGGCCATGCAGGCGGCGCCTGGCATGAAGATCGGCATCATGGGGCCGGTCGGCCGTCCGGTACGACCGGCGTCATGGTATCTCATGGGCGCCGACGAAACCGGCCTGCCGGCGCTGGCCCGCATGCTGGAGACGCTGCCCGCCGAGACCAAAGGCGTGGCCTTCATAGAGATCGCCGACGACGGCGAACGGCAGGCCATCGACAACGAGACCGGTATCGAGCTGCATTGGCTGCCGAGAAATAGCGTGCCGGCCGGGCTCGACGACAGGCTGGCGCGCGCCATCCAGTCGGTCGCATGGCCGACCGGTTCGGCATTCGGCTGGTTCGCGGCCGAAGCAGCCGCCGCCAGGACGGTGCGCGAACACTGGCGCGGCACGCTGACGCTCGACCGCAACGAAACACTGGCGGCGGCCTATTGGCGGCGGGGCGCGGCGGGACTAATGGCCGGCTAGATCTTGCTCACCATTGCTTGGGCATCTTCGCCCAGATCGATTGCGATCCGGTCGCCGGAGACAATGCCTGATATCTCGCAGACGACCAGCGGCATGCTGATTTCATAGAGGAATTCGGCAACGATGGCGCCGACGGCAAGGATCGGATCCGGCCGCTCCAGGATAATGCCGGCCGGCGCCGTGCCCCTGCGGATCGCTTCGGCCAGAACCGAAGACGAGGACGACGACCCCCGCCCGCTCGGCATCACCAGGATCTTGCCGGCGATGTTGCCGCCGAGGTTCGGGTGCGAATGGTCGATGATGTCGCCCGTTTCGACGTCGATCCCGCCCCAGAAGCTGAGCGCCTGCGAAAGCACCAGCGCCGGGCCTTGCGCCGAGCCGGCAAGGTGGAATGTACCTGTTCTGTCCGGCCCCCTCATGGCGCGCCTCGCACGACGCGGCCGGCAGCAGCCGAGCGGATGCAGTCCTCCATGTCACCGAAGGCCACCGAGACACCGATATTGCCAGGTGCGTAATGCGCCCATTTGCCCGAATTGGTCATCACCACACCGTCGAGGCGCTCGATGATCGTGGTGACGTAAGTGCAGGTGTCGGCGACCGGAACGAGGCCGAATGCTTCCATGCCGGCCAGTGCGCCTTCGTCCTGCAGCCGCGCCAGGGTGGCACGCCCTGTGTTGACATAGATCGGAACGCCTCTGCCCGGCGCGACCTCGCGCAGCAACGGCAACAGGCGCATCCATTCCTCATGGGAGAAATGCGGCGTGCCTAACGAAACGGCGGCAAGCAGCACACCGTCGGGGACGCTCGACAGCCTGGCCAGAGCATGGTCGATGTCGGCGCGGCTGATGCGGATTTTTTCCTCCGGCACCAGGCCGTGCAACGCCTCATCGAGGGTCTTCGCCTCCGGTGTGATGCCGACGGCATGAAATAGCGCCACCGCGCCCATCGTTGCCGCCGCCGCCCCCAGTGCCTTCAGTTGGTCCTCGTCGCGCGGCGGCGGCAGGCCCGATATCACCGGAATGCGGTCGCCACTCCTTTGCCCGACGATCAGCCCGACGCCGACAAACAGGGCGTCGGTAGGCTCGAGACCGCCAGTCAGCTCGAACAGAACCTGGCCACGCCGGTTTTCGATCAGGTGCAACCCCCAGGCTGGCGCGCGCCCGGTGATTGCGCAGCACAAATCGATAAAATCGCCATAGCGGTTGGTCCGTGCCCCGATCACCGAATTGGCGAAGACGATGGCGTTGGATTCACCCCAGGCGATCTGCTCGCCAAACCCTGGCCGAAACCGCGTCTGATAGGGCGCGCAGGTGAAGGTCGCCTGGCAGCCGAGTTCCAGATGCGCCTTCATCAGACGGCGCGCCGGCACTTCTTCCGCGGCTGTCATCTTCACCAGTCCGGGATGGATCAGATCGAACGAGCCGACATTCAGCGTCGTTGGCACCCGAACGCGGCCGCCACCCTCGATCAGCCTTTCGACGAAATCGAGGCTGGCCTGACCGTGATAGAGGCAGCCGTCGATATGGGCACCGGCAATGTCCAGCAATTTGCGCGCGTCGACCGCCTTCGCGAAGGCGACCAGGATCTCCATGGCGGCAGCCGCTGCCGAGCCTTGCTCGCCATGCACCATCGACTGGTCGCCCGCATTCAATTCAAGCGACATCGAGTATTCCGCTTCACACTTTGCCCGACCATGCTTTCCCCGATTGCGGACCGCCTGGCAAGACTGAAGGATTGGATCTGCTAGCTCGCGTCGATCAGCACCGTACTCTCCGACGACCAGCGCAGCACCACCTGTTGTCCTTCCGCCAGCTTTTCGATGCCGGTGTTCTGCACGATGACCTTGATTGTCTGGCCATCGCGATCGACAAAATATGTGCTGTTGTTGCCGGCGAAGATACGCTTGGAGACCCGCCCCGTGAGCATGTTGGCATGGGCTCGGTCCGGAACGCCGGCATTGGTGGCGATGCGGATTCGTTCGGGCCGCACGGCGCAGCTCGCCTTCATGCCGGCGACAAGCGTAGCCCCCGCGCCTGCGGCAATCCCCGTTCCGTCAGGCAGCCGGATGCCCGTACCAGTGGCGTTGCCGCGAAGGATGTTGGCGTCGCCCAGGAAGGTGGCGGCAAACTCACTCTTCGGCCGATCGTAGATCTCCTCGGGCGGGCCTTCCTGCACCAGCTTGCCATCGCGCAGAATGCCGATGCGGTCGCTCATCGTCAGCGCTTCTTCCTGGTCGTGGGTGACGAAGATCGTGGTGATGCCGATCTCGCGCTGAATACGCTTCAATTCGATTTGCATGTCCACGCGCAGCGCCTTGTCGAGCGCGCCGAGCGGCTCGTCGAGCAGAAGCACGCGCGGCGTGGTGACGATCGCGCGAGCGAGCGCCACCCGTTGGCGCTGGCCGCCGGAGAGCTGGTGCGGCCGGCGACCACCGAGCGTGCCGAGTTGCACGAGGTCGAGTGCGCGCTGCACCTCGCTGGCAATCACCGCCTTGGGCTCGCCGCGCACCGACAGTCCGAAGGCGACATTGTCGGAGACGCTCATATTGGGAAAGAGCGCGTAGTTCTGGAACACCATGCCGATGCGCCGCTTCTCCACCGGCACCCGCTCAACACTTTCGCCGCCTATGGAGATGCGACCAGAGTCGGGAAAGTCGAAGCCTGCGATCTGGCGCAGCAGCGTGGTCTTGCCGCTGCCGGAGGGACCGAGCAGGGCGTAGAAGCCGCCGTCGGCGAAATCGATCGAGACATCGTCCAGCGCCTTGTGCGCGCCAAAACTGCGCGACACATTCGATACCTGCACGCCCGCCATTATTTCTCTCCGCCGAATTTGAAGAAGCGCGCCGTCAGCAGCATCAGCGCCATCGACACAACAATGATGATCGTCGAGACAGCATTGATCTCGGGCGTGAAACCCTTGCGGATCGCGGCGTAGATTTCGACCGGCAGCGTCGTCTGACCGGGCGTCGACAGGAAGTAGGATACGACGAACTGGTCGAAGGACACGGCGAAGGCGAACAGCCCTCCGGCGATGACGCCCGGCATGATCCAGGGCAGCGTGACGCGGTTCGTCACCTGCCATTGATTGGCGCCGAGCGAGCGCGCCGCCTCTTCCAACTCGGGCGCGAAGGTCTGCAGTCGCGCCGACACCACGACGATGACATAGGGCAGCGCAAGCGCGACATGGCCGAGCAGGATGGCGAACAGGCCGCGCCCGATGCCGACGCCGAAGAAGAAGATCAACATCGCCGTGCCGGTGATCAGCCACGGAATGGCGATTGGCGGAAACAGCAGCGCCTGCAGGAATTTCTTGCCGCGAAACTCATAACGGTAGAGCGCCAGTGACGCCGCCGAGCCAAGCACCACGCAAATGATGGTGGTGATGACCGCGATCTCGAGGCTGTTCCAGGTGGCTGAGATGAGCTGGTCGTTCTGCCACAGCGAGGCATACCATTCCGTCGTCCATTCGAACGGCAGCTGGTAGAAGGGCGAAACGTTGAAAGACATCAGCGCCATGATGATGATGGGCACATAGAGGAAGGCGAGCAATAGCCAGACGTACAGGCGGCCGAGCCATTCGAGGATCCGTGTCGCCGCCATCACGTAGCCCTCCTCAGCACCGGCGAGGCTACCGCCAGGATGACGAGCACGACAGCCAGCAGGATGAAGGAGAGCGCAGCACCCAGCGGCCAGTTGAACACGGCGACGAACTGGTCCTCGATGACAGTGCCATAAAAGGTGCCGGTACGGCCGCCAAGGATGCGCGGCTCCATGAACGAGCCAACGACCGGGACGAAGATGAGGGCTGCGCCAGCCACCAGCCCCGGCATCGACAGCGGAATGATGACCCGCTTCAGCACCTGCAGCCGCGAGGCGCCGAGCGAGCGCCCAGCCTCGATCAGCGAGTCATCGATGGCCTGCAGGGTCAGATAGCAGGTCAGCACCATGTAAGGCACGTAGGAGTGCACCAGCCCGATAATGACGGCCGGATAGGAATACATGAGATCAATGTTGATCTTGAACGGCAGCACGGCGTTGAGCGCTGTGTCGAGAATGCCCCCTTCACGCAGCACCATCGCCCACGAGAAGATGCGCACCAGCCCGTTCGACCAGAACGGCAGGATGACGAGCAGGAAAATCGCCTCGCGGCTGCGGCCTTTCAGCACCTTGGCCAGCACGTAAGCGGCGGGATAACCGATGACGATGCACCACAGCGTCACCTCGAGGCCGAGGCGCAGCGAGGCCACCAGCAATGTCAGGTAAAGGCTTTGTGAAAAGAAGGCGGCATAGTGTTCGAGCGTGAATGCCCACGGCTTTCCCGATAGCGGCAGATCGATCATGAAGGAGAAGAAGACCATGGCCGAGAGCGGCAGGAAAATTGCAACCGTCAGCCAGAGATAGGCAGGCGCCAGTAGCGGCAAGGCCGATCTCAGCCCGCTGCGCGACGCGGCTGCGATCTGTACTGCCATGACATCTCCTCCCAGGATAGGAAGGATCAGCCGACGTTGATGGTCGGCTGATCGCGGCTTCTGCTGTTACTTCACGTCGACCTTGAGCTGCTGCCAGAGCGCCAGATAGGTCTCGCGCTGCGCGTCAGTAATCGGCGCCTGGAACTGGATGCGCTTGGCGACAGCCGGGTCGCCCATCACCTTGCGGTTGAAGGAACTCTCTGGCAGCGCTTCGACCGCCTTGGTGTTGGCCGACACCGGCGCGCCGACCTTGGTGACCCATTCGACATAGAACTTCGGGTCGATCATGTAGTTGATGAAGGCTTGCGCCCCGGCGACGTTCTTGGAACCGACCGGAATGGAAAAGGCGTCAAGCCAGGCGACGGCACCCTCCTGGGGAATGACCAGCGAGACCGGCAGCTTGAAATGCGTCTTGGCGCGGTCGGCCGAGCCGCTCCAATAGGTGCCGATGTCGATCTGGTTGGAGGCAACCATCTGGTTCCAGTCGTTCTCCGAGCTCCAGAACGTCTTGATCTGCGGCATCAGCGAGGTCAGCTTCGCCTTGACCGCCTCCATGTCCTTGACGTCGTTGATGTTCTGGCCGGTAGCGATGGCGCCGAACTGCACGGCCTCGACGGCATCGTCACGGATGGTAACGCGGCCCTTGTGGGCGGGATCCCACATTTCGGCGATGCTGGTCGGCGGCTTGTCGAATGACTTGTCGTTGATGGCGAGCGCCGTCAGCCCCCAAACCCACGGCACCCCATAGACCTTGCCGTCATGGACAAGCATCGATGATCCGGCCTTGTCCTTGCTGATGTCGGCATAGTTCGGCAGCTTGGACGTGTCGATCGGCTGAATGAGCTTTTCCGCCATCGCCTGATCGTTGAAGGCGGCATTGATCATGACGACATCGTAAAGGCCGGGATTGGTCCTGAGCTTGGTCAGCATTTCCTGTTCGGAATTGAAGAAGTCGTTGACGACCTTGTTGCCGGTTGCCTTTTCGAAGGCGGCTATGGCCCAGGGCTCGTCGGCGCCATAGCCCTTCCAGTTGAGTACGTGCACCTCGTCGGCCCTGGCGGCCAGCGTAAGCGCCGAAGCGAAGACAGCGGTTGCCGTCAGAAAAGCAGTCAGTTTGGGCATGCGCATGTTCGTTCCTCTCATTATTGCCCGGTTGGCGGGCTTGTTATCCCATTAGGCTGTCAGAAATGGGCCTCTTGCTTCCGGCCATGCACGGTCGTCGGTCGATATCGTCATGGCTGAGGAATCGCTGGATCTCCTGGTCGTTCGGCGCCGACGACCCGCCATGGCGGGTGACCGAGAGCGCCGCCGCCGCATTGGCGTAACGCGCCGCTTCGAACGGCGACACGCCGTGCGACAGCGCGCTGACGAAGGCGCCGATATGAGTGTCGCCGGCGCCGTTGGTGTCTACCGCCGCGACCTTGAACCCGGGCACATCTTGGGCGGTGCCGTCGGCCAGCCGCACGAAGCAGCCTTTTGCGCCAGCGCGGACGACCACGCCTGCCGCGTTGGGGCAGTGGCTGGCCAGCAGCCGGGCAGCAATAGCCTCGACATCGCCGGTGCCGGCGATCTCAGCCGCTTCGGCGGCGTTGCAGCTCAGCCAGCTCGTGCGCGCCAGCACCCGGTCGAGAATGGTGCGCGGAATGTCTGAGATGATCGGCGTCGGATCGAAGACTAAAGGAATTTCCGCCGGCAGCACCTCGATCCAGTCGACAAGCGCCTCTCGGCTTCCCGGATAGCTAAGCGTATAGCCGGAGGTGAACACCCAGTCGCCCGGTGCGACCGAGATGAGCGCCATCATGTCAAGGCTGAGCAAACTCTCTGCACCAGGCCACGAGACGAAGGTGCGCTCGGCATCGCTCGAGACCATGGCGACGCAATTGCCACTGTCCAAAACCGGCGATGCCGGCGTCAGTGTCTCGATCCCCTCCGTGGCTAAGGCCGCGCGCAGGAAGTCGCCATTGGGTCCGCTGCCGAGCTGGCCGCCGAACACCACCTTCATGCCGGTGCGGCTGGCTGCGACCATCATGTTGAAGCCGCCGCCGGCGACTTGTGCAAAGCTCGATGCGGTCTTCTCCGTGCCCGGTGCCGGCAAGGCATCGATGCGGTAGACATAGTCGACCACCGCGCTGCCGATATGGACGAGACGCCCGCTCATGCTGCCGCATCCTTGCCGGACCTGCTCTTCGCCGTCCGCAGGGCGACCAAGTCGGCGGCGAGCGCGCGCACCCGCCCAATGTCTAGGCCTTTGATCCGGGCGATGTGTTTCTGTGGCAATCGGGAAAAGCCGGTGCAGGCACCGGCCATGCCGGCCGCGATGGCGCCGATCGTGTCGGTGTCGCCACCGAGATTGGCGCTGATGACTGCCGCTTGCCAGGGATCGCCGCCGGCGACTTCCAGCACCGCGAATGCAGCCGGAACGGACTCCTGACTGGCGACGCCGGTGCCGACCAAATCGGTGATCAGCCGGATCGCGTCGCTCGTCTCCTTGCCGCGTACGAGCTTCTGCGCCCACCCAATGCGCGCGGCGATGTCACCGCCGGTCACCCAATAGCCGAGCGTTGCCCCGTGCCTCGCCCCGGCGATGGCTCTGTCGGAAGCGGCGCGCCAGTCACCGCCAGCGATGCCGCGACTGATGGCGGCAGCGACCGCTGCGGCCGAAGCGATTGCGATTGACGTGTTGTGCGTCGCCCTGCAAGTTTCGGCCACTTTGCCGACCAGTGCGTCAAGCGGCTCTGGCGGCATCATGATGCCGACTGGCGCGATGCGCATGGCTGCACCATTTGTGTCGCCGCTGCGTCCCGCTTCCTCGGCTGGCATACCGTTATTGATGGCGTCGATGGCGCGTTTGGTTGATGGTCCCAGCAGATCGTAGCTGCCGCGCGCCTTGACATCGCGTTCCCAGTCGAGCAGCGCGTTGACCCACCGCGCATGGTCGAACCGGTTACCGGATTCGACCAGGATACGGCCAAGCAGAAGCGCCTGTTCTGTGTCGTCGGTGATCGTCCCGGCCGGGAGTCCCTTCGACACCGGATGGTCGGCGAAAGGAGCAATGAAGTCCTCGACATGACCGTAGAGTTCGGCAATCCGCGCCGGCGACAAAAGCTGCGTCGGCATTCCCAGCGCATCTCCCAGTGCCCCGCCCACAAGCGCTCCCATGGCCCGATCGGTTATGTTCCCGGTGTCGTCCGGCATCACTCAGAACCTCATATGCAGCGCAAAATGCGCCGGGTTGAGCAGGCTGGTCACATATTCGATCGGCCGGTCATCGGCGGCGCGGGTCAAGCGGCAACCGCGCAGGAACGGCGTGCCTTGCGGGCAGCCGAGGATTGCGGCGTCCTCAGGGTTGAGCATTTCGATGCCGACCCATTCCTCGCCATGGTCTGGAATGAGACCGGCGCCGCGGAGCGTCTGGTGGAGCGAGCCTTCGCGCAGACCGCGTAACGGCACGTCCTCCAGTTCGGGTGACAATGGCAGGCGGCTGCGCTCAATGGAGATAGCGTGGCCGTCGCTGGCATTGGTGCGCACCCGATCGACAGCGATGAAAAACGGGTTTTCTATACCAAGCAGTGCGGCAAGATCAGGGTCCTCGATCACCTCGAGCCGCAGCGTCCGCGTCTCGGCATTTGCGCCGGCGTTGGCGAGCGCCCGCGACCAACCGATTGAGTCATCGACGGGCTTGCCATCGAAGGTGACGAAAGAGCCGATGCCGACCTTGGTGGTGATCAGCCCGCGGCTGGACAGTTCCTCGAGGCCCTTGCGAACGGTGTTGCGGCTGACGGAGAAACGCTGGACGAGCTCGTTCTCGCTTTGCAACCGGTCGCCGAAGCCCAGAACACCGGAGCGGATTTCATGTTCGAGAACCGTGGCGATCTGTTCGGGCTTGCCCGTACCGGGAGACGATGGGACCACGCGGCGGACCATAGGCATACCTGTTCATTGCACCTGTATAGTCCTGTGCAATGTATCTGCAACGCCAGCTCTGTCAACCGACGGCGGAGGGGCCACACAGATAAACCAAGCTGCTTGATGATACCCAGCGGCCGTGAAGGCCATGCGAGGTGCGGCGGGCGAACGGGGTCGCTGGAGATTCACTGTTCGCTGCTGGAAGACCCCTCGGCTGCCCCGTCACCATCGGCAGAATGCGGCAGAATGCCGAAGTCGCGCGACTTGGTCCCATGCGCCGCCGTCAGGAAGCCATCGGCTGTGAGGCCTCGCCTCAAAAGTTCGCGTACCGCAGCCGACCGGCTCGGCATGCGCTTGTCGAAGCGCCAGTTCTCCAATGCCGCCAGTTCATCGACGGTCAGCATGATCTGCAATCGTTCCGGGCGTTCCAGTTCGGACATCTCGGCCTCCAGCCATACCAGGCTAAAATTAGCTGAGTTAGTATGTTCCTAATTCTTTGTAGAGTTAGGTATATTGGCAGAGTACGTCAAGACCTCCAGATGCATGATCCGTGCAGAAGTCCGATGAAGCGGATCAAGCATCAAATGGGCAATCAACAAAATACGCTAACTATTTGGCACAACACGATTTTTGATGATTTCGCTTGCTAATCGCGGACCCTGGGCGCATGGTAGAACACGAGGGACAAACCGCTCCCGAAAGGAAGGTTTTCCATGCGCTACGGATTTTCGGTTCGCCTGCACGAAGACGTCAGTTCCCGAGTCCGAGCTACATTGCGGTCCGGGATTGCCATCAATCTGACTGCTGTCGCCGAAGCCGCGCGACTGCAGAACCTTGCCGAGAATGTTGCGCGCGAAGACATCGAATGGCTCGTCATGCAAGCAGCCCAGCTCCAAGGCGCAGCTATCGAGTTCGACGGCTTCGCGGAAACCGATCTGGCGGAGTTCGCGTGCCCCGAACCGATGCAAAGCAGTCCCGCGCTGGGTCGGGACGCCTTGGAGGGCGGGGTGACCGTTTCGCCGGATTTTGGCCGTCAAACGCATTGAGGCGCGTGCTCTTGTGAGCCCCCGTCATGCTGCCGCCACGTGCTCGGCAAAAAGCCCGCCATTATGGCGGGCTTTGGACTGATGGAGGTTTGGTGGACGAAGGCCTCTCGGCCGGTCCGACATTTCATTCCGATGTATTCGCCCTAGCGGCGCGCGATCAGCAGGCACAACTGGCGCAAATCGCTGTCATAAGTGCCTTCGCTGCTGAGCACGTCGACGCAGCGCCTCTTCATCCTGGCCAACTTGTCGCTCGACATGTCGGCGACGACCTGGGGTAAGTTGGGATTGCTGGGATTGTTGGGATTGGACGGGCTGCCCGGGTTGGACGGATTGCTCGAATTGGTACCACCGCCGATCCCGACACCGGCGCCGACATTGATGCCGCTGCCGATCCCGACCCCCGCGCCGGCCCTGACGCCGCTGCCGATACCTACCCCGGCGCCGGCGGCAATGCCACCGGAACCGCCGATCGTGGCGCCGGCACCGGCGTTGATGCCGCTTCTGCCCGCGACCGACGCGCCGGCGCCCGCGGCAATGCCGCTGGAACCGCCAACCGTTGCGCCGGCGCCGGCGTTGATGCCGCGACTGCCGCCCAGCGACGCACCGAGGCCGGCCTTGATGCCGCCGCTGCCCCCAACCGTTGCGCCGGCACCAGCGTTGATGCCTTGGCGGCCACCAACCGTCGCGCCGAGGCCGGCTTTGATGCCGCCGTTGCCGCCAATGGAAGTGCCAACACCAACGGCAATTCCGTCCGCGGCATTCACGGGCATCGAGAGCATGAAAACAACTGCGCTGCCCGCCACCGCATCGGTGATTGTTTTGATTATGATGGTCATAACACTCTCCTTGCTGTAGTTGCGCTGAACAGCCCGCGACATCGCCGGTTGCATACCTACTAATTTGCAAGAAGATTATCGGTTTCTTTGCCGATCAACTTACTGGCCTCATGGTATCTGTTCACACAACAGCCGAGTGAAGTTTGTAGTGAAATTTTCCGAAAGTTTTACTTCGGGAAGGTCCTCTGCCGGGTGAAGCAATGCGAGCGTCAACTGATGGGCGCCGCGATAGACGAACGTCGCCGCAACGGTCAGCGATCGAAATAAGGCGAATTCTTAAATCTGAAAACGACTACATCAATCCGACACGAGGCAATAGAAAACGGGCCGAGAAGGTCCGCCATGCGCGTGTTTGCTTCGCCGTGCTGCGCCATTTTTGCCAGAACCTTTCCGTCGCCCGCATTGTTTTCTCTGTAGTCGCCATGCGACGACAACCGAATGATGGAGATCAACATGCTTACGAAAATCGTGACAGCCTCCATACTTGCAGCCGGTCTGGCGACCGCGGTGATGGCCCAGAATGCCAGCTCGGACAACAATGCGCCTGGCAGTGAGAAGAGCGTCGTCGTCCAGCCCAAGCCGAATGGCATCGACCCTGGCACGACCCGCAGCACGATGGGCACGACGGGTGCCATGAACTCCAATGCGGATCAAAACTGCGCTGCAACCCCGCAAGGTGCCCAACCCGATGCGTCCAACAAGCCTGCCGGGACGGTTTCCCCGACTGTCAACGACAACAATTGGGTAAGTAGTAAGCCACGACAATCCGGCTTGCCATCGCAGGTGGGCTTACGGCAGCGGGACCGGTTAGGACTGGTCCCGCTTTACGATGGGCCCAACCGAACCGCGAGATCCAGCGATGCAATCAAATCCGCTCGAGTTCACGCTTTGCGCGGTCGCGCCTTGGGTTTGGTTCCCTCTTTGGCGGCCGGCGTCGGCTTAGGCTGGCGTGCTTTCGGCTTCGGCCGGCTGGCGGTCTCCTGCGCGGCGGTTTCTGCGTCGATCTCGGCGGTAGCCTGATCCCAATGCTGCTGATGCGATCCGTCGGGCCTGCCTGCCTGTTCCCAGATCGCGTGTGCCCGCTGGCGAATCCGTTCCTGCCTGTCCGTCACTGTTGCCTCCGTCGGCTCGGTTCATGCGTAAGCAACTTTGTTCTAGCCGAAATTTCGACCCGCGTCTTGAGCGGCAGGCACCGTTATTGAGCCTCTCTGTCACACAGGACAGCAACGCCGAGGAGCGCCGCCTTCTTGATGATCAGCCCTTCAAGATCGGCGTCCGAGCGCTCCGTTCCGGTGCGTTCGCGCAACAGCGCAATCGCTGCCTTCATCGACAGCAGGCCATCGCCTCGGTCAGCAAGCAGTTTGTCGACGGCTGCGGCCACGTTGGTCGGCTCGACATGCGGCAGCATGGGAATGGCTCCTTCCTTATTCCGAGACGACAGCGGCAGCTCCATCCCGATCGCTCGGGATGGAACTCGATTTCATAAGACCGTGACCTTTCCAAATCCGGTTCGCGGTTTGGGAACGCCGATCACTCGATGACCTGCACGATCTTGCGGGTGCCTGGGTCGACGAGCACGGTGCGATTGCCGACGACGACGTATCTGTACTGCACGTCGGGAACATCGATCGGTTGCAGCTCGACCGTATCGGGCATCGTGGAACCGATATTGAGCTCCACCCCCAGAAGATTGATCGACGCCAACGGGTGCTTGTGGACGTATTCGCGGATGACCGTCTGCTGTTCGGGCGTGACAATCACCTGGTCTGCGGTGGCCACGCCGACGCCGGCGAGCAACACCAACCCCGCCGCAGCAGGAACAAGGTGGATTTTCATCGTCTACTCCTGTTGTTACGGGCCTCGCCTTTACGGTTGCGACGCGGCATTCCGGTCGAAGCGGCGAACCCTCTAGGCAAACGCCCAGGCCACCTTGTTGTTCCGTAAGTGGCGGCTAATCGAATAGCGGTGAAGTGCCCGTTCGGTGCGGCGAATGGACTGCGGATGAACTGCGGTGGCCCGCGTCGCAAGACGCGGGCCGATCGGTTTCCCGATCAGCAGCGATACCGGAGGGGGTGATATCGGCTGCGTCTAAAACAACATTTAGGACAAGCTAATGTTCCTAGGCGACTGCAACAAACCTGCCGGCTCGAACGGCGCGGCGTTACCGCCCGTCGCAGCCCCATGGGCAGCCCCTGTGGCAGCAAATGAAGCGGCTACTGCTTGGGCGGCTGTGGCGGCACATCGCCGGGCTTGATCACCGGGGTCCTGCCCTCATCCGGCGGCGGCGCCGCCATGCCCTGATCGCCCGTTGGCGGCGGCTTCAGCACGCCACCGCACGGCTCGAGCGTATCGGACAAATTGTTGCCGGCCGGCTGCTGCTGCTGGCTGTTCTTGTCCGGCGGCTCGACCTTGCAGCGGTCGGATTGCGACTGTTCGCCCGGCTGCGCGGACGCTGGCACCGCCAGCACCAGCGCGCCTAGCATGTACGGCAAGAAAATGAGCGGTCTCATGTCGAGCTCCTTTCGCGCCAGGATCGTCTGACTTGTGAAGCCAGGCAGGCGCGATTGGTTCCGTCGTGCGGCAATGCGCCCGGACCGCAGTGTCCCGGGAACCGGCCGCCAGACTTATGAGTTCAACCACTGAGCCAGTTCAGGGCCGCCGACATTATGGAGAACCAGCGATGGAACCGCGCAGGAAAGAACGAACCGACGACGAGACGGAGAGCCCGTCCATCCAGCAACAGGACTGGGATGCCATCCGGAGCGGGAGAATCCTCCCAGACGGCGTGCCGCAAAACGGCGACATCCGTTACGATGTCGAGAAAGACGGCGAACTGCCGGAGGAGGACGACGATAACGCTTACCAGGAAAGCGACGAGGCCTTGCCGGACGATACCGATGAACGCGTTATTTCACGCGATCTCGCACGCGAAGGTGGTCCTTTCGACGAGGAATGAGCGACTGCCTTTCGCACTGCCCTCGCTGTCCGCGTCGGCGGCCGGATGAAAAAACCCTGCTTTCAATTCGGGAGGTCGAAGACCGGCTCCTGGCAGCGATAGACCAGACATTGACCGTCACGCGTCTTGATATAAGCGGCGCGCGGCAGCTGCGGCCAGTCGCATTCATTGCCGAATCGGCGGACGTATCGGTCGTAGGTGTTCCGTCCGGTGGTGAGCACCACCGAGCGATGCCTCTGGATCAGAAGCTGTGTCTGTTCGCACGTCATCGCGCGGCTGTCCGGCCGGGCGTAGGCCGTCGCGGCAAACAGAAGCGCCCCGGCTGTCAGGACTGCCGCTTGTGTCAGGACTCTGGCAAGCATGACACCATCTCCCGTGAAGCCTAACGCGCATCTTGGTCTGGCAGGCGTCGGATCGAGCCGCCCTGTCGCGAAGGAAAGATCGTACAGAATGCTAGGGAAAATGCAAAAAGCCCGCCGCACCTTTCGACGCGGCGGGCTCAAATGAACATCACTCTTTTGTCAGGCTTGGGCGGCTTACTCCTCCTTCACCGGCCCGAACCGGCGCACGATCACCTCGAAGACGATATCCGATAGGGCCGATAGGCGGCAAGCTGGTTAGTGCGGCGCCTCCGGTCCAGCTCCGCCAGCAGGCTGAGATATTCCTTCCTTGCCGCCCGGCTGGGCGAAGCCTTTTGCGAAGTCCGGCTTCTCGAGGAACGGCCTAAGGACGGCTTCGAGGCCGCGGATGCGCTGCCTGATTTCGTCATCGCTCAATGCATCCAGATTGTTGATGTTGACACTAAGATCCTTGGGCAGCACCGAGAGCACGAGCTTCAGATACTGATCGGGCTTTTCGGCGCGCACCTCGGCGATGACGCCGGCGCCATGGGCGCGGAAATCGGCGCGGATCGCTTCGAGGAAGCCGTCGGCCAGCGTCTTCTTCGCCCGCTTGGTTCGCTTGCCGGGTGCTTGATCGTGCGGCTGGGGATCGCCGGTGGAAGGAGCCTTGGCCATGCCCTACTCTGCCGCCCCGGCGGAGATCGCCGGCTTCTTGTTGGCTGGCCGCACAATGCGCTTGCGCGGCTTGGCCTTCTTGCCGGCGCGTGCCGACTTCGGCTTGTGCGGCTGGCTCGCCGGCTTCGCATCAGTCAGCGTGCCGGGCTTCATCGCACCGGCGTCAGGCAAGGCATTCAGCCGTGCCCTGAGAATTGCCACCGCCTTGCCGTCGAGTGCTTCCGACGGGAAGCCGAAGCCGCCGACCGCATCGACGGTACCGCCACGCAGCATACCGATCCGCACGCCGGCGGCGACCAGTTCGAAGCGGCCGATGCGTGCATAGGGTGCGGCGCCGGCGAACTCGCCAATGGCGCTGACGACCTCGTGGCCGTCATCGTCGGTGATGATGGTGGCGTAACGGTTGGACATGGTGCGTTTCCTAGGATGGGCGCACGCGGGCGCGTTAATCTGAGGATCGTCGAGGTCGCGTTCCTTCGCGCCCCCCTCTGTCCTGCCGGACATCTCCCCACAAGGAGGGAGATTGGCTGTCATCACCGCTTTCGCCAATTTTGTAGGATGCAAAAAAGGTGCTGTCGCCAAAGCTGCCGATCTCCCCCCTCGTGGGGGAGATGCCAAGTGGTGGGAAGAGGGCAGGACAGAGGGGGGCGCTGTCCCGCCGACTTACAGCCGGCAGCACGCACACCATTCGATCGAAAAGGAAGCCTGAAACAAAAAACCCGCCTCGGCGGGCGGGTCGTTGGAGCCAATTGGCACCATACCCAAATTAGTAGCATAGCTGCCGGCACAAAGCAAGAACAAAATGTGGCACCAGCGGAAAAAAATGCACTGACGACCTCGCACCCTTCATCGGTGGACGGCTGGAAAGAGGGGTTCTTTGGCGAGAAAGGCGGGGCATTGCGTGAGACTTGCGTTGATGGGATGGTGTTTGCGCTTGAGGGGAACGCGTCATGGGCAATGTCACCGGTCACTACGGCAGCGACGGCATCGTCGATCGCATATTGGCCGCGATCCCGGACGCCGACCCGGCCGGCAAACTCGCCGCCGCGCAACTCTATCCATTCGATCAGCTCCATGGCCGCGAACTGATCGCCACGCGGGAGCATGCTGCCCGTCTTGCGCCTTCGCCGACAGATCGGATCTTGGATATCGGCAGCGGCATTGGCGGGCCGGCAAGATTTCTGGCCTCGACCTATGGCTGCCAGGTCGACGGCATCGACCTGACGCCGGCCTTTGTCGCCGCGTCGAGCCGACTGACCGCACTCAGCGGATTGTCCGACAAGGTTCGCTTCCATCAGGCCGACGCGACGAAATTGCCTTTTGGCGACAGCACGTTCAATGCGGCGATCTGCTTCTATGTCGGCATGAACATCGAGAATAAGGCCGCGGTCATCGACGAGGCCTGGCGCGTGCTGAAACCGCGAGGCAGGCTGATCTGGACCGAGGCCGTGCTCGCCGGCGGCGAGCCGTACTACCCCATGCCCTGGGCGGTTTCGCCGGCGACCAGTCACCTCGCCGATCGGGAAAAATTGAAAACCCTGTTTGCAGATGCCGGGTTTCGCATCGACGAGATCGTCGACGAAACCGGCGAACATGTTGAGCTGGCGCTGCAGAGAGCCAATTCCGGCATCGTGCCCTCGCCGGCGCAGCAGCAGGCAAATGAAATCGTCATGGGCGCGGAATTCCTGCAGCGCCGCCGCAACTACATCCGAAGCCTGAGCGACGGAAAGCTCGCCTCGCTCGCCGTAATCGTCTCCAAACCGGCCTGAAACAAAAAACCCGCCTCGGCGGGCGGGTCGTTGGAGCCAATTAGCACCATACCCAGATTAGTAGCATAGCTGCCGGCACAAAGCAAGAACAAAATACGTTGCGGCGGCAAAAAATGCGAGGTGGTGGGCGAGCACACCGGCCGGCGAGACGCCACCGTCCGGATCAGAACAGGCATTCGCGCGTTTGAAGCTTAGCCAATGGGAGCAAAAGCCATGAACGTCGCCAATCTGCAACTCGAAGGCCTGCTTATGGCCATCGCATCGATCAATCAGGTCCTGGTCCGCAAGGGCGTGCTCTCTGTCGAGGAGATAGACATCGCCTTGCGCAAGGCCGAAGCCAGCGAGACCAACGAGGAAAGGTCCGAAGGCATGTCGGCGTCGAGCCGCGACGCCGTCAACTTCCCGATCCGACTGCTGGAGTTGGCCAATCAGTGTCAGCCGGAGACGGACATGCCGTCCTTCTCGAAACTGGCGCGCATGGTCGGTCAGATCAAGGAACCTTACAACGACCAGATGTGACGCGGCGATCATAACTGGCGCCGCGATCGGAGTTGACACAGCGATAACGGCTGCCGTGCCGGGCTGGCGGCGACTGCTAGCGGCCCTGCATGATCCTGATGACCTTGCTGTTGTCGGCGGTTGGCGAATGCAGCTTCACACAGTCGGCGTAGGTCAGTCTGCCACTGGCAATGGCATTGCTGATACGGCTGCACAGGGCCGTCTCGTACTCGCCACGCTCACATTCATGAACGCAGCGTAAGTCTTCTTTTCGCCGAGCGACGTGGATTTCTCTCTTGCAATGCAGTCCTTGATGACCAGGCGCTTCACGGCAGGGCTGCCTTCAAGCGTGGCATGCATCGTGTTGAATTCGCCTTCGGTCAACGTGGTGCAGCCGGCAAGCAGTGACGCGCCGATCATGGCGGCAGCAAAACGCGTGGCGATGTTCATGAATTCCCCCTCAAGACCCGTGTCTTGCTTAGCCCGTCGAAAGTGGAAGTACAGAGGGAATGCAGGCGCCTCTACAAAAAGCATAAACCTAGAACGCCCGTTACTTTAGCTGTCGCTTTTATTGCACTCGACCTGCGATGGCCTGAATGACGGGACCCGGCCGTGCTCGATGTCACGACGATGCTGGTGCGGATCGAGACGCCGGATCCGAAATTCCGGCATCACCCCCTGCCAAGCTTCAGCGCCAGGACGCGGCCTGGCCCGTGCACGGCGGCAAACAGCAGCCCGGCCAGGAAGGTGAAATGGTCGACGAAGAAGCCGAACTCCGCCTGGTTGCCGGCCCAGTGCGATGGCCCGTGGAAGGCGAAGCCCAGGAACAGCACATAGGCGCCGGCGACGAGTGCTGCCCAGGAGAAGAAGGCGCCGGTCAGGAAGCATAGGACGAGGACGACCTCGAGCAGGGCTGCGCACCAGGCCAGGAACAGCGGGAACGGAAATCCGGCCGCCGCGATATAGCCGGCGGTGGCGCCGATATCGATGAATTTGAAGGTCACGGCCATCAGGAAGACGGCGGCAAAGATCAGGCGGGCGACAAGGATTGCCGCGGTCTGCCACGGCGACTGAACGGATGATTGAGTGGTTTCCAAGGTCATGATGTCCTCCCAAGAGTTGCGACGGTTTCGCCCCAAGGACGCACCACCAGCCGCAAGCCCGACATCATCCCCCGAAAAACCTGCAGGATACAAGCGCGTAGCGGGCCAGACATTGCAGAACCTGGTTCCTCGCCCAATGGAGGCAGGGCGCATATGGGCAAGTGGGCCCCCACCCCCCATTACCACACAAGATATAAAGGGAAATAAGTGCAAAAAGACCAAAACCCCCGCGGCGGGG